>NZ_JBIWNL010000008.1:0-320696 GCF_044767225.1 Kitasatospora sp. NPDC101447
TTCACCCTGGCCTGCGCCAACAACCTCGGCATCTACCTGCGCGGCAGCGGCGACGTCCAGGGCGCCATCGAACGCGGCCGGCTCACCGTCGAGGGACTGACGCGCTCGGTCGGGCCCGAGCACCCGTACACCCTCAACGCGATGATCAACCTGGCCAACGCCTACGGCGACGACGGGCAGCTGGCGCTCGCCGAACAACTCGGCCGGGCCGCCCACCAGGGCCTGTGCGAGCGCTACTCGGCGCAGCACCCGGATCGCTCGCTCTCCACTACCAACCTGGCCGTCACCCTCCGGAAACTGGGCAGGAACACCGAAGCCGACTCCCTGCGGTCACTCGGACTGACCATGCTGATCCGGCAGTTCGGGGCCGAGCACCCCTACGTGGTGTCGGCGCGCAACTGGCAGCCGATCAACCGCGATCTGGAGCACCAGCCGATCTGATCCATGGCGTCGAGACCGGCAACCGCTTCGCCTCGCGTCACCACAACGTGCGGTCAGAACACCACCCAAGGAGCAATCGTCCCCGTCTCCGCCCGGCGGTCGTCCTACCGGACCCGTAAGCCCGGCAGGGTGACCGTCACGGCTCGACCGTCAGCTGTCGGCCCGAAACGTCCCGTGGACGAGCAGGACGGCGGCCCGGCTGGTCGAGGCCGCGGCAACCGGTGTCCGCCGCATCAGGGCGAAGATGGCCGACGTTGTCGCGCTCGCCAAGCTCTACGGGACCGCCGACGTCGACCACGCACTCAGCGCTGCGGCGACGGCCGGTCGGTTCACAGACGGTGATTTGCTGTCAGTCCGCGGCCACCAGGGCGAGCGCGATCGCGCCGAGCCGATCCGCCGCAGCGAGACCCACAGCCTGCCACCGGGCACATCCGCCTGGTCAGGCATCGGCTCGACCTGAGTCCCTGCGCTCCTCTTCGACAAGACCGCAGGAGAAGGGGAAGGCTTCCAAGAACCCCCGCCGGCCCGGGTCCTGCTCGGCCCCGGCCAGGTCCGCCAGCACCGTCAGGAACCGCTCACGCTGGTCCTGCGGCAGCCGCCCCAGCACCCAGCTCACGCTCTCCGTCATCTTCACCGCGGAGTCAGGGTCGACCTCGTCGTCCTCGCAGCTGTCGAGGAACCAGAGAACGTCGACGACAAGTCCGGCGAGGACGGGCACCAGCGGGTCCGTGTCATTCATCCGGGCAACCTATCCGACCCCAGCGACAGCGACTCCACCCCCGCGACTCCGGACCGGATGGCCGGCCTGTGGACCGGTGACCCGTCCCCGAAGCCACCACGCGGTCAGCGGTCGCCGACCTGGGCCTGGTCGTGCTCCCCATCCCGTTCGAACTACCTTCGGCGCTGATATACCTGTCATGACATCAGCGCTACGACACCGCCCACGCCCACGCCTGGCTGCGCGCTCTGGCGCGACCCGCGCTGGCCATGGGCGGAACGTCGTCGTAGTCGGCGCCGTCCGGCCGCAGTACGCACTCCCCGGCGGGAGGCAGGGCGGCGCGGCGGCGATCTGCTCCGACGTCAGCAGCGGCTTGTCCGTGCGGGTGCCGGCCGCGGGGGTGACCAGACCGACGCCTGCGGCTCACGATCGCGGTTCCGGGGCCCTGCTCACTCGGTCGGCTCCAGGCCGGTGAGCAGGTCGAGCAAGCCGGCGGGGGCGTTGTCGCCGAAGATGAGCCGGTGGTTCCTGTCGGATTCGGCGGCGAACCGGGCGCTGCGGGGGAAGAGAGCCTGCTCGTACTCCGCGAGGGCGGCTTCGATGTCGTCGGGGTGTGCGGCGATGGCTTTGCCGAGTTCGGCGCCGTCGAACATGGCGAGGTTGGCTCCCTCCCCGGCGAACGGTGACATGAGGTGGGCGGCGTCGCCCAGCAGCGTCACTCCGGGAACGCGGTCCCAGCGGTGGCCGATCGGCAGGGCACTGATCGGGCGCGGGGCGAGGGCGGTTTCACCGTCAGTGATGAGTGCGGTGAGCTCCGGCGCCCATCCGGTGAATTCTGCCGCGACCTGGGCCGCCGCCGTTTCGGGGCTGGCGAGGACGGCGGCGATCCACTCCTGCGGCTTGGTGAGCGCGACGTAGGTGTGAAGAACGGCATGGGCCTCTCGATGGCCGAGGATCCCCTTGCCGGCCGTGACGGCGAACAGGGAACCGTCGCCGGTGGCCTTGGCCGCGGCGGGGTGGCGTTCGTCGGCGTCGTACAGGTACGTCTCGATGAACGACGTGCCGACGTACTCGGGCTTCGCGTCGGAGAGCAGCGGCCGGATCCTCGACCAGGCGCCGTCCGCGCCGACGAGGAGGCCGGTCGTCACGGTCGGCCCGTCGGCGAAGGCCAGCTCGTGCCTTCCGTCTCCGAGGGAGCGGACACTGGTGACCTTGTGTCCCCATCGGATCATCTCGTCGGGCAGCGAGTCGAGCAGGATCCGACGCAGGTCTGCGCGGAGAACCTCGGGGCGACCGCCCGTGCCCTCGTCGGGCTGGTCGAGCAGTACCGCGCCGTGCTGGTCGAGCACGCGCAGGGCCTCGCCGCCTTCGTGGATGATCGCGCGGAACTCGTCGGTGAGGCCGGCCGCTTCGAGGGCGAGCTGCCCGTTGTACTCGTGGATGTCGAGCTGACCGCCCTGGGGGCGGGCGTCCGCCGATGTCTCGGCTTCGTAGACGGTCGCCGGGATGCCGCGCAGGTACAGGACCCGCGCGAGGGTAAGGCCGCCGAGCCCGGCGCCGACGATCGTGACGGGAGTGGTCATGGTGGTTTCCCTTCGCTTGGACACCGCTCTACCGCGATACAGTGTTCGCAGTAACAACGCCACAGTAGCACTACTGCGAACAGTGAGCGCAGTAGCGAGGAGGAACATCCATGGACGACGCTCACACCGTGATCTGGAACCGGCCGGAGCGGGCCGCGAAAGGCCCCGCGCCGTCACGCACCCGGGCGGAGATCACCAGCGCCGCCATCGCGATCGCCGACGCCGAGGGCATCGAGGCACTGTCCATGCGGCGCGTCGCCAAGGAACTGGGAACGGGCACAGCCTCGCTCTACCGCTACCTGGCGTCCAAAGACGACCTGCTCGATCTCATGCTCGACGCCGTGACGGCCGAAGACGGCGGTCCGCCCGCCCCCACCGGCGACTGGCGCAGCGACCTGCGAAGCCTGGCCCGTCGTTCCCGAGCCACCATCCACCGGCACCCCTGGATGACCTCCCTCGCAGCAGGGCGCCCATCACTCGGACCGAACTCCCTCGATGCCACCGAACACGCACTCGCCGCCCTCGATCCCCTCGGCTTCGACATCGACGTCATGATCACCATCGTCAAGACGCTGCAGGCCTTCGTCCGCGGCTACGCCATCGGCGAGCTCGCCGAACAGGAAGCCGTCCGACGCTCCGGAGTCGGCGTCCAGGAATGGATGGACGCCCACAAGCCCTACCTCGACAAGGTCGTCAAGGACGGGCGCCACCCACTCCTCACCCGGGTCATTCGTGATGCCGAGCTCCCCCACGCGGCCGACAGCGCCGAACGCGGGTTTGAACTGGGGCTCGAACGACTCCTCGACGGATGGGAAGCCAACCTCCCCGGCCGGTCCTGACGATCCGGCAACGCCGACCAGTGACCTGAGTCGGAGATTCGCCGGCAGCAGGCGGCGACCCCGGCGGGGTCCCGGCCTACGGTCGGTCGACCATCCACACGTCCGGCGTCTCCGCAACTCTGCTGGCGAGGCACATTGCTCCGCCACATCGGCCGCAGCTGGCCGAGGCCGGTCTCGGAGGCGAGATTGCTGCCGCGCTCCTCCTGCCGCCAGTGCTGTCGTCCGACGAACAATGCGCCACGGGCCCTCCCCGGCGGTCATGGCCATGCTCGCCGCCCAGTCGACGTGCTCTGTCCAGGACGGTACAGGCTTCGGGCGCATCGGCCCTGGGGGGCGGCACCGAAAGGATCACCAGGGCATCGTCGGACGCGATCACCCTCGACCACCTCGCCGAAGAACACCACCGCCCCACCCACCGGTCCGACGCCGACCGCCCGGCCCGAGGTGACCGTCGCGTCCGGGCGGTTTTCGTCAGGCCGGATTGCGCTTGTTGATGGCTGCCAACGCTGCGACGATCATGGGATGGATGGCATGGATGGCATCGACAGTCGAGACGTCGACCGGGCTGTGGACGAGATGGTTCGGGTCCTCGGCCCGCACGGTTCCGCGGACTGGCAGGCCCGCGCGGGGTCGCTGGAGTGGAGTTGCCGGCAGACCGCCGCGCACGTCGCGCACGACCTGCTGGCCTATGCCGGGCAGTTGGCGGCCCGTCCGACGGACACCTATCTGCCTTTTGACCTCGCCGTCGACGCCGACGCCCCGGTGCATGAGGTGCTCAGGGTGGTGACCGCCTGCGGAAGGCTGCTGAGTGCTGCGGTCGCCGCAGCCGCACCCGATGATCGCGCTTGGCACTGGGGGCCTTGCGATCCGGCAGGGTTCGCCGCGATGGGGGTCGCGGAGACGCTCCTTCACACGCATGACATCACCCAGGGGCTGGGGATTCCGTGGCGGCCCCCGGAGGATCTCTGTGCCGCGGTGCTCAGCCGGTTGTTCCCTGATGCTCCGTCTGGTGACCCTGTCCAGGTCCTGCTGTGGTCCACCGGCCGGGGCGAGCTCGCTGACCGGCCGCGCGTCACCTCGTGGGTCTGGAAAGCCGCGGTCTCGTAAGGAGGAGCTGGGGCTCGGCCCCCACGGGACGGACCGCCTCGAAGCCTTGTCGGGACCGGAGCCCGCGGCGCGGCAGGGCAGCGGGGCGATGACGGCAACGGCCGGGAAGGGCGGGCCGGGTGAAGACGGCGCAGCCGGGGCGGGGCAGAGGGTGCAACCGGCCGCAGCAGGCGTCCTCACGCTGACAGAGCTCACCGCCGCAGACGTCGCCGACCCCATCGACGTCGATGGTTCAGGTCAGCGCTGCCGCTACCGCGGACGTCCAGGTGGCTGTGGCGCGGCGGGCCAGCCGGCTGGTCGGGGCGTAGCCCTCGAAGAGGTGGAAAGCGCCGGGGACTACGTGGAGTTCGGTGTGGATGCCGGCGGCGATCAGGCGGTTCGCGTAGACGAGGGCCTCGTCGCGGAGGGCGTCGGCCTGGCAGATCTCCAGGTAGGCGGGCGGGAGGGCGCTGAGGTCCTCGGCGCGGGCGGGGGCGGCGTAGGGGTCGGCTTCGGTGGAGGCCAGGTAGGGCTTCCACATGTTGCGCACGACGCGACCGTCGACGATCCGGTTGTCGGTGCACTCGTCGACGGAGGTGTGGGCGCAGCGGTCGTCGAGGGCCGGGACGAGCAGGAGTTGGTAGGCGAGGGCGGGGCCGCCTCGGTCGCGGGCGGCGAGGGTGACGGCCGCCGCGAGTGCGCCGCCGGCGGAGCGGCCGGCGACGGCGAGGCGGGTGGGGTCCACGCCCAGGTGGGCGGCGTTGGCGGCGGTCCAGCACAGGGCCGCGTAGCAGTCGTCGAAGGCGGCGGGGTAGGGGTGTTCGGGGGCCAGGCGGTAGTCGACGGAGACGACCACCGCGCCCGCGGCCAGGCAGAGGTCGCGGCAGTTGCCGTCGCCGGTGTCGAGGTCGCCGGAGATGAAGGCGCCGCCGTGGAAGTAGAGGATGCCGGGGCGCGCGCCCGTCGCCTCGGTCGGCTGGTAGATGCGGACGGTGAGGTCGCCGGCCGGGCCGGGGATCGCGGTGTGGCGCACGGTGATGCGTGGGTCGTTCGCCGGGGGCTTCGCGGCGAGCAGTGACCGCAGGTAGGCCCGGGTGGCCGCCGGGTCGGCCAGCGGGTCGAAGGGCGGGACGCCGTCCAGGACGTCGGCTATCTCGGGGTGCAGGCGCATCACGGCTCCACGACTCCATAGTCTCATTGATATGGTTGCAGCGCGATGACGGTAATGGTCTCAGTGATATGGTGTCAATTGGTAAAGTGAGGGAGGAAACGCCATGGCGAAGGACCTGACGCCGTCGCAACTCGTCGTGCTCGGGCTGATCGCCCGGAACGGGCCGATGACGCCGTACGACCTGAAGGCCAAGGTCGAGGGATCCGTCGGCCACTACTGGCCCATCCCGCACGCCCAGCTCTACCGCGACCCGCCCCGCCTGGCCGAGCTGGGGCTGCTGCGCGAGGCAGCGGAGGACCACGGCCGCCGACGCCGGGTGTTCCACCTCACCGACGCCGGCCGGCGTGCGCTCCGGGACTGGCTCGCCGACCCCGCGACGCCCGAGCCGGAGACCCGGAATCCCGCCCTGCTCAAGCTGACCTTCGCCGACCTGGGCGCGCCGGGCCAGGTCGCGGAGCTCGCGGCGGCCCAGGCCGCGCAGCACCGGCGATCCCGGGACACCTACCAAGAGCTTCGCGACCGCCTCGATCCCGACGCCCCGGACACCCCGGCCCGCACCCGGCTGATCACGCTCGGCATCGCTCACGAGCAGAGCTACGTCACGTTCTGGGAAACGCTGGCGGCCGATCCGGACGGGACCGGCACACCGCCCTCCTAGTCAGTCGACCGGCCGACCTTCCCGGCTTGTCGGCCGGTCCGATCAGGCTGTTTGGTCATCGGTCAGCAGCGGCTCAGGCCCTGGTGCTCCAGCCGCGCCTCTGCCTTCCTGCCGGTCGACGCCCGCGGAGCGGGGAGTGCCCTGGCGCCGAGGAGGGCGGGGGGCCGTCTTCGCCGGGCCCTCCCACCATCGGGTGACCCACCGCGTCGCACGCAGTGGCCTGGCGGGCCTGGCGGGAGAGCAGAAGAATCTTGGCCTTCTCCTCCCGGGCCTTCTGCCGCTCGTCGTGGGGGGCGGGGTTGTGGGGCTGCCACATCGCGTTTGTGCCGAGTGCTGTACCCCGGCCATGATGTGCCCTCCCTCCCGAACAAAGGAACGACCATGAACGTCCAGGTGGAGTACGAGGCAGCACCCGAGGAGCTCGCCACTGCGGTGAGGGCCAACTTCCCCGCACCCGCGATTCGCTGGGCCGTCGCCGGCGTGTGGTTGCTGCTCGCACTGCTCTGCCTCGCTGCGGGGGGCGTCCTGTTCGCGATCGCCGCGCTCATCGCCTGTCTGATCCAGGTCCAGAACATCACGGTGGTCGCCAAGAAGCTCGCCGCCCGTGCCGCCCAGCGCCAGGCGGGTCCCACATCGGTCGCGATGACCGATCAGGAGGCTGTCATCCGTACGGTGTCCGGGGAGTTGAGGTTTCCGTGGACGTCGGTCACCCGAGCCACGGACACCCCCCTGGCCTGGTCGATCCTGGTGAAGAGACCGGGCGGAGCGCCCGTTTCCGCGACCATCCTCAAGACCGCCTTCACCGACGCTCAGGCCGCCGAGGTCACGGCCGCGCTCACGCGGTTGACCAAGGCCAAGGTCAAGGTCCGCAGGTCGAATGCCACCGGCGTCGCGTCCGGAGCCCCGACCCCGACCCGGTAGCAGGAGGCCCTGCCCGTTCAGGCCACACGCGCCGACCGTTGTTCACCGCGTCATACGTCGCGCGCAGCACCCGACCAGGGATCATCCGGGACGCAGACGTGCTCGCGCGTAGCCGGGACGGGCAGCACCAGGCGGGCCCGGATCTCCTGGCGGCACGGGCCCGCTCGCTCTGGACCCGCCAACCACAGCGGAGCGCGCGGCCACCGACGCGTTCCTCCCCCGTTCCACGGCGGCTCCGCCGGAATCAGGCAGGCCCGGTAGTGGCTGACCCGGCTCCAGGCCGAGGGCCTGGCAGAGTTCGTGGCCCTGCCGCAGGCCGGCCGGGCGAAGGCCTGACACCTCACCGCAAGCCGGCCCCGCCATCACCGCCACCTTCCCCGAAGCCCTCCGCCAGACCGCCCCGGTGCCCGGCACGGAGAAGCCCGCGGTGAGGCGCGGACGCGAGCACCTGCTCGACACCGGCCGGATCCACGCCGCCTTCGTCACCGACGCCCGCACCCGCACCCGCGGCGAGGGTGGAGGCGTGCTTCGTCACGCCTGGTGGAGATGGGGCCCGAGCAGGCCGGGCGGGCCTGGATCGCCTCCTGCAGGGCGGCGAAGGCCTGTTCGGCATGGGGGCGGGGCCGGGATTGCGGAGCCATCGGGTACGGTCACGGTTTCACGTCCGCTCAGTTCCGGTGACGTTCCGTCCGGATCGCCACCGGGAGAGCGGTGAGTCCCACCCGAACCGTGTACAACTCCTAGGGAGCTTCCTCGTGCACCAACTCCTGCGCCGGAGCCTTCCGGCCCTCGCCGCCCTCGGCATAGCCGTCGGCGCTCCGCTGCTCACCGCCGGCACCGCCCAGGCCCACTCCGAGCACGGGTGCGGCGCCGTCGGCGTCGAGTTCTCCGTCGACGGCGGCAAGGGCTGGATCTCCGACGGCCGGATGTCCCAGCCGCACGGCGTCATCCAGGTCCGCCTGGCCGGCGACGTCGCGGACGGCTGCGACTACCGGGTCTCGCTGGCCTCCTACGAGACCCAGGGGCCGACCTGGGCCACCTCGGGCAAGCAGACCTTCCTCGGCTGGGCGACCACGACGCTGCGCAGCGGGAACCGCCAGGCGACCCTGGACGTCTCCGCCCACCTGCCGAAGTGCTACGGCCAGATCGACCTGTACAACGGCGACAAGAAGTTCGACGGCGTCGCCAACCCCGCGCCGAGGTACCCGGACGGCGTCTTCCCGGACAACCTGATCTCGGCCTGGAACGGCGGCAAGGCCTGCGCGCCGACCCCGACCGGCACGCCGACCGTCCCGGTGCCGACCTCCTCGGCGTCGCCCACGGCCACCGCGACCCTGCACCCGACCGGGACGCCCACCGCCACGACGACGCCTTCGGCCACGGCCACCGCGACGGCCACCGCCTCGCCCTCCACCACCGCCAAGCCGTCGGCGCCGTCCACCACCGGGACGCCGTCGACCGCCCCGGCCGTGCCGGCGCCGTCCGCCCCGGCGGACACGACCGGCCCGGTCGGCAAGCCGACCGCCAATCCGGTCTCGACCACGCCGGCCAGCACCCTGGCCAGCACGGGTGGCAACAGCAGCCAGATGATCGTCTACGGCGCCGGTGGGGCCGCGCTGCTCGCCGTCGGCGGGGGCGCGCTGGTGATCGCCCGCCGTCGGGGCGCCCGCCGCTGACGCGGCACCGCTGAGGTACCCAGGACGCCCGCGCTCCCCCGGACCGCGGGCGTCCGTCGTCCGTTCACCCCCGGACGGTCCGCAACCGGCGCCGGTACTCCCCCGGCGCCACGCGGACGGCGGCGGGCGGCGCCCAGGACGGCGCCGGACCGGGCGGCAGTTTTACGGCCGTAAAACTGCCGCGCAGCGGGAACGGGCATCGGACAGAGGCCCGGACGGGAGGCGACGACGGGGGCGAGGCGGCGACACCGAGCAGGACCCCGCGGGGCCGAACGGGGCAGGAGTGGCGCCGTGTGGCCGGAAGGCCGGCTGAATCATCTGCTGGGCGAGTGGGAGGTTCCGGCCTCGCCGAAGCCGACGCCGGCCGCCGTGGTCAGCGGAGTGGCCGGCGGAGAGGCCGGCGGGCCCGGGCCCGGTGGGGCGGGCGGTCACGCGTGGGCGGGCGGTGGTGCGCCGGGGGTTGCCGGGGGTGGTGCGCGGTCGCCGCCGGGGCCGGTGTCGAGGACTTCCCGGATGGCGAAGCCGAGGACCACGAAGAAGGTGATCCACAGCACCACGGCCCAGGTCGGGTAGGACCAGGTGGCCAGGACCACGGCGGCGATCAGCAGGATCGCCGCGCCGATCCAACGCTTGAAGCGGTGCACGAAGGGCCCGACCGGGCCGAGCTTCATGCCGAGCGAGTACAGCGCGTCGCGCAGCGAGCCGAGGATGCGCCGGCAGGCCGTACGGACGGCGACGGCGGGCCGGGACGGGCCGATCAGGAAGGCGCCGACGGCGGTGACCACGGCGACCGCGCCGACCGCCCGGATGCCGGCCCGCATGAAACGGATCAGGGTGTCGTAGAACGTGCCCGCGGCCGCCTGGTTGGCGCCCGGTGGCAGGTGGTCGAGGTAGAACGAGCGGAAGACCGTCAGCACGAGGCCGAGCAGCAGCATCGCCAGCGCCACCCCGACGGCGGCGCCGATCAGCGCGCGGCGCCGGTTGACGGCCAGGAACACGCCGCCCGCCGCGATCAGCACGGTGACGACCGGCAGCCAGGCCCCCATGATCTCCAGCAGCCGGAAGTACGTCCTGACCTTGCCGATGTCCTTGGACTGGAACACCACGAAGTTGGTGTGGACGTCGGGGATCTTGGCGGCCGGGGCGAAGCCGGCGTTGACGAGTTCGTCCTTCGCCTTGGCGACGATCGGTGCGATGTCGATGGAGACCTGGTTGTTCTCCAGGACGACTGCGCCGCCGCCCTTGCCGGTCAGTGCCTTGTCGAGGGCGGTGTGGATGAGCCGGTTGGCGTCGACCCACAGGGTGGCGAACTGGTCGCTGGTGACGACCTTGTTGACGACGGTGCTCACCAGCTGGGTGAGGCCGCTCTTGATCGGCCCGCTCAGATTGTTGATCAGATTGGCGGCGTTCTGCGGCACGCCCTGTTCGGCGGCGGCGTCGGAGAGCTGCTTGACCAGGGCGTTGACGTCGATCTGGTCGAGCACGACGGTGGTGACGCGGTTGGTGACGGCCTGCTGGATGTCGGGATCGGTGGCCAGCGGTGCCATGGTCTGGACGTAGCGGTCGGTGTTGCCGACGAAGTCGGACGTCCAGACCGCCAGCACGGACAGCAGGGACAGCAGGGAGGCGATCACGATCAGCACCACCGCACCGGAGGTCCGCCAGCGGTGGTGCTCCCGCTTCTTCGGGGCGGCCTCCAGCACGGCAATCCGCTCGTGCAGCCGGGCGAGCTCGTCCGCGTCCCCGGCCGCCGGTGCCGCGGGCCGTCCGGGTTCAGGCGGTGCCGCGGGACGGTCGGGGGCAGGCGGTGGCGCGGGACGGTCGGGGGCAGGAGGCGGTGTCGGGGACGGCTCAGACGGACCCGCGTGCTCCCCGCCGCCGGCGGATTCGCCCGGGCCGGATTCGCCCGGGCCGGGCTCGCCTGCGCCGGGCTCGGGTGGGGTCGCCGCCATCGCTCCTCCTCGGGTGGGCGGCCGGCCGTCGGCTGCCGAATGCCCTTCCAGGAGAAGCGGGGTCCGGCACGCGCACCACCGGGAGTCGGCACTACGGGTGGTCCACCCCGGCCGGCCGGGCGACAGCACACCCGTCCGCGGCCGATTACGGGCGCCTGACGACGCGGCAGCCTGGACAGATCTCCGGAGCGGTCCGAGGCAGGACGGCAACACCGCGACGGACGACGGCAGGCGGTGCTCCGGGGGAAGGAGCGCGACCCGGCCGCGCGCCCGCCCCGGCGACCGGCCCGGGGTGCGGCCGGTCACCGGGCCCGGGGTGCGGCGGCGCCCCCGGCGCGGGCCACGGCGGCGCACAACTCCCCCGTGCGCCCGTGTGTTTCCGATCGCCGGCCGATCCGGCAGGGCGGTCTGCCTGCGGGAACGTCCCCGCCCGTGCCTGCCCCGCCGCACCGGCGGTTCGGACGGCGCCGCACGGGGGAACCCCGGGCCTGCGCGGCCGCGTCGGTCGCAGCGGCCGCGGTCCGGTCGGCGGCCACCGGACGGGACGAGGCGTGGGGGTCGGCGATGGACGACGAGGCGGTACGGGAACCCGGCGACTGGCAGCTGCCGGACTACACCCACCTGCGGGAGCTCGGCGCGGGAGCCGCCGGTCGCGTGGTGCTCGCCCACCACGACCTCACCGGCACGCCCGTCGCCATCAAGTACCTGCACGACGCGGCCGCCGGCCCCGCCCTGCGCACCGAGGCGCAGACGCTGGCCCGGCTCGACTCCCCGTACGTCACCCGGCTCTACGAGTACGTCGAGGGCGGGCCGCACGCGGCCCTGGTGATGGAGCTGGTCGACGGCGTCTCGCTGCGCACGCTGCTCAAGGAGGAGGGGGCGACCACGCCCGAGGCGGCGCTGGTCGTCCTCAAGGGCTCCCTCCTGGGGCTGGCGGCCGCCCACGCGGCCGGGCTGGTGCACCGGGACTACAAGCCCGCCAACGTCCTGGTCGCCACCGACGGCACCTCCAAGCTGGTCGACTTCGGCATCGCCGTCCCCCGCGGATCCGACCGCGACGTCTCCGGCACCCCCGCCTACCTGGCGCCCGAGCAGTGGGCCGGCGCCCCGGCCTCGCCCGCCGCCGACGTCTACGCGGCCACCGTCACCTTCTTCGAGTGCCTGACCGGCGAGCGGCCCTTCACCGGACGGACGATCGGCGCGCTCGCCGTGCAGCACCAGGAGTCCCGGATCCCCGACGAGCTGGTGCCCGACCACGTCCGCCCGCTGGTCCTGGCCGGGCTCGCCAAACGGCCGCAGGACCGGCCGGCCGGCGCGGCCGAGTTCGTCCGGCTGCTCGACCGGGCCGCGACGGCCGGTTACGGCGAGCGGTGGGAGGAACGCGGCCACGAGGACCTCGCCGCGCTGGTCGCCCTACTGGCCCTGCTGCTGCCCCGGGGCCCCGGCGGCCCCGCGCCCGCCGGGACGACGGCGCTCGCGCACACCCGGCTCGTCGGAGCCGTCGTCGCGCCCGCCGGCCCCTCGGCTCCCACCGCTCCCACCGCCGTACGGCGACCGCTCCTGCGAAGACGGGCCCGGCTGACGGTGGGCGTGGTAGCCGGCGGCCTGGCGCTGGCCGTCATCGGCGGGGTCGCGCTGGCCGGCGTCACCGACCGGGGCGAGCGGACGCTGACGGGCAGTCCGATGCCCTGGATCACCACCTCCCTGGACCCGACCCGGTCGAGCGCCCCGCCGCCCGGCCCGACACCCTCCCCCACCGGGCGGCCCTCTCCCTCGCGCTCGTCGTCGCCCTCGCCCTCGCCGACCCTCTCCCCCACGCCCTCCCCCTCCGGCCCGCCCACCACCGACCCGGCGCCCGGCCCCACCCCCACGACGGGCCCCGGCCCGGGCCCCGGTCCCGGCCCCAGCGGGCGGCCCGCCCCCACGCCGTCACGTGCGCCCACCGGTCCCACGACCGCCGCGCCCCCGCCGCCACCGCCCCGGACCGCCCCGACCAGCCCCCCTCCGAGCCGCTCCACCCCGCCCACCACGCCCCCGGCCGGCACGCCGCCCACCACGACCCCGCCGCCGGTCCGGGTGGCGTCGGTGAACGTCGACTCGACCGCCTGCGACGGCGGCTACGGCATTCAGGCCACCGTCACCGTGGTCGCCTCCGGCCCGCCGGGCGCCACGCTCGTCCTCAGCTGGATGCACAATTCGGCGCCCGCGTTCCCGAGCGAGACCGTCGCCACCGACATCGTGAAACTCGGCACCGGCCGCGCCACACTGACCGTCCGCCACCAGTTCGGCACCGGCGACAGCCGCCTCCAGTGGGGCGTCCGGGTGTCCACCACACCGGCGGCCGGGAGCACCCCGACGGCCTACCGGGAGCTGTACTCCCCGTCCTGCCACGAGCCCGGCTGATCCGCACGCCACCGTCCCAGGAGGTCTCCCCGTGCCACCGTCCGGATCCGCACCCGACCAGGACCCGACCGAGCGCCTCTCCCCGGGCGCGCCCGGCCGCACCCCACCGGTCGTCCGAGGCGGACCCGCCCCGGACGACCACGAGAGCGCCACCTTCCTCGACCCCACCGTCTGGGGCACCACCCCCGCCCGGCCCGCCCCCGTGCAGCCGCCCCCCGCACTCGCAGACGACGACCACGAGAGCGCCACCTTCCTGGACCCCACCGTCTGGGACTCCGCCCCCGCCCCCGCCCCGCCGGCCCCCGCACCTTCCGTACCTCCACCTCCCGCACCTTCCGCACCTGCCGCACCTCCCACGCCCGCGCCGGAGCTGCGCCGCATGGGCCCCGGCGTGCCACCGCAGGCCGCCGCGGTGTGGCGCGGCCCGGCGTCGACCGGAGGGCCGGTACCGCCGGCCCGCCGACGCCGGGCCTTCGGCTGGCTGGTCTGGGCCGCCGTCCTGCTCGTCCTGCTGGCCGTGCTGCTCACCCGCTGCCACGTCGATCCTCCGCTCGACCTCACCGGTGTCTCCGTCACCGCCGCCCCGGTGGCCGGACCGACCTGCGGTGGGACGGCCGTCCTCACCGCGTCGGTCACCACGAACGGCAACCCCGGCACCATCCGCTACCGCTGGCTGCGCAGCGACGGGACGTCCTCCGGCGAACTCGTGCAGCCGGTGCAGTCCGGCGAGCGCCGGGTGGACCTGGTGCTGCGCTGGACCTTCGACGGCCCGGGCACCCTGCGCGCGACCGCCACCGTCGAGGTCCTGGCCCCCCAGCGGCTCAGCGGGTCGACCACCTTCGGCTACAGCTGCGCCGGCTGAGCGGTCGCCGTCGGGGGCGGTCGCCGGCGGTGTCCTGGCTCGCCGACCGCGTCTACCAGCAGACACTGTCCAGCGACCGGACCTTGGCGGCCACCGCCGGCATGAAGATCACCGACGACCACGCCGTTCCCGGCCTGGGGGAGAAGGCAACCCTCCTCTACACCACCATCAGCGGCTTCGGCCACGTCGACCTCGTGGTGCTCCAGCGCAACGCGCTCATCACCATCCGCTACGAAGCACACACCCTGTCCGGGTTCACCCTGAAGGACATCCCGCCCACCGACGCCGAAGCCGCCGCCACCGCCTGCGCCCAGGACGCCCTGGCCACGCTCACCACCTCGTGAAACCGCGACGCAGGTCCGGTCCCGTTCGGAGGCCACGAAGGACGCCGAGCGGTGACGCCGCCCGCTACCCGCGGTACCGGGTGGAGGCGTGGTGCCAGTCATGGGCGCCGCGGATGGTGGTCTGCAGCGCATCCGTGCAGTAGCGCCGGAGCAGGTCGCGTCCGGCCGGGTCGAGGTGGCCCGTCGCCGTGTCGCCGAGCAGGGCCCGGTGGGCACCGGTGAACAGTTCCAGGGCGTCGGCCTGGCGGCGGAGGGCCCGGTCGATCGCCTCCGGCCGGGAGAGCCCGTGGTCCCGTTCCAGGCAGAGCACCAGGTTGTTCTGCTCACCCAGTGCCGCGTCCTTGCCGAGGGAGACGATGTCGTTGTCGCAGATGATGAAGGTCTTCGTCATCTCGCGCATGACCGACAGGTGCGGCAGCGCGTACAGGTGGTCCGGCAGGACGCACGAGGACAGGCGCTCGGCGAGGTCGATGACCGGTGCCACGCCGATGGTGTGCCGCCGGATGCGCAGGTACGCACTCAGCGACAGGGGCGTGCCGGTCTGCCGGCTGCGCGCCTCGTGGACGTGGTGGTCGAGGTAGGAGGCCCAGTGGGCCGCCGATCGCCGGATCCAGTCCTCGGGCATGTCCCGGCAGCTGCGCCGCCGCATGTCGGCGAAGGCACCGGCCAGGGGCAGCGGCGCCACCTCGCCGGTGGTGCCCTCCTTGACGAGTCCGACGAGGTGGCGGACCCGCTCGGGCGACCGGCCCCACTGTTCGTCGAGTGCGTCGTCGAAGAGGAAGTACCAGCTCTGCTGGTCGACTCCGATGTCCAGTTCGCTTCCGGTCGCGTTCGGATAGAACATGGCCGCGATCAGCGGGAACTGGCCCTTGAGGTGGTGGGCCTCCGCCGCCGCCGAGGTCAGGAGGCCGAAGGACTTCGGCCAGACGAGGTGACGGTCGTGGGCCGCCCGGAAGTCCGAACTGATCCGGTGCGGGAAGGGGAGGGGATCCGGCGCCGGTGCCGGGGCCGGTGGCCCCGGATCCACGGACGAGGGCTCTGGCGTCGAGGTCATGGTGTGGTGCACTCCGGGGAAACGGGGCCGGTGCGGTCGGCCGGCCAGGGTGAGACTCGCATGGGCAGCGCATCGGGCCGGATCAGCGCCTGGACCACCGGCCGGACCCGGTGCCCCTCGACCGGGCGGGGCCGCCACCGCGAGACGATCGAGCGGAGGACGACCAGCATCTCCGTCATCGCGAAGTGGTCGCCGATGCACTTCCGGTTGCCCAGGGCGAACGGGACGTAGGCTCCCGGCGGAAGGTCCTTCTCGGTACGGCCGAGCCACCGGTCCGGGTCGAACCGCAGCGGGTCCGGGTAGTACGCCGGGTCCCGGTGCATCGTCACCGCGCTGTAGACCAGCTCGGCCCCCTGTGGGAGCTCGACTCCGCAGACCCGCACCGGCTCCAGCGCGCGCCGCATGAGCAGCCAGTTGGGCTGGTGCAGCCGGAGCACCTCCCGCAGGAACCGATCGGTGAAGGGGAGCGTCGCGGCGCCGGGCAGGGCGCCCTCGGGCAGTGCGTCGCACTCGGCCCTGATCCGCCGGGTGATCTCCGGCCGCCGGCCGAGTTCGTGGAGCGCCCAGGACAGGGTGGTCGACGTGGTCTCGGCACCGGCCATGAGCAGGGACAGCAGCTCGTCGCGGGCCTCCGCGTCGGTCATCCCCTGCGGATTCCCGGGCGTGCCCGCGAACATGATCGACAGCAGGTCTCCGCGGTCGGTGGGGTCCAGCCGGGCCTGCCGGACGGCGGTGTCCGCGAGCTCGCCCAGCGCCGCCGCCGCGGCCAGGTACTTGCGGTGCCCCAACGCCGGTGAGGAGGCGATCGGCGCGGGCAGCACCGTGCCCACGAAGACCCCGCGCATCACCGTCGTCAGGTGCTCGGCGACCTGTTCCCCCAGTTCGGCGACGGCCGCGGCACCGTCCGGGCGTTCGGTGCTGAACAGGGTCGCCACGAGCATGACCGTCATCATCCGGCGCATCACCAGATCCATGGCGATCACCTCGCCCGGGCGCCAGGCCGACACCTGCTCCTCGGCGATGTCGGTCATCGTGCCGACGAACGCGGCGATGCTGTCCCGGTGGAAGGCCGGTTGGAGCGCGCGCCGTTGGCGACGGTGGAAGTCCCGCTCGGACGTGATGATGCCGTTGCCGATGAAGGGCCGCGCGACGTCGAACAGCAGGCCTTTGGCGAACTTCCTGCTCTGGGTCAGGAGGACGTCGTGGACGGCCTCCGGTGAGTTCAGGACGAAGACCGGTCGAGTTCCGAGGAAGATCCTGACGATGTCGCCCTGTGACCTGACCGATTGCAGGAACTCCACCCGCTTGACGGCCAGTTGCGGCAGGTGGCCGAGCAGGGGAAAGCGCCCGGACGCAATGGGTGCCGTCACTGGACCGGTGATGGAACGCACAGCCCTGCTCCTCCTTGAGGTGTGAGTCGGAAGGGTTCACTCGTCCGCGACGCCCGGTGACCATCGGCGGCGGGTTGCCGGAGATCCGAGGGCCTGACCGACAGCGCACCACCGGAGTACGAGCGGCGCTGCGGGCGCCGTCGGCCGGTTCGGCCGCGGCTCCAAATCTGACGGACCGGCATGCGCACGGAATCAGTCATCTGACTGCTGTCGGGTCCGTCCTCGACTTCCGTCATCCCGGGAGGCTCCGTCGATCGTCGCGGCGACGGGCCGGCGGCGGACGGTGATCCAGTCACCGGTCAGAAGTGGGGAGGAATCCCCGTTTTGATAGGGTCGACCCACATCCGGGGATCCCTCCCCGTTTCCAGAGGGGACGCACATGCCTGCTCCGACGCTCCAGGACCTGGCCCCCGCGGGCCTCGACGTCACCACCGACCCGTACCCCGTCTACGCGGCGCTCCGCGCGAAGGGGCCGGTGCACCGGGTGCTCGTCCCGGGGTCCGGCGAGGCGTGGCTGGTCGTCGCCCGTGACGAGGCCCGGGCCGCGCTCACCGATCCCCGGCTCAGCAACGACATCCGGCACTCCTCCTCGTGGGCCGACGACGGCGGCCACGCCATCGGCGTCAACATGCTCCAGAGCGACGCGCCCCGGCACACCCGACTGCGCGGGCTGGTCGCCCGGGAGTTCACTGCCGGCCGGATCCGGGCACTGCGCCCGCGCATCCGGGAGATCGCCGACACGCTGCTCGGGGCGCTGCCCGCCGCCGCGGGCTCCGTCGACCTCGTCGCCTCGTACGCACTGCCGCTGCCGATGACCGTCATCTGCGAACTGCTCGGCGTACCGGAGACGGACCGCGACGGCTTCCACGCCTGGTCGACCGAGCTGGTCGCGCCCAGCTCCGCCGAGGCCGCCGGCGCCGCGGTCGGAGCCATGACCGACCGCCTCACCGCGCTCATCGAGGAACGCCGGAGCGACCCGCGCGGGGACCTGCTCAGTGCGCTCGTCTCCGCGCCGGCCGACGGACTGTCCGCCGAGGAACTGCTCGGGATGGCATTCCTCCTCCTCGTCGCGGGCCACGAGACCACCGTGAACCTCATCTCGGGCACGGTCCTCGCCCTGCTCGCCCACCCCGAGCAGTTCGCCGCCGTACGCGCCGATCCCGGCCTCGTCGACGCCGCCATCGAGGAGACGCTCCGCCACGACGGCCCGGTGGAGTCCACCGCGTTCCGCTTCGCCACCGAACCGGTGCGGATCGGCGACACCACCGTCCCGGCAGGTGACAGCGTCCTGGTCTCCCTCGCGGCGGCCTCGCGCGACCCGCGCCACTTCCCCGACCCGGACCGGTTCGACCTCCACCGCAAACCCGCCGGGCACCTCGCGTTCGGCCACGGGATCCACCACTGCCTCGGCGCCCCGCTCGCCCGCGTCGAAGCCGCCATCGCGCTCCGCACCCTGATCGAGCGACACCCCGGTCTCGCCCTCGACGCCGACCCGGCCGACCTCGTGTGGCGGCCGAGCACCATGCTGCGGGGGCTGACGCGCCTGCCGGTGCGGCTCCGCGGCTGAGCGCGCAGGTCCGGCCGGGCTCCTGGGCCCGGAGGCGGGCCCAGGAGCGGCGGTCTACCGGGACGCGTCGGGATACGCGGCGGTCGCGCGGATCTCGACGAGGAGTCCCGGGCTGGCGAGGCCGCTGACCCCGATGATCGTCCAGGTCGGGTAGGGCGCCTTGACGAGGCGCTGTTTGGCCTCGACGAAGCCGGGCAGGTGCCGGCGGATGTCGACGTGGTAGCTGGTGACGTCGACGAGGGCGGACGTGTCGAGGTTCTCCAGTCGAAGGATCTCCTCGATCTTCCGGACGGCGATCTCGGTCTGCTCTTCGACGGTGTCCGGGATGGTTCCGTCGGCTCGGCGACCGATCGTTCCGGCGATGAACAGGAGGCCGTGCGCGCGGACCGCGGCGGAATAGCCGAAGCTTGCGAAGGCGCTGGTGGTCTGCCCGAAGACCGGGTTGTCCGCGGGAACCGCGACGGTGTGGACGGTCATGTGCAGTGCTTCCTTGCTCGTGGTTGACGGGGTCGTGGGTCGTGGAGTCCTGGGATCAGTTGCCCCAGCGGGACGAACGGCAGGCGTGCTCCAGCCGGGTCCGGCCGAAGGTCTCGCGTTCCCGGAGGAATTCGCCGGGGCTGGCGTACCGGGGTGCGTTCTTCGGGTTCTTCGCGGCCTGCGCGACGATCGCGTCGGTGAGCGAGCGGATCATGTCCAGCCGTGGATAGGCCGCGTGCACGGCGTCGGCCTGCTCGTCGGTGACGGCGTCGACGTGGTCGGCGCCCAGCGGGCCGCCGAAGTCGAGCGCGACGCCTTCGCGGACGAGCACGCACAGAGTGCCGCGGCGTTCCGCGATACCCGGGCATCGCTGTCCGGTACCCGCGGATGGGCCCTGCAGCGGCTCGGCGAGCCGCTCACACTGCGCGTGCTCGCCCGGCACGCGGACCTCTCGCAGCGCACCTTCATGCGCCGCTTCACCGACGAGACGGGCACGACCCCTTTGCAGTGGATGCTCAACGCCCGGCTCGGCAGGGCGCGGGAACTGCTGGAAACCACGGACCGCTCGGTGGAGCAGGTGGCGCGGGACTGCGGGCCGGGCACGGCAGCCAACCTGCGGCTGCACTTCCGGCGCGCACTGGACACCACCCCCACCGCCTACCGTCGCACCTTCGCGCACTCGGCGTCACGCAGTCCGGCCGGTTCACCGACAGTCCCGAACTCGGACTGAGAACGGCCCGGCCAGGGCTGCTGGTTGCCCCATGAGCGCCTTGCCATGGCGCCGGGTCCTCTCCAGGAACACGGCGCCAGAGCGGCCATCCAGGCCGACTCGCCGGGGCTACGGTCCGTCGAGCAAGCGGTGGCGACGTTCAGGCCGCCCAGGAGAACGGCGCCGAGAAGGCGTTCTTCCCTTCGTTTTCGAACACGAGACCGAAGGCGTTCACCCGCGACCTGGTCGCGACCCCGGCCGCGAGGGTGTCCGCCGGGAAGCCCACCCCGCTGACCCTGATGCCCTTGCCGGTCGCGTCCAGAGGTGAGACGAAGT
This sequence comes from Kitasatospora sp. NPDC101447, assembly GCF_044767225.1. NCBI lineage: Bacteria > Bacillati > Actinomycetota > Actinomycetes > Kitasatosporales > Streptomycetaceae > Kitasatospora > Kitasatospora sp. NPDC101447. Next base: position 20,189 of record NZ_JBIWNL010000008.1, read on the forward strand.
CCTCGACTTCCATGTCGACCGCGTCGCCGATCCTCACCCGGTGACGCCGGCCGTCATCGACGTAGTCGATCCGGACGACCTCCATCCCGAGCATCTCGCCGACCAGCGGGCTGAGCCCCTCCATCGGGCCACCTCGCTGACCGGAGAAGACCGCCCCGAGCGCCTCGGCCTGCTCCGGCGAGGCCGTCTCGTCCATGAACATGCCCATGCGCCAGTTGCCCTCGCTCATGAGCGGCGGCGTGTCGGCCACGACGGCGACCGTCAGGCCGCTCACGTCGACGTCATCGACCTGACCGGAACCGATGTGGAAGGCCAGGAGCACATGGCAGCGGTCGTAGTCCGCCGGAGCCGTCAATCCGGAGGTGGAGCAAGGGCACACCATGTTGCAGTTGCAGTTCTCGAAATACGTCCCCTCGATTCGCCAAGTCATCGGAAGATCCTTCCCGAGGCACACTTCCCATGCCCATTTTCCGCTCCCCACGATCACCCGGCAACGCTGGGCACTGGCCGCTGTCAGGAACAGCCGGGTTCCCGGTGTCCGCCACAACGTCGTACTCGTCCATCCGTACGACTGCCCGCCGTACCTCATCGCGGTCTGCCACACCGGCCCGCTCACAGACGCCTCCGATCGCACCGACCCGGCCGCCGCTTGCCGGCCCGCGCAGCGAGGACGCCCCCGACCGGGCGGACGCCGAGGCCCCGGGAAGGCACACGAGGCCGCCACCCACAGGGGCGGCCTCCCGGCATCTCGGATTCGCGAACCGGCCGTCACAGGGCTGGGCCCGCGGGTCAGCCCTCCAGTTGCGCGTACAGGCCACGGCCCGGGCGCTGCGCCCGGCCGGCCTTGGCCAGGCGCTCCAGCATGGTGCGCACCGCCTTCACGTTGTCCGCCGACTCCACGATTCCCAGCCGGGCGGTCACCTCCCGGGCGCGCAGCGCTTCCTGGGCGTCGGCCAGCACGGCCAGAACGGTCCCGGAGGTGGCACCGGTCGTTCGCCGCCCGGGCACGGAAGCAGCCGTTTCGTTCATCTCAGGGGCCGGTTCGACGCCGGTCCGCACCGGCTCGGTGTTCCCGGGCGCGGCCGCCTTCTTCGCCGTGGTGCGCTGTCGCGCGCCGCCGGCGGTCTTCTTGGCGGCGGCTTTCCTCGCGGTGGCTTTCTTCGCGGGCGCCGCCTTCTTCGCGGTGGTCTTCTTCGCGGACGCAGCCCTCTTGGCGGTGGCCTTCTTCGCCGTCTTCGTGACCGTGTCCGTGCCCGTGGCGGTCTTCTCGGCCTGCTCCCGGCCCCCGTCCGGCGCCGCCCCGGCTTCAGTCGCCATCTGCTGCGGCTGGTCCCCGGTGATGGCGTCCGCCGCTGCCCGAATGCTGCCCACCGGCGTGATGTCCGGCGAGGCCGACAGTCCCGCCAGGGCCTGCAAGCTCTGGATGGCACCGCGTACGGCGTTCTCGCGCGCCACCGCGGCGGTCAGCTCGTCCTCCAGGCGCCGCCGCCGGGCCTCGATGCCGGGAAGCTCCGCCTCCAGCTGGGCGATGGTCTCACTGAAACGGCTGTCTGCCACGGTTCCTCCGCTCCTCGGCCCACGCGATCTGTCACAGGGCCTGGGGGATCTTTACCCCGCCGCAGCGTCCGCCAACAAGAAATCGCACCGAGTCGCGGCCTGCACCGACACTCCCCCCTCGACCGGTACTCCCGGCGTCCTCCAGGGCGAAGCGGGTGTCCTTCGGGCGCCGGATCCCCGCCCCGGAGCGGCCGGTGGGTGGGCGGGTTCCGGGCATTGTCCGGATTCGCAGGCCGCTTCGGAGGCATACATCCCGCCGATCGGGTCACCAGCATGTACGTCCTCAACAGACAACAGACAACAGACGAAGGAGATGACCGATCCATGGGTGCTCTTCTGCTCGTACTGCTGCTCGCCGTCGTGCTCTTCGGCCTGGGGTTCGCGCTGAAGGTGTTGTGGTGGGTGGCTCTGTTCGTCCTGGCGGTGTGGCTTCTCGGCTTCGTGGTCCGCACCGTCGACGATGCCGGCGGCCGACGCCGCTGGTACCGGTGGTGACAACCGCGTTTGCACGGCGGTGACTTCGGCACCGCCGTCGAGGAGGAACTCCCGGTGCCGTACCGTGCCGACCGTCCGCCCGGAACGGCGCGCGCCGTCCCCGCCTGCCCCCGCCCGCGCCCCGCCGCCGACCACGGCACGCTGCGGTGGCCGACTCCCCGGCCACGATGCGGCGGCCCGGGGGCCCGGTGTGACCGGCAGTCAAATGACTGATGCGGGCCGGAGAGGGCGTCGGCGAGCGTGGTGTGTGACCGAGATCGTGAACGTCCACCTCATCAGCCCGCAGTGGCAGGACGTCTACAGCGGCCAGTGCCGCGCCCAGGAGGACCTCCGGAACGCGGTCAAGGCACAGCTCGCCTGCACGCTGGGCTGAACCACGGCCCGGCGTCCCGCCGTTCTCTCCGCGAGAACCCGCGACCGCGACGGCGCCGTACGGTCGCACCACCAGCCGGTGACGGTGCCGAACGCCCGAGCGCCCCGGGTCACACCCGGGGCGGTGACGTCCTGGCCGAGCGCCGCCCGATCCCGCGTGGTGGCGCTCCGGGCCGGGGCGCCCGCCTGTCACGAAGCCGTCGGCTGTGGGCTCATCGCACGCTCGTACAGCTTCTCCCGCGCCCCCTTGAGGAGTTCGGCGGCCTTCTTCCGCGACGCCGCCTCCGCCTTGTCGAGCGCGCCCGGGTAGTCCGCGGACATCCCCGAGCCCGCGCCGTAGTCGATGTCGACCGTCAGGCTCAGATTGCCGTCGCAGAAGGCCGACTTGAAGGTCAGTTGGTCGACCGGCCCGGGGACGGTGTCGGTGAGCGGGTGCCGGACCGCCGACTGGTAACCCTCCTGGCCGAGCCCACCGCCGTCGGTCATCTCGAACTTCCGCGTCTCGGTCGGCTTGGGGCCGTCGAGCGGGGACTTGGCGATGTCCGCATCGACCTCCAGCCAGTGGCAGGCGTGGGCCGCCTCGAAGACCACCGCATCGACGGTCACCCGCCAGTCCTCCGTTGCCGGACCGGCGTCGTAGCTGCAGCTGAGCGTCGTGGACGGGTCGCTCTCGATCCCCTCGCTCGTCACCGGTATGGAGCGCCTCAGCTGTCCCGGGAGGCCCGGATCGCCCATCACCGCGCAGAGGTCGCCGACCGTGCGGTACCAGCCGACTTGCCTCGCCTTGCTGTCACTACTGCTACTGCTACTGGCACTGGCGCCGCCGCCACCACCGCCACCACCGCCACCACAGCCGGTGAGGAACACGAGACCGGCGGCCACGAGGACGGCTGCGCCGGTACGGGAGGTTCGATTTCGACTCATCACAGCGCCAGGCTAAGCCCACACCCTGTCAACGCCCCCGCCCGGGAAGGCGATCACCGCCCGCCACGCGGGCTTCACCCGGCGGTCGGTACACGTCCCGGTCCCGCGACGGATCGTGGGGCCGGGGTGCCCGGCGCGACGGATCGTGGCGCCGGGGTGGCCGGCCCCTCAGCAGGCGGCCATCCACAGGGCCACCGGCATCGGGACGGCGGGGTTGCGGGCGGCGTCCTCGGCCGTGGCGGGGTCACGGAGCAGGGCGGCCAGGGTCGCAGCGGGCAGCGCCGGGTGGCGGGCGGCGACCCGACGGACCGTCGGGTCTGGGTCGTCGAGCAGGGTGAGGGCCGAGGCCGACGGCAGGCGCAGGTCCTCGGCGGCGCGGGTGCGGACCTCCCGGTCGGGGTCGGCGGCGAGGCGGACGGCCAGCGCGGGCGGCGCGGCCGGGTCGTCCAGGGCGAGCAGCCGCACCCGGGGGCGGGGATCGTCCGCGTGGCGGCGCAGGCCCTCGCGCGGGAAGTTGGGGTGGTTGCGGGGCCGGCCGGGGAAGGTGAAGCTTCCGGATCACCAGCTCCACACGTCCAGCAGGGTCTCGGCGGGGGCGTCCGCGCAGGACTCGGTGAGGAACAGTCGCACCACCCGGTCCTCGTCCTGCCCGAGCCGGGCGGCGACGTCGGCGGGCAGCCGGGGCGCGCGGGCCACGCTGCGGCGGACCCACCGGTTCGGGTGGGCGGCCAACTGCCGCATCGCGTCCGGGTCGTGGAACAGCGCGCCGACCCACCAGAGCGCGTACGTCCGGTCCTCGGCGGGGATCTCGGGGACGGTGTCGGCCAGCTCGGCGATCTCCGCGGGCGTTCGGGGCGGCACCGCGTCCGGACCGGGCGGACGCTCCACCCCGACCCCGGTGCGCTCTCCGCGCGCAACGAAGTCGTCCCGCGGCTCGCGCACGAGCGCGAGCAGTGCTCCGCTCGCCCCGCGCCCGGCGAGCGCGTCCAGCAGCCGCTCCCACTGCCCGGGTGACAGCGCCCCGGAGTCGGCCACCCGCCCCCACACCCTCCTGGACGGGTGCACGACCGCCGCGTCCAGCACCGGCGCGGGCAGCCCGCTTCGGTACAGGAAGTGCAGCTCGTCGCCCTCCAGCAGGGCGAGCAGCACCTCTGCCGGCGCGTCCGGCCGGCCCCCGAGCCCGGACCGCCACCGCCTGCGCAACTCGGCCCCCGGCTCCGCCCCCGCCAGGAACATCTCCCACACCCCGTCGCTCATCGGGCCAGCCTAGGCAGCTCGCCGGACGGGCGGGGAGCCGGGCCGGGGCGGTTCCACCGGTCTCGGTGCAGCAACGCTGCGAGTTCCCGGCCCGGCGGCAGGAGCGCATGATCGGATGCGGCGACGCCGGAAGGAGGGATGCCGATGATCATCGAACCGGTGACGATGGACCCGGCCCGGCCGGTCGGCATTCCGCTGCTGTCCCCGTACTGGCGCCACGTCCTCGTCCGTCACCCCGTGTCCGGTCCGCGGCAAGGGTCCGGGACGCGTACGGCACCGCGGGGCCCGCGATGAACGGCAAGCCGTCCGGCCCGACGGTGGTCCCCGCAGCGGGACTGTTCACACCCGACTCGGTGTCCTGGACCGTGCACGCCGACCCGTCCATGGTCCTGGGCGGTCTACGGGCCCTGCTCCTGCAGGCACTGCACCCCCTCGCCATGGCCGCGGTGGCGCAGCACTCGGCGTTCCGCGAGGACCCGTGGGGCCGGCTCTACCGGACGGCGCACTTCGTCGGCGCGGTGACCTACGGCAACGGCGGGGAAGTCCGCGAGGCCGTCCAGCGGGTTCGGCTGATCCACGAACACGTGCGCGGGACCGATCCGGAAACCGGCCGGTCCTACCGGGCCGACGACCCGGAGCTGCTGATCTGGGTCCACTGCGCGGAGGTCGGCTCGTTCCTGACCGTGGCCCGGCGCAGCGGGCTGGCCCTCAGCGAGGCCGAAGCGGACCGCTATCTCGCCGAGCAGGCGCGGGTGGCTCACCTCGTCGGCGTTCCGCAGGACTTCCCGGTTCCCACCGGCGTGAGGGAGCTGGACGCCTACATGGTGGCGGTGCGCCCGCTGCTGCGGGTGACGCCGGCCGCTCGGGAGGCGATGCGGTTCGCCGTGCTGCCGCCCCTGCACGGTTGGGCCCGTCTCGCCGGCCCGCTTCGTCCGGCCTGGGCGGCGCTGGTCGGCTGCGCGGTGGGCCTGCTGCCGCCGTGGGCGCGCCGCATGTACGGCCTGCCCGTCTGCCCGGCCACGGAGCCCCTGGTGACGGCGCAGGCCAGGCTGCTCCGACAGGCTGCCCTGCGCCTGCCCCGGTCCTGGCGGGAGGGCCCGCACCTGGCCGCGGCCCGGCGGCGGCACGACCCGGACCTGTGGACGCCCCCGGTGAGAACGTCCCAGGACCCGTGAGAACGTCGAAGGCCCGAACGTCCAAGGCCCGTGAGAACGTCCAAGGCCCGTGACGGCCAGGGCGCGGGCGCACGGCCTGCGCACCGCCGGAAGACGGCATGCCGGGGCCGCCGGTGTGCCGGGTACTCGGCCACGGCAGCCATCCGCGGAGGTGTCCGCATCGAACAGGAGGGCGGCGGCCCGCAGAGGCCGCGGGCCGCGACGGAAAGGCGAGCTGATGATCAGCGTGGAACGCGGCATGGTGGTCGGGCGCCCTGCCGGGGAGGTGGTGGGGTACCTGGCGGACTTCGGCAACACGGTGGAGTGGGATCCGGGCACCGTGGCCTGCGTGCGCGTGGACCCTGGTCCGCTCGTGGCGGGAGCGCGCTGGCGCAACACCTCGCGGTTTCGAGGGCGGCAGACCGACCTGGGCTACCGCCTGGAGGAGTACCGGCCCGACCGGCTGGTGTTCGTCGGACGCAACCGTACCGTCACGGCCACGGACGACATCACGGTCCGCGCCTCGGAGGGCCGCGCGCTGGTGGTCTACCGCGCGTCGCTGCGCTTTCACGGCCTGGCTCGCCTCGCGGCGCCGTTCCTGCGGGCCGAGTTCGAGCGTCTCGCGGACGCGGTCGCCGAGCGGCTTCCCCGGGTGCTGGCACAGCGGTGACCCACGGCGCCGTGCCCGGTGCGTGCGGGTCGGCCGCGCGCCGGGCGGCCCCGGCCCGGTGAACCGCGCGGCAGGGATCCCGTGAGTGTCGCCCGCTCTCGCCGGCCGAGGTCAGCCGACCTGGTGGATCTGATCTGCCGGGCGGTGGCGGCGGGCAACGGTCCTCTGCTCGATGTGCTGCTGGCGATCCTGGACGCCGTCGCCGACACCGACATGCTCGACCGGCTCACTGCGGCGCTGACCCCGCAGGCGCCCGCGGGGCACGCGGCCCCGCCCGGCGGGTGCGGGCCGCGGACACCGTCGCCCGCACCACCCCACCTCCCTCCCGTCGGACCACCGACCTGCCAGCGAGGAGTGACGATGAGCAGCACCGCCCGAGCGAACACATCCGACCCGGCCGGCGCCACGGCCGCCGGTCCGCGCCGCTGGTGGGGTCTCGTGGCGATCAGCCTCGGCGTGGCCCTCATCATCGTCGACTCCACGATCGTCAACGTCGCCATCCCCAGCATCGTCGACGACCTGCACATCACCTCCAGCGACGCCCAGTGGGTGCAGGAGACCTACACCCTCGTCTTCGCCGCCCTCCTGCTCCTGGCCGGGCGCACCGGTGACCGCCTCGGGCGCCGCCGGGTCTTCCTGACCGGAGTCGCCGTCTTCACCGCCGCCAGCCTCGCCGCCGCGACGGCCACCGGCGGCCCCGCCCTGATCGGCGCCCGCCTCGTCCAGGGCGCGGGCGGCGCGATGATGCTCCCGACATCGCTGGCGCTGATCAACGCCGGCTTCCGCGGGCGGCAACGCGCGCAGGCCTTCGCCGTCTGGGGCTCCACCATCGGCGGCACCGCCGCCCTCGGACCCCTGCTCGGCGGTTACCTGACCACCCACCTGTCGTGGCGCTGGGCCTTCGCCATCAACCTGCCGCTGGGGGCCCTCGTCGCCGCCGGTGTGCTCGTGTTCGTCACCGAGAGCCGCAGCGAACGAGCCGAACGCGGCGTCGACCTCGCCGGGGCCGCCCTGTCGGTCCTCGGGTTCACCGGCATCGTGTTCGCCCTGATCGAGGGCCGCACCTACGGCTGGTGGGCCCCGCTCAAGCCCTTCCCGCTGCTCGGCCGGCACCTCTCGCCCGTCCCCGTCGCCCTGGCGGGCGGGCTGGCCTGCCTGGTGGCCTTCATCGTGGTGGAACGGCACCGCAACCGCCACGGCAGGACCGCGCTCCTGGACCTGCGGCTCTTCTCCATCCCCTCGTTCCGCAACGGCAACATCGTGGCCGGCATCGTCAGCCTCGGAGAATTCGGCATCCTCTTCTCGCTGCCCCTGTGGTTCCAGAACGTCCTCGGCTACTCGGCGTTCGACGCCGGCCTGGCCCTCCTGCCACTCGCCGTCGGCAGCTTCGCCGCCAGCGGCCTGAGCGCCGTCCTCGCCCCCCGCATCGGCACCCTGAACCTCGTCATCGCCGGCATCGCCTGCGAGCTGGTGGGTGTCGCCGGCATCGGCCTCGTGCTCTCCCCGCACGGCAACGGCTGGCAGGTCACCCCCTTCCTCCTCGTCTACGGCATCGGCGTCGGCTGGGCCACCGCCCAGATCACCGGGATCGTCCTCACCGACGTCCCCGTCACCCAGTCCGGCCAGGGATCGGGGATCCAGAGCACCACCCGCCAGATCGGCTCCGCGCTCGGCATCGCCCTGCTCGGCACCGTGCTCTTCACCACCCTCTCCTCCGACCTCACCCACGCCCTGCGCACAGAGGGCCTCCCGCCTGCCCGGGCCCACGCCATCGCCACCGCCGTCCAGCGCAGCGGCGGCACCGGCATCCGGCCTCTCCTCGACCGGAGCGCGACCCGCACCGCCGGCCAACGCGCGCAGGAATCCTTCACGTCCGCGACCTCCCTGGCCGCCTACACCGCCGCCGGCGCCCTGACCCTGGGGCTGCTCAGCGCCCTCCGCCTCAAAGCCACCATGACCCGAACGGCGGCCGACCCCACTCCCCCGAACACCGCCGCGCCCCCGCCATGACCACACGACCACGGCGTCCTCGCGCCCACCGGGCGTACGGGTAGCCGAGAATCAGGTGGTCGCGATGCCGTTGGCCTCAGCGCTGCCTGCCCGGGCTGCCGATGCGCAGCAGGTTGCCGCTGCGGTCGACCAGCGCGAACTCCCGCATCCGGTAGGCGGTTTCGACGGGCGACGTCAGCCGGCTGCCGGTGGCCCGGTCGGTGGGCACGCCGAGCCGTGCCCAGTCGCGGTGGAGCGCGTCCGCGTCACGGACCTGCAGGTAGCAGCTGCCGGCCGTGGCCAGCGGGTCCACGTCGGGATCGTGGCGGAAGTGCAGTTCGAGCGTGCCCCGGACGACGATCAGGTAGCCGTCCTCCCCGTCCCAGCGCCCACGCTCCTCGAAGCCCAGGCGGGAGTAGAACTCCGAGGTCTCCCCCAGGTCCCGGCTCGGCAGGACCGGCACCGCGTACTCGACGCACTCCTCGCGCTCGTCCATGACGCCACCCTAGGGCAACCCCGACTCCGATCCGTGGTGAATACGCGTCAGACGGCCTTCGAATGCCCACCGGCCCGCCTCGGCATTCGAAGCCGTGTGGGCACGCGCCCTCCCCCGCGAGGACCTCCGGCTGACCTGACGCCGCGCCCGCCGCTTCACCCGATCGTCGATCCGGTGAAGCGACCTTCTTCTCGACCGATCGACAGGTGATCTCGGTTTCCCGGCGCTGGGGTCGGGTTCGGGGTCGGGAAACACTCTCGGGACCCGGCCGTCAGGACAGTGGACCGGCCAGCAACTGGGCGGCCAGGTGGTGCAGTTCGGCCACCAGATCCTTCGTCAGCCCGCCGCAGTGCTCCTGTTGGTCCTCCGCGCGGTACAGCCATCCGCGGACCGGCCGCAGTGGCGAGCCGGGGTCGTCCGCGGGGCACAGCTCATAGCCGATCCGCTCGGCCGCTGCCAACGGGTCGAGTCGGCCGTCCAGCAGGTCCCGCAGACAGTACCGGGCCAACGCCCGGTCACGACCCTCAACGGTGGTGGGCAGCCGCAGCAACGGCCAGAGTTCCTGCTCCAGTTCGAACAGCAGCCGACGCGCCTCCGAAGCGTCCGACTCGGACAGCACACCGAGCTCCCACAGGCTCAAGGTGTCCACCCCACCGGCCAACGCCGTCCGGGCGGCCTCCACCGCCGCGGAAACCGTCCCCGGACAACCACCCAGATCGCGCTCCAGCAACACCCGGCGCAGCGGCTCCAGGGCCTCGTTCTCCTCCATGGCGCGAGCCTAGCCAACCACTCCAGCCCCGAGCGACGCGTACGGCGCTGGTCCGGCGAGGGACGCCGCCACCGGGGCGGTACGGGACACCGGGGGTGCTGCTGCGTCCCGGCGCGGGTCCGCGGCGGAAGAAGTCGCCGGCCATCGCCATGGCGCCGGCCGGCTGGGGCCAGGTCGCCGTCCGGGAGCGCGGGTCGGGCGTCCTGTACCTGGAGGACGTCCAGGACACCGGCGGCCACGGCGGCTGGACCCGCGAGGCCATCGGCTTCGCCTCGGCGTACGGACCGCGGCTCATCATGGACGCCTTCCGGGCCTACCTCGTCGCCACGAACCTGAACGGGTACGTCCAGTGGAAGCAGTCCCGCCAGTACTGAGCGCGGCGGGCGCCCCGGGCCACCGGCCCGTGCTTCCTGGCAGCCATCGAGCTGATCACGGTCAACGGTCAATGGAACCGGCCGCAGGACTCATTCCTCCTCGTAGTACCGGTCGTACCCGGCAGAAAGCTCCTCCACCGAGAAGCCCTCGAATGCGCCCAGGGATTCGAGCGCGCGGAGTCGGGCCAGCGCTTCCGCTGCGGATGGTGAGGGGTGGGTCGACAGGTGGGTCTTCGTCGCCTCCAGTCCGTGGCCGAGGAGGAGTTCGACGTCGATCGAGCAGGCTGCGTCGAAGCCGGCTTGCTTCGCGCTCCAGATGAGGAGGGCGTCGTCGGGGTCGCCGCCGTTGAACAGTTGGACGCAGCAGAGCTTCATGAGCTCGGTGTCGCCCTCGCCCTGGGCGTGCTTCTCGCGTGCCGTGTGCTCGCCGAGCAGTGCGCGGATCTCGCCGAGGTGCGTGCGGTCGGGGCGGAGATCGAAACGGCGCAGGCCGGCGTCCTCGTCCATCGGGTGGTCTCTCATGGTCGTCCGGCAGTGGCCGTGACCAATCGTCGCTCATGGCACCGGCCGCGGCCGGGGAGCCGCAACGCGCCTGCGGGCGGCGGAGGTTGACGGGGCAGGCTCCGGGGGCCCGGCAGCGTGGGGGCGGGGCGCTTCGGGCTGCGGCCCGGTGGTGGGGGAGTCGGGGTGGGACCGTAGTGTCACCTGCATGGAGAAGACCGTCACGTACCTGGAAATGACCGACCCGGGCCAGCTGCGGCCGTCGCCGGCCGTGGATGCGCTGGGCCTCGTCGCGGCCGACGGGGCGTCCCCGGGGGTGCAGGCCGTGCAGGCGCGGGTCGGGGCGCCGCACGGCTGGCGCAGTACCGCCCGTACCGCTGCCGACTGGGCGGCGCACCTCGCCGAGCATCCCCGGCGCCGGTACTGGCTGCTGACGTACGAGGGAGAGCCCGCCGGGGTCGCCAACCTGGAGCCGCATCCGGGCGGCGAGGTGGAGATCACCACGTTCGGGCTCGTCCCGGAGTACGTCGGGCGCGGGCTCGGCGGCTACGCGCTGACGCTCGCGCTGCGCCAGGCGTGGGCCACCGAGCCGCTCGACGCCGGGGCCGTGCGGCGGGTCTGGCTGCACACCGACACCGAGGACCACCCGAACGCGCTGCGCAACTACGAGAGCCGGGGCCTGCGCGCGTACCGGACCGAGACCGTCGGCACGGCCAGGGACGGGTGCTGAACCGACGGGCGACGGCGGGGGTGGCGGCGGTGGGGTGTGGCTACTGCGTGTCGGCGTCGATCACGGTCCAGGCCCTGGCCGAGGTGTCGTCCAGCCGCAGGTCGAAGGTGAAGGCGATCGGCCTGCGCTTGTGGGCGTCACCGCGCAGTACCTCTTCGGTGCGGCGGTCGACTTCGTAGTAGACGCCCTGCGCGTCGACCGCGACGCGGAAGACGACCGGGTCGCGTGAGACCAGCGAGCGCACGGTGACCGCCGTGACGGTGGCCTCGCGCAGGACGGTCCGGCGGGCCGTGCGGACGGCGGTGAAGTCGAGGCTGCCGTCGTTCATGACCCATTCCTCAAGGAACCGCTCGACGGCGACCTCCAGAACCGCCCTGTCGAACCGGCCGTCGAGGACACTCAGATCGCCGGCGGCACGGTCGGCGTCCGTGCTCCACGAGATGTTGGTGAGGGAGAGGATGTCGCTCGCCCCGGTGACCGTGCTCTTCTGCGCGACCTCAAGCACCGCGTCCCGGGCGACCTCCTTCTGGTCCCAGCCGTCGGTCTCGATGGCGTTGCTCAGGTGGTGCGCTCCCTCGGCGGCCTGCTCGATCGAGGACACGATCCACTCGCCGGCCGCACTCTTGCGCAGCGTCCAGTACTCGACCGGGCGCGTCGAGCCGTCCTTGCGCACGGCCTGCCGGCCGTCGCCACGGCGTACGTAGTCGCGCAGCGTCGCGGTGATCCGGAAGGTGACGGTGTCGTTCACCTCACCCGCCCGGTTGGCGACGTCGACCAGCTCGACGGCGGGGCCGTCGACGATCTCCACGACGTTGACCTCGCCACGCGACTCGTAGTCGCGCAGTTCCTCGGACCACTTGCCGTACAGCACCGGGGACAGGATCCGCTGCAGCGTCGCGTGGTCGTGTCCGGTCCACGCCCGCTGGGCCGTCACGTACAGCCACACCGCGCGCTGCTCCAGCGCCGCGCGGTCGAAGGTCGCATCGGTGTCGGCGATCGCATCGACCCGGGCCGAGACCTGGGCGGAGCGCTCGCGCGCCTGCTCGTCCGCACGGTGCGCCGTACGGTCCGAGACCGTGTTCAGGCCGCCCGCAAACGCCGCCTTGCGGCGCCGGGACCTGAGCCACAGGATCAGCAGGACCACGGCCACGATCACCAGCACGGCGACGAGCCCGCCGCTACCGGCGACGAAACCGGTCCCGAAGCCGACTCCGGAGCCGCCACCGGACCCGTGGAAGCCGCCTCCGCCACCGCCACCGCCGTGGCTGCCCCCGCCACCGCCGCCACCGCCGAACCCGTGACCGCCACCCCCACCGCGGGCATAGGCGACCGTCGGGCTGCTCAGCGCGACGGCTCCCGCGACCACACATATCCACCGGCGGACGCGCACCGGGGCCTCCCTCCAAAAACCGCAGACCTTCCAGGCGAACAAGCGTACTAGCCGAGGGTGTACCGGAAACATAGAGACCCACAGGTCACCTGGCAGCGGGCAACGGCGGACCCGCCAGGGCAGGGATCCCGGCCCCGTACAACGTCCGGGCACCCGCCCGCGCCCTGTCCCGGGACGGGCGTTGCGTTGAGGTGCCGTGAAGAGTTCCGGCCGCTCGATCAGTCCTCCGGCCGAAGCCGCTGACGAGCGGCTTCAAGCCGCTCGTGATAGTCAGATGCGAACAGCCCAGGAAATGCTTTGTCCAGCGTTCCGGCGATTCGATGGATCGGTGCCCACAGCGCCGGATCGTCGACAACGCGGCTGAGATCCGTCATCTGCAACTTCTCCAGCCAGTGCGACAGCACCAGTGCCTCGTCACGCGTGAGCTTGATCGTGACCTGGCTATCACTCATGCGCACCCCCTACTGCTCGCCCCACCCCGACCACACGAACCTACTGGCTCTTCGCCCTTGACCCCACCCATGGGGGCGGCCGCGAGGAGCGCGGCTTCGGGCAGGCGAGCGTGTCCAGTGACCGCGGGCCGATCTGGCGGATCACCCCGATGCCCTTCTCCGACAGGCGCCTGTCGCCGGCCGTCACCGGGGGCAAGAACACGAGCACCGCTCACCCGACCTTGATGGTCGAGGAGATGGACCCCTGCCACCTCTCCCCGGTCATGCACGCCACCGGCTGCCGTCTGCGGCGCATCCCCCTGACCGGCGTCGAGATCGAGCACGTCCCGCAGAGCGAAGCCCGCACCCTCCACGGCTTCCCCGGGGCACTCTAGGAAGCGACACCAAACCCCCCTCTCCTCCCGACCGTTGTGCCGGGAGGCACCGCCGGGCTACATCCGGTCCGGCCACGTCCACCGAGGAGATCCACACCCATGAGCACCACCGAAGCGACGACCGAGAAGCCGTTCAGCAGGATCAAGGTCCGGGTGACCGGCCTGGTCTTCTGCGGCGACGACGTCGCGCTGCTGCGTCGGGACCGCACCGACTCGACGCACTACACCACCATCGGCGGAAACGTCGCCGCCGGCGAGGACTTCCGCGCCGCCGCTGTCCGGGAACTGCAGGAGGAGCTCGGGCTCGCGCCGGACCAGGCCGGCGACCTGGAGCTGGTCGCGATGGCGGACGCCCGGGTCTCCCGGCCCGGGCCGACCGCTCCGCCCCGGAAGATCCACCTGATCTACCGCACCCACGTCACCCCGGAGGTCCGTGCCACCCTGGCGACCCAGGAGTTCGACGAGCTGCCCGACGGTGGCCACGAGGTCGGCACCATCGAGTGGATCGACTACCGCAAGGTCGGCGACCTGCCGCTGTTCCCGCCGATCGGCAAGGTCCTCGCCCAGCTGCCCTCGCCGCACGCGCCGCTGCCGGCGTTCGAGCTGGAGCCGGTCACCGACCAGAACTACACCTGGATCTGACCGCTCCATGGTGTGGGCCCGCGCCGCTGGGTGTCCCGGGCCCACCCGCGCGTCACGACGTCCGGCGGGAGAAGTCGTTCCCCGCCGGGTCCGGCAGCCGGTACGGTCCTGACCTCGGCAACGCGGCGACCAGACCCCATCCGAACGAGAGAGGGGATGGGCGAAGAACTCGGCGAAGCCCCGTGCTGGCGCGTCCTGCACCGGGTCACCTACGTCAGCCGGGTGCTCGCGCCCGTTCCGCCGCACGGGGCGCCGCCACCAGCAGCGCCGCCCTGGCCGCCGCCACCCGCAGCGCCCTCGCCACGCAGCGGCCCGAGCTCCTCCCCCAGGCTCCCGAGATCATCGACTACCTCACCCGCTCCTTCGGAATCCCGGAAGAGCGAACCGACATCCGCCCGGCCCTCCGGCAGACCGGAGGGCCGGGCCTCCACAGCTCCCCCGCCCATCGGACAGGGTCACCTGCGCGGCCCCGGTACGGGACGGCTTCCAGGCACTGCTCGGCCTTCGTGCCCGGATCGGACGCCGTGCCCGCGTCGGCCGGCGCCGACGGCCCATGCCACATATCTATACGAACCATGGCAAACTGGTCGCAAGTGATCGTGCTCTACAGAGGAAAATCACCCATGACCCATGGAGCCCACCCCCATGCTCCTACCGTCCGCGCAAACATCGACCGGGCCCGCGGCTGCGAAGAATGCCTCAGCTGGGGCACCGTGATCACACCCGAGGGCCGCCACGTGCTGTGCCCCAAGTGTCAGCACCCTGATTGAGCACGCGACCTCCGCTCCCCGGCCGGCGGCCTCCGGGCCGTCTCCGGGCCGCCTCCGACGATTACGGCCGGTAGCCAAGCCACCCCCGCACGCCCGAGCGGTCGCCACCAGGCACGACCATCGCGGCTGCGCCTGCCTCGGCGAGGTCACCGCAGCCGCCCTCCTCATCCGGCTCCGCACGTGATCGACCGGACGAGTTCCGGGTGGCGTCAGACCTGCAACCAGAGGGCGGTGTCCTCGGGGAGCTCGCCGGCCGGGCCGAGCGGTCCGCCCGGCCGGGGTCGGCCGGGTTGCGGCCCTTGCGCTCCCACATCGGGTCCTGGCGCAGCTCGTCGGGGATCTCCTCGACCTCCCACAGGCCCAGTTCCTCGCCCTGGTAGAGGTAGACCGAGCCGGGCAGCGCCTGGGTGAGCAGCGCGGCCGCGCGGGCCAGCGGGTGCCGAGCGGCAGGTCGCCCGGGCGGCAGGTCGCCCGGGCGGCCGTGGCGACGCGCGTAGATGGCGAAGGAGGTGCCCTCGCGGCCGTAGCGGGTCACCACCCGGTCCACGTCGTGGTTGGAGAGCACCCAGGTGGCCGGCGCGTGCACGGCCCGGTGCAGCCGCAGCGTGTCGTCGATCACGGTGCGCAGCGCCTTGGCGTCCCAGGCGCACTCCAGGTACGAGAAGTTGAAGATGGTGTGCAGTTCGCCGGGGCGCAGGTAGCGGGCGAGCCGTTCGGCGTCGGGCAGCCAGACCTCGCCGATCAGCACCCGGCCGCCGGAGTAGGAGTCGGCCACCCGGCGCCAGGAGCGGTAGACCTGGTGCACCTCCTCGCGGTCGGTGTAGGCGTGCTCCTCGGGGTCGTCCACCGGCAGCGCCAGGTCCTTGATCAGCAGGGCTGCCGAGTCGACCCGGAAGCCGTCGGCGCCGCGGTCGAACCAGAACCGCAGCACCGACTCGAACTCCTCCCGCACCTCGGGGTGGTCCCAGTTGAAGTCGGGCTGCTCCCCCGTCGATCCACTGGGGCTCAACGCCCTCCCCATCCGCCCCGCCCACTGACCCGGAGCGTCCGGGCCCGAGCCCGGGCGGGCCGCCGGGGCCGAACGGAGCCGAGACAGGGGGCGGGGCGCAGCCGCCGCGTGGCGGACCGAGGCAGGCCGACCCGGCAGGCCGGGGCGGGCCACCGAGCGGACACCGCCGGACGGCGGGCCGGGGGTCAGCTGCCGGCCGGTCCCCTCAGGGTGGCGTCGCGGCCTCCGTCGGTCAGCTCCGCCCACCGCTCGTACTCCTGGCGCACGTACGGCCGGGCCGATGCTTCCCACGTGGACAGGGCGGGCCCGGCCGGGCCGAGGACGAACCGCCCGTCGGCCAGGTCGAAGGCGAGCAGCTCGTACGCGGTGCGCGCGGCCTCGGTGGCGTCGCTCTCGTCCCCGCTGCGCAGGGCCAGGCGGTCGGCCAGAGCGGCCCGGCGCAGCCGGAACTCCCGCTCCAGGGAGGCCCGCGGGTACTCGCCGTCGTGCCGGAGCGCGGTCCGTAGCCGGGTCACCGCCGCGTCCTCGGCCGCCGGCCCCAGCGCAGCGGCGTACGCGCTCTCCGGCGCCGGGGCGTCGAAACCCTCGCCGGCATGTGAGTGGTGACCGGTCACGTGTGTGTCATCTCCTCGGGTCATGGCTGAAGTCCGGTGCGTACCAATCCCCTTGGTGCCGGAGATGGTCCGCCCTCGCTTCGCCGGGGCGCCAGACTACCGTCTGCGCACGCGTGATGACGGCATGTCTACCCGGCAGTAGGGACGGGGACCGGCACCCCGCCACGCAGGGCACGGACGGCGCGCATCGGGTGGCGGCGGCTCCGGCCGTTTCGTCACCGCACGACGGCGGGGGCGAGGGCTGCGGGGGCGAGCACGGTCGGGGTGCCGGTGCCGTCGGCGGGGACGGTCCACAGGTCGCTGCCGTCGTCGCTGGGGAGGGAGTAGGCGAGTGTGTGGTCGTCGAGCCACAGGGCCTGGTCGTCGAGGGAGCGGTCCTCGGCGGTCGCGGTCTCGGCCATGGTCGTCAGGTCGAGGACGTAGAGCCGCCAGGGCGCGTCCTCGCTCAGGCCGGGAACGCGCTTCTTGTAGGCGACGCGGGTGCCGTCCGGCGACAGGGACGGGCACTCGACGTTGTCGTGCAGTGTGGTGAGGGTGTGCCGGACGGCGTCACCCGCGACCAGGTGGGTCCGTCCGCCCGTGGCGAGGGTGGCGTAGAAGTGCTCGTCGTCGGCGAAGGTGACGCCCCAGATGTTGGTGTCGGCGGCCCGGTAGGGCTTGCCGTCCAGGGTGACGGCGTAGGTCTCCAGGTCCTCCTGGAGGGTCCAGGTGCGGGTGTCCAGGATCGAGGTCCGGGTGGAGAAGTCGGTGCCGGCGTAGGAGTCGCCGCCGACGAAGACCGTCCAGGCGACGAGGTTGCCCGAGGGGGACACCCGTGACCGGGTGGGGATGCCGGCGAGGTCGTAGTGGCGGCGCTCGTGCAGGTCGGCGTCGAGGACGACCGCGCGGTAGGTGTCCGCCAGGACGCCGTGGACGGCCTGGAGGCAGATCCCGGTACCGGCGGCGGCGTGGAAGCGCAGGCAAGCGGGCGCCGCCACCGTCCGGGTGCCCCGGGGATCGTCGAGGGGGACCGCGGCGAGGTGGTCGCGCTGGGTGCCCCAGGTCATGCTGCGGAACACCAGCCGGGCCCCGTCGCCGTGCGGGCCCAGGCTGACGGCGCCCGCCCGGGCCGGCGGCCCGTCGCCCGTCCGGCCCGCGCCCCGGGCCTGGTCACCGGCGTGCAGGACGGTCCAGACGCCGGCCGCCGCGAGGACGGCGGCGGCGGTGCACAGGACGAGGAGACGGCGGCCGAAAGTCATGTACGGGTCCTCTTCGACAGGGTTCTTCGACGGGCAACTGGCGGACGACGGGCAACAGGCGGACGGCGGATGGGGCGGGCAAAAGGCGCGGGGCGGACAACAGGCGGACGCGGAGGAGCAAGCGCAGGGCGGGTGGTGGTCAGTCGGCCGGATGCGCCCCGCCCTCGGCGGCCCGGCCCACCAGGCGGGTGGCGACCGCGACGGCGGCGGTGAGGGCCGCGGCCATCGCGGCCAGGGCGACGGTGTCGCCCCAGCGGCTCCAGAGCGCGCCGACCGCGATCGAGCAAACGAAGCGGCCGGCCGCCTGACCGGTGCCGACCAGGGCGAGGCCCGCGCCGCGCCGTCCTGCGGGTACGGCGCTCGCCACGGCAGCGGCCAGGACGCCGTCGGTGGCGGCGTAGAAGAGGCCGTGCAGGGCTAGGACGACGGCGGCGAGGACCGCGCCGCCGCCGGGCCGGGCGAGCAGCAGGCCGTAGCCGGCCAGCAGGGCGCCGTGCCCCAGGACGAACAGGCGCCGGCGCCCGATCCGGTCGGCGAGCGCGCCGACCGGGACGGCGGCCAGCAGGTAGACGGCGGCGGTCCCGAGCGGCAGCAGCGGGAACCAGGAGGCGGGGAGGTCGAGTCGGCGCTGGAGCAGCAGGTAGACGAAGGAGTCGCTGACCGTGGCGAGGCCGAGGAGGGCGGCGCCCGCGGTGATCCTGCGCAGCGCCGGGAGGCGGAGCAGCTCGCGCAGGCGCAGCCGTGCCACGACGGCCCGCGGCGCCGGGCGCAGGCTGCGGCCGGGGACGAGGACGACCAGGACCAGCACGCCGAGGGCGGCGACGTACGAGCTGACGAGGAACACGGCGTGGAAGCCGCCGGGGGCGCCGCGCAGGAGGAGGAATGCGAGGAGGGGGCCGCTCAGGGCGCCGGCGGTGTCCATCGCCCGGTGGACGCCGAAGGCGCGGCCGCGGTGCTCGGGCGGGGTGGCGAGGGAGATCATGGCGTCGCGGGGCGCGGTGCGCAGTCCCTTGCCCACCCGGTCGACGGCGAGGACGAGGCCGATCAGCGGCGCCGTGCGGACGAGGAGGAGCGCGGGGCGGCAGAGCGCGGAGAGGCCGTAGCCGGCGGCGGCGACGGCCTTGTGGCGTCCGCCGCCGCGGTCGCCGAGGAAGCCGCCGAGCAGCCGCAGGACGGCGGAGGCGCCGTTGAAGACGCCGTCCAGCAGGCCGAAGCCGAGCGGGGTGACGCCGAGGGCGGTGACGAGGTAGAGCGGGAGGACGGCGGTGACCATCTCGGAGGAGACGTCGGTGATCAGGCTGACCGTGCCGAGGGCCAGGACGGTGGGGGCGATCCGCGCGGACCGCCCCGGCCCGGGGGCCGGGGCGGCGGCGGACGCCGCGGGGCGGCGGTTGTCCGCGAGGTACACGCGTCAGCTCCAGACGCCGGCGATGTCGGTGGCGTCGGCGGCCTTGCCGGCGTGCTTGCCGACCCCGGCGAGGTCCTCCAGGGTGCGGAGCATGTCGTAGTGGTTGTACTTGGTGGTCGGCGCGCTGCCGGCCTTGACGGGCTGTCCGTACAGCACGGTGGGGATCTGGTTGCCGCTCTGCTTGTCGTCCTCGTCGTAGGTGACGACCAGCAGGCTGTTGTGGGTCTTGGCCCAGGAGGCGTACGCGCCGAGGTTGTTCTTGATCCAGCTGTCGCCGGTGCCGACGGAGCAGTTGTGCATGTCGCTGCAGAGGTTGGGGGTGACGAAGGAGACCGTCGGCAGCTTGGCGAAGTCCGTGGGGAACTGGCCGAAGGTGTGGCCGGTGCTGGTCGGCACGTTCTTGAACGCGAACCAGGGGTTGTGCTTCTGGGCGTAGTTGCCGCTCTTGCAGGTGGTGGAGCCCTCGCTGGGCAGCGACTCGTTGTAGCTGCCCCAGGTCTTCCCGGCCGCGGTCAGTTCGGAGGCCAGGTTGGCGGCCGACATGGAGCCGACCTTGTAGCAGTCGTCGCTGGTGATGCCCTGGGTGCTGCCGGAGAAGACGGCGAAGTAGTTGGGCTGGCTGGGGTGGGTGATGCCGTAGGAGGCCTTGAGGACCGCGCCGCCCGTCGCGAGCGAGTTCAGGTACGGCGCATCCTTGCTGCCGATGATCTGCTTGTAGGCGTGGTTCTCCATCATGACGACGACGACGTGGTCCGGCTTGGGCACGGCCACCGCCGCGGAGGCGGAACCGATGCTCACCGTGGCGGTGGCGGTGCCCGCCGCCAGGGCCGTCGGCAGGGCGACGGCGAGCAGGAGCTTCTTCCGGGAACGGCGGTGACGACGGGGGGTGACGGCGGACATGTGTGTCTCCTGTCTGGGGAGGGGGGTGGGGAGGGGGGACGGCGACCGGTACCGGAGCGTGGTGTCCCTGCGCCCGGGACGGACGGGGAACGGGACACCCGGATTGCCGGTACCGGGCCGGGCTACGGAGGGGGCGGTTGCTTCAGGGGCCCCGAGCCGTGGTCATCGGCGAGGCTCCGGCTACTTGGCGGCGTTTGCCGGCCCGCCGACGTAGAGGAGCCGGTTGGGGGTGCCGGTCCCGGCGTTGCCGATCTTGCCGGGGGTGGCGGCCTTGATCAGCGCGTCCTGGACCTGGGCGGGGGTGGCCGTGGGGTGGGCCGACAGGTAGAGGGCCGCGGCACCGGTGACGTGCGGTGCCGCCATCGAGGTGCCCGTCAGCTTGTGGCTGTCGTTGTCGCCGGTGTTCCAGGCGGAGGTGATGCCGGTGCCGGGGGCGAACAGGTCGGTGCACGTACCCCAGTCGGAGTCCGAGCGGCGCTGGTCGTCGGACGTGGAGTTGTTCACCACGATGGCCTCGCCGATGTCACCGGGCGAGTTCCTGCACGCGTCGGCGTTGCCGTTGCCGGAGGAGACCACCCAGGTGACCCCGGAGGCGATGGAGTTGCGGATCGCCTTGTCCTCGGCGGCGCTGACGCCGCCGTTGATGCTCATGTTGACCACGGCCGGCTTGACGGCGTGCTTGGTGATCCAGTCGGCGGCGGACACGATGGCCGAGGTCGGGATGGAGTCGTTGCAGGGGGTGACGCGGACGGAGACCAGCTTCACGCCCTTGGCCACGCCGTAGTCCCTGCCGCCGATGGTGCCCGCGACGTGGGTGCCGTGCCCGATGCAGTCGGCGCCGTTGCGGCCGTCGCCGACCAGGTCCACCCCGATGACGGCCCGCCCGCCGAACTGGCTGTGCGTGGTGCGCAGTCCGCTGTCGACCAGGTAGACGGTGACGTTGGAGGCGGTGTTCGGCGCGGTGTAGCTGTTGTCCAGCGGCAGATTGCGCTGGTCGATCCGGTCCAGACCCCAACTGGCCACCGAGGAAGCCCGGGTGGCCTCCGGAGCCGACCCCGAGTGCCGGACGCTGTCCTGCTCCACGGACTCGACCGCCGGGTCCGACGCCACCGACTTCGCCTGGGCCGGTGTCATCTCGGCGACGTAGCCCTGCAGCGCCGTGTCGAAGACGGTGCGGACGGAGCCGCCGTGGGCGTTCGCCAGCCGGCCGGCGACGGAGGCGGCCGACGTCTGCGCGGCCTGCACCCCTTGGGCGGTGGCCGTCCGGCCGGCTGCTGCGGCGGCTCCCTGGGCGACGTCCGAGGACGCCACCGCGCCGTCCTTGAACACCACCAGGTAGCGGCCGGCTATGGGTTCTGCAGCCGTCCGCGCCTCGTCGGTGGCGTGCGGGGCGGCGTTCGCCGGGCTGATCACCACGGCGGCCGCTGCGGCGGCGACGACGGTGGCGGCGACGATCACGGTCGTCGGCTTCGTCCCGCGGGCGTGACGGCGGGTGCGACGGGTGCGGTACAGGGACAAGGCAACCTCTTGGGGGAGTGCGGCGAGGGTTCGCCGGTTCGGGAACGTGGACGGGGACGCGTGCCGGCCGACGACGCGGAGGCTGTCGCCGTTCGAGCGGATCCATGACGGTCGGGCTCATCCGGCCTGCGGCACGCGGGTGGGACGGCGAGTGGGGACGACGGGTGGGACGGCGGGCGGCCCGGGTGACGCTGCGGCGCGTCGGGTCGCGCGGACCCGGGGCGTTGTCCGGAGGTGGGGGGCGAGGGCCCGGGGCCTCTGCGACTGGCCTGCGGAAGCCCGGCCCGTCACGCCCTCGTCGTCACGGAGCTCACGTCGGACTCCGACCGCTTCTCGCCGGGCAGCGAGGCGGTGGAGGCCTGGGCACCGGCGGGGACGAGCGCGGCGACGCAGACCACGGTGTCGGCGCCGGGGGCGAACTTCTTGGGCATGGACGTTCTCCTGCTGTGGGGTCAGGGAGGTGGTGGTGCTGAGCGGGGGCTGCTCACCCCGGCCCGGTCGTGGGGGGCACGATCGAATCCCGGGGAACGGGCCCGCCCACCGCACCGTGCGGAGGATTCGCGCTCCGGCCGGTGGGGGGCCGTGGGGAATAGAAATACCGTCAGAAATACTCCGCCAGGCGCCACTTGCCGCCATTGGCGCGTTGTGGCCACAAAGGTCGGATACGGCCGGTCGCGCGGCGAGTGCGGGCGCCCACCCACCGGAACCGCTCGCGACCTGGTCAGATCCAGCCGTTGCGCGCCGCGTGCAGCGCCATCTGGAAGCGGGTGACCGATCCGGCGCGGGAGTTGAGCTGTTCGAGGTGGCGCGAGAGGGTGCGGCGGCTGACACCCAGCAGTTCGGCGATGGTGTCGTCGGTGACCCCGGTGGCGAGCAGCTCGATGATGCGCCGGTGGATCGGGGCGAGTGCCGACGGCACGCGGCCGCTCAGGTGCATCGGCAACGCCGTCCGCCAGGACGCCTCGAACAGCCCCGTGAGCGCGGACAACAGGCTCGACGGGCGGACCAGCAGCAGGGAGTCGTTGACCTCCGCCTCGACGAACGACATCGACACGATGGCCAGTCTGCCGTCGAAGATGGTGAGCTTCACCGGGACGGTGGGCAGGATCCGGGCCTGTT
This sequence comes from Kitasatospora sp. NPDC101447, assembly GCF_044767225.1. NCBI lineage: Bacteria > Bacillati > Actinomycetota > Actinomycetes > Kitasatosporales > Streptomycetaceae > Kitasatospora > Kitasatospora sp. NPDC101447. The sequence continues at coordinate 42,911 of NZ_JBIWNL010000008.1, forward strand.
CCCCGGCGGCGATGCACGGCTTGATGTTGACGGCGTAGTAGGCGGCGTCCTGGACGGCGGACCTGGAGTACACGACCCGGTACGCCACGCCCTGCCGGAGGTTCTCGATCTGGATCGGGTTGGCCGCCCGGTTCGTGTGGTACGGCGGCGAGTCGAAGCGCAGGACCTCGCTCTCGGCGGCCGCTTCGATGGTCTCGATGCGCTCCACGATGGAGTCGCCGGTGACGACCTCGACCAGGTTCTCGGTCGGCTGGGGACTGACCGAACGCCGGTACCCGCCATAGGCGTTGACGGCTGCCTGCTGGGCCTCGCGGAGCTCCGCGGCGCGGCTGTGCGCCAGGAACTCCAGCGCGACGGTGGGCTCCACGGGCACGTGCCGACGCCCCCCGGTCTCCGAGACGGTGACCAGGCCCAGTCTGCGCAGCTGTGCGAGGTTCTCGTCGAGTGCCGGGTCCCCGTCCGGGCCACCGTCCCCGGGGGCTTCCCGGTCACGCCCCGGGTTCCGGGCCGGCTGCTCGCCGTCGCCGGACCGGACGGCGAGCAGCGCCGTGTAGGCCTCCGCTTCACGGCGCGTCAGTCCCAGACGACACAGGTGCGTCGGCAGGTCCTCGTCGGTCATCAGCGTTCCTCCCGGTGAGGGCAGGCCGACTCGCGCGTGCACCGGAAACGGCACGGCCGCTCCGGCCCGTCGCTGCCGGCTGCGTGCGGTGTGCCCGGAATCGTGACACGTACCAATCGGTAGGTGTCGGTCGGGACCACCCCGAACCAAGATCCACACCGGGCCCGACCGAGATCCACACCACCCGGCCGGCCCCCGGACCGGCACGGCATCCGGAAGGAGGCCCGCACCCGCGAACCGGCGGACCTCGCGCACCGTACCCACGGTCAGGTGGCCGTCCCGACCGCGGTGTTGCTCATCCTGGTGGCCGCCTTCCTCACCTGGTGCGTGCGACGGGGCGAGTCGCCCGGGCCCCGGGTAACGACGTTACCCATGGGATACAGTGTTACCGTGAACACGTCTTACCAGGACGCTCAACGCGCCGGCCAAGCAGCCGTACGCACCGTGATCCTCGACCACGCCATCGACCTGCTGGTCACGGAGGGGCCCGCCGCGCTGACGATGCGGCGGATCGCGACCGGGATCGGCGCCTCGACCAAGGTCCTGTACACCATGTTCGGCGGCAAGGAAGGGCTGGTCGACGCGCTGTACCGGGAGGGGTTCGCCCGCCTGCGGCGCGTGCAGCAGCAAGTCCCCCGGGCGGAGGACCCGTTGACCCACCTCAACGATCTCGCGGCCGCCTACCGTGCACACGCACTGGCCGAACCGGCCTACTACCGGGTGATGTTCGAGCAGACGATGCCCGGCTTCCGGCCGAGTGCCGAAGCCCTGGGCGCAGCCGAGGGCGCCTTCGACGCCTCCGTGGCGGCCGTTCAGGCATGCATCGATTCCGGCGTGTTCGGGCCGGGAGACGCGCACGAGATCTCGAAGCTCCTCTGGGCGGCGGCACATGGGGCGGTGAGCCTGGAGATCGCCGGCCACTTCCCGCCGGAGGCCGCAGCTCGCCGCTTCACCACACTGATGGCGGCGGTGGGACAGGCGTTCCTCGCCGACGAGCAGGGACAAGGACGGACGTCATGACGATCAACCGCTATCTGTCGGGGAGTTTCGCGCCGGTCACCGAGGAGGTCACTGCGTTAGACCTGCCGGTCACCGGCCGGATCCCGGCCCACCTCAACGGCCGCTATCTGCGGAACGGCCCCAACCCGCTCGGCATCGAGGACCCCGCCGCCCACATCTGGACGCTCGGTGCCGGCATGGTGCACGGCGTCCGCATCCGCGACGGCCGTGCCGAGTGGTACCGCAACCGCTGGGTGCGCTCATCGGCCGTCGCCGACCGGCTGGGGGAACCACGGCGCGGGACTCCCGTCGACGAGCGACTGGACATGGCACCGAACGTCCAGGTCGCGGGACTCGCGGGCCGCACGTTCGCCCTGTTGGAGGGCGGGATACGCCCGTACGAACTCAGCTACGACCTCGACACGGTGGGCCCCTGCGATCTCGGAGCGACTCCTGAGGGCTACAGCTCCAATGCCCATTCCGTCTTCGACCCGCACACCCGGGAGCTGCACTCGCTCGCCTTCCTGTACGGCTCGCCGCACGTCCAGCACATCGTGATGAACGAATCCGGCACGGTGGTGCGGACCACGCTGATCCATACGCCCGGAAATCCCTACATGCACGACTTCGCGCTGACGGAACACCATGTGGTCCTCTTCGACGCACCGGTGGTGTTCAGTGCCGCTCAGCTGCCGACCGGAGTCCCCTTCGTCTGGGACGAATCCCACCAGGCGCGGGTGGGAGTGATGCCACGCACGGGCGGCGAGGTGCGCTGGTTCGAGGTCGCCCCCAGCCTGGTGGGCCACACGCTCAACGCCTACGACGACGGCACGGACGTGGTCATCGACATCGTCCGACACCCCGAGGGCTTCGACATCAGGGACTTCGGCACCAGCCGTCCCACTCTGGACCGCTGGCGGGTCGACCTGGTCACCGGAAAGGTCCGCGAAGACCGGCTGGACGACCGCATTCAGGAGTTTCCCCGGGTCAACTCCCTTTGCGTCGGACGCCCTCACCGATACGGGTACTCGGCCGCGGTCGAGCTCTACGCACCGCCCACCGGTCCGGGCGACCCGCGGCCGAACGAGGGGTTCAGCAGTGCGCTGCTCAAGCACGACCTGGTACGCGGTACGACCGAGGCACACGAGTTCGGCCGGTTCGGGGCCGTGGGCGAGGGCGTGTTCGTCCCCACGGAGTCGCCCGTCGCCGAGGACGACGGATATGTGATGGCTTATGTGCACGACCCCGAGCGCGGCGCGGCGGATCTGGTGATCCTGTCCGCCCGGGACTTCACGGGCGAGCCGGTCGCCCGCGTCCACCTTCCCGTGCGGGTCCCCCTCGGCCTCCACGGCAACTGGGTCCCGGGGGACCCATGGAGCGGCGCCCGTCCCTAGGGACCGATGCCTGGCCGAGGGGCGAACAGCCGGATGTCGCCGGGACCCCTCGGCTCCCGGCGAGCGGGGTGGCCGTCGGGCCGACGGCATCGTCTTCAGGTGATCAGCGACCGGACGGTGGAGCTACTGGAGGCGTGTCGCGGTCCGGACGAGGTCGGCAACGGCCCTGGACCGGCTGTGCGGCGGCCAGGCGATCACGGTGGTGACCTTCGGCGCGTCCAGTACGGGCACGGCAGCGAGATCGTCGTGCAGTTGGGACCGGCACGACTCCGGTGCGACCGAGCAGGCCCGGCCGAGCGCGACGAGCTGCAACAACTGCGCGTGGTCGCGGACCTGGGGGCCGGGCCCGGGCGGGTAGGTGCCGTCGGGGTCGGGCCAACGGGGCAGGGGCAGACCCGGGAGCCCGGTGATGTCGGCCATGTGCACATGGGCCCGGGCGGTGAGCGGGTGCCCGGCCGGCAGGACCACCACCTGGCCCTCCGTGCCGAGTTCCTCGATGTGGAGCCCGGCCGTCGAGTCGAACGGCCGGTGCAGCAGCGCCACATCGGCCTGACCCTGGCGCAGGAGCCGCCCCTGCTCGGCCGGTCCGCACAGGATGACCTCCACGGGCACCGCGCCGGGTTCGGCGGCGTACGCGTCGAGCAGGTTCGCCAGCAGTTCACGGGACGCGCTGGCCTTCGTGACCAGGATCAGGCCGGGGCCGTCGGTCGCGGAAAGGGCCGCGCGACGGGTCCGGCGTTCGGCGGCCTCGACCGCTCCCAGGGCCGCCCGGCCCTCGACCAGCAGCACCGCGCCGGCCTCGGTCAGCGCGACGGTTCGGCTGGTCCGGTCCAGAAGCAGTACCCCGAGCCGCCGTTCGAGCTGCTGGATCGCCCGTGACAGGGGTGGCTGTGCGATGCCGAGGCGCTGGGCGGCACGCCCGAAGTGCAGCTCCTCGGCGACAGCGACGAAGTACTGCAGTTCCCGCGTCTCCATGCGGTCACGCTACCCCGGATCAATACCCGGACGGTATCGGTGTCCACCTGATCGGTCTTGGACCACGGCCCCGGGTCGGGAGCAGCATGGTTCCCATGAGCGAACGAACGATCGCGCTGGTGACCGGCGCGAACAAGGGAATCGGCTACGAGATCGCCACAGGTCTGGGCGCCCTCGGCTGGAGCGTCGGAGTCGGCGCCCGCGACACCCAGCGCCGCCAGGCCGCGGTGGACCGACTGCGCGCGGCCGGCGTCGACGCGTTCGGTATCCCCCTGGACGTGACCGACGACGCGAGCGTGACCGCTGCCGCACGGCTGATCGAGGACCGTGCCGGGCACCTCGACGTGCTCGTCAACAACGCCGCCATCACCGGCGGCATGCCGCAGGAACCCACCCGGGTCGATCCCGCCACGATCCGAACGGTCGTGGAGACCAACGTGATCGGCGTCATCCGCGTCACCAACGCGATGCTGCCGCTGCTGCACCGCTCCGCCTCACCGCGGATCGTGAACATGTCCAGCAGCGTCGGCTCCCTCGCCCGGCAGTCCGGAGCCGACGGCGAGCAGGCGATCGGCCCGGTGGCCGCGGCGTACTCGCCGTCGAAGACGTTCCTGAACGCCGTCACACTCCAGTACGTCCGGGAGCTGAGCGGTACGAACATCCTGATCAACGTCGGCTGCCCCGGCTACGTCGCGACCGACCTCAACGGCTTCCGCGGGGTGCGCACCCCCGAACAGGGCGCGGCGATTGCCGTCAAGCTCGCAACACTGCCCGACGGCGGCCCGACCGGTCAGTTCTTCGAGGACGCCGGCTCAGTGCCCTGGTGAGGGGCAGGGCGGCCGTCCCGCACTGGTTCCCCCGCCCTTGCCGTGCAGCGGACCGGAGCCGTCCCTGACCGCCGGTCAACCAGGGTGTGACGCAGGCCGGCTGCCGGCCGGTTGCCGACCGGTTGCCGACCGGTTGCCGGCGTGGGGCCCGGCACGCCCGGGGAGGTCGGTGGCCACCGGCGACGAGCCCGCCGGCACCCTCACTCGCACGGGTGACGCACGGAGTGGCGTCACCCGTGTCGGGGGCGGGTGCGCGGGAGGCTTGCCGCCCGCGCACCTCGGTGGAAGGTCTGTGATGGCGTTCGGCGTCCGCTCCGAGCTCGCTTCGATCCGGTTGGCGCCGGGGGCCCGGCCGGTGCTGGGGCACACCCCGGCCATGGTGCGGGATCCGCTGGCCTTCCTGGACGGACTGCCCGGTGACCGGCCGTTGCTGCGGCTGCGGTTGGGGCCGAGCACCCTGGTCCTGGTCTGCGACCCTCAGCTGGTCCGCCAGGTCTTCCTGGACGACCGGACCTTCGACAAGGGCGGTCCGCTGTACGAGCGGGTCCGCGAGGTCGTCGGCAACGGGCTCGTCACGTGCGCGCACCGCGACCACCGGCGCCAGCGGCGTCTGTGCCAGCCGTCCTTCCACTCCGACCGGCTGCCCAACGTCGTCGCCGCAGCGATCGGTGCCGCGCAGGAGACGACCGGGTCCTGGCGCGACGGACAGGTTCTCGACGTCATCGCCCAGTCCGTGGCGTTCGCGACCCGCGGCATCCTGGGGAGCCTGTTCAGCACCTCGCTGCCCGATACCACCGGCGAGCGGATCCGCCGAATGCTCGCCGTCCTCGATGACGGGATCTTCCGACGCGCCTTCAGCCCCGCTCTCCTCAACCGGCTACCGCTGCCTGCCAACCGGCGCTACCGGGACGCCGCGGCCGGGCTTCGCCGCGAGGTCGCCGCGATCATCCGCGCCCGCCGTGCGGAGCGGCGCGACCACGGGGACCTGCTCTCCGCTCTCCTGGGCGTCGCCGGCTCCGAGGCCGGCGGCCACGGCGCGCAGGCCTTGTCCGAGACGGAGATCGTCGACCAGGTCCAGATCTTCCTGCACGCGGGCGTGGAAGCCAATGCCGTCACCCTGGCCTGGTCGCTGCACCTTCTGGCCGAGCATCCGGCCGTCGCCGAGGGCGTGCGTGCAGAGTGCGATGCCGTCGTGGGCGACGCCGCCTGCGCACCGGAACACCTGCCCCGCCTCGTCCTGACCCGGGCCGTGGTGACCGAGGCTCTGCGGCTCTACCCGCCGGCCTGGCTCCTGACCCGCTCGGTGGCGCAGAGCACGGACCTCGGCGGCGCCCGGCTGCCCGCGGGCACCGCCGTCGCCCTCAGCCCCTACCTCCTGCACCGCCGTCCCGAGCTCCACCCCCGGCCCGAGCTCTTCGACCCGGAGCGCTGGCGCGACGGCCCGCCCGACCGCACCGCCTTCGTGCCCTTCGGGGCCGGGGCCCGCAAGTGCATCGGCGACCGCCAGGGCGTGGAGAGCGTCGTGACCGGGCTCGCCGTCATCACCCGGAACTGGCAACTGGCCTCCTCCACCCGGGCGTCGCCGCGGCCCCGCGCCCTCCTGATGCCGCGTGGCCTGCAGTTGCGGGCGAGCGCCCGGTGAGCGGCACCACCCCGAGGAGCCGGGACTCGCGGCGAACCGAGCCGATGACCGAGGACCTCCCCGTCCTCCCGGACATCCCCTGCCCGTTCCCCTCCACCTTCGGTGCCCACCCGCACCCGCACCCGCACGCCGAGACGGCCGAGAACGACGTCCTGGCACTCCTGGAGGGCATCGACGCCCCGGCCGGGCTGCGACGCAGGCTCGCCGACATCGGCCTCGGGCCCCTCACTGGCCGGCTCTACCCCGGTACCTCCCGTCACGGACTGCGCCTGGCCATGCTCTACTACGCCCAGTTCTGCCTGCACGAGGACTGGATCACCCGCCAGGACCCCGCCGCCCTCACCCGCGTCTACGACCGCGTCCTGGCCGCCTTCGACGGGGAGCCCGTCACCCCGGACGACCTGCCGCTCACCCGGCTCACCGCCCGCCTCGCCCGGCACCTGCGCGCCTTCCGCCTGCCCGAGCACACCGGGCGCTTCCGCACCGCACTGAGCGACTACCTGGGCGCCCACCTGTGGGAGGCAGACCTCCAACGCCACTTGCGCTCACCCACGCTGGCCGAGTACCGGCACCTGCGGCCCGTCGTCCTGGGCGTGCGCCCGCTGCACGAGCTGTACCCGCTCATCCACGAACGGCCCGTACCCGCGCACCTGCTGGGCCACCCCGTGGTCGAGGCCCTGGGCGCCATGATGGTCAACTTCCACGTCCTGGCCAACGACGTGCACTCCCTGGCCAAGGAACTGCGCGGGGAGAGGCACCCCCTCAACACCGTGCTCGTCCTGCGCGCCGAGAGGGGCCTGACCCTGCAACAGGGCATCGACGCCACCGCCCGCGCCGCCGCAAAGGAACTTGCCGCCTACCAGCAGCTCAAGGCGGCCCTGCCGCGCCTGGGCCTGGATCACCCGGCGCTCGCCGCCCACCTGGCCGACGTGGAACGCCTCGCCGCGGACACCGTCGCCTGGCACCTCGCCACCCCCCGCTACCAGGCCGCCTCCCGCCACCAGGCCGCCCCCGACGGAGGGACCGGCTCGTGAGCGCCCGCGGCTCCGCCCACGACCACGCCCTGCACCGGCTGCGGGCCCTCGTCGACGAACTCGGCGCAGGCGGCGGAGCCATCACCCCCGCCGTCTACGACACCGCCCGCACCGCGGCCCTCCTGCCGCACCGCCCCCGCACCGGCGAGATGCTCCACTGGCTCACCACCCGGCAGCAGCCCGACGGCGGCTGGGGCGACCCGCTGACCCCCCACGCCCGCGACCTTCCCACGCTCGCAGCCGTCCTCGCCCTCACCCCCCACCCCGCCCACCGGCCGGCCACCGAAGACGGCATCGCCTTCCTGCACCGGCACGCCGCGCAGGTGTGGAACGGACCGGTGCCCCAGGACATCCCGGTCGGACTGGAACTGCTCCTGCCTCCGCTCCTCGCCGAAGCCCGCACCGCCCATCCCACGCTGCCCACCGCCCCGTACGACGCGCTGCGCGTCCTGGGCAAGCGGCGTCGGCAGCTGATCGCTCAGGGCGCACCGCACGCCGCCGGCACCGCGGCCGTCCACTCCTGGGAGGGCTGGGGCCGCGCCACGCCTCCGCTACCGCTCGACGGCAGCGGAGGCGTCGGCCACAGCCCGGCCGCCACCGCGACCGCCCTCCACCACCTCGAACGCCAGGCCCCGGCCGCCCACCACCTCGGACGCCAGGCCCCGGCCGACACCCTGCGCACCTATCTCGCGCGGGCCACCGCCAACCGGCCGCCCCTCCTGCCCACGGTCTGGCCCATCGACGTCTTCGAACGGACCTGGGCCCTGCACGCCCTGGCCCTGGCCGGCCTGCTCGACCACCCGCACCTCGCGACCTCGTGCGCCCGCCAGCTCGACGTCCTCCAGGCGGCGTACACCCCCGCAGGCCTGGGCATGAGCGAGCACTTCATGCCGGACGGGGACATCACCGCCACCGCGAGCCTCACGCTCGCCCTCGCGGGCCGCCCCAGCGACCCCGCCGTGGTCGAACGCTTCCGCCACGACGACCACTACCGCACCTACCCGGGCGAACTCCAGCCCTCGCTGACCACCACCGCCCACGCCCTCCACGCCCGGACGCACGCCGACCCGGCCGGGCCCACCGGCCCCGCCCACCGCTTCCTGCGCGAGCGCCAGGACGCGGACGGCCGCTGGAGCGGCGACAAGTGGCACACCTCCTGGATCTACACCACCGCCCAGGTCATGTTCGCCCTACCTGCCGGCACCGCGGCCCGGCGTGGCGCCGAAGCCCTCCTGGGCGCCCAACGACCCGACGGCGGGTGGGGCGCCCACCATCGCGCCACCGCCGGCGAGACCGGGTACGCCGTCCTCGCCCTCCTGACCCACCGCACCCCCGGCACCGCCCCCGCCCTCGCCCGTGCCGCCCACTGGCTCGCCCGCTGGCAGGAATCCGGCGGGGTCTGCGACTGCCACCTGTGGACGGGGAAGGAGACCTACTGCCCCCAACGCATCGACCGCGTCGTCGCCCACGCCGCCTTCCTCGCCGCCGCCCGGAGCTCACGGACCCGGCCGGCGGTCCCCACACCTACCGACCCCGCCCGGGAGGCGACGTTCAGGCGGTGACGGTGCCACCGCACGTGGCGAGAAGGTCCCCGGGTGCGACGGAGCCGGCTCCGAAAGCCTCGTTGACGGCGTCGGCGAACTCGGGTTGGACCGAGAGGCGCGCGTCGGAGAGGGCCAGGTTCACCCGCGGTGGGACGACGGAGCGTACGTCGGGGGTGATCGTCGGTCGGGCGGCGACGTTCAGGACCGGCATGCGGGTGCCGGCAGGATCCACGGTCGTCTGGACGACGAAGGTGGTGTCGCCGGTGAGACTGCCGTCGCTGTTCGAGATCTGGACGTAGTGACCGGCGGCGTCGGTGAGGGCGAACCCGCCCTTCGTCGTCGCGCGGATGTAGACCGAGTTCGCCAACGCGACGGGGTTCCCGACCGAAGCCAGGTCGATGGTGGCGGTGCCGGTCGCGTCGACCAGTCGAAACGCCGTCGGACTGCTCCCGGGCGTGAGGGCCCTGAAGGTGACGCCGTCCTTCTTCCAGGCGAGCTCGCACTCCGCCCCGCCGCTGCCCAACGGCAGCGTGACCGAGGTGCCGGCGAAGCAGAACGGAGCCGCAGCCGCAGCAGCGGTCAGAACGGTGGCGGAGACGACGACGAGGATCGTCCTGCGTGACATGGGAAGGAACTCCTTGCTCGGGTTGCGCTTCCCCCACTGGTGGCCCGCCTTCACCGTGCTGGTCCGGGGTTGGTCGCGACAACCCCTCCGGTCCGACCAGCCGTACGCATACACCCGTTCGGCTCGGTGGGACGAGCGACACGGGCCGGCCCGTACCTCCTACCTGAGGGACGACAGGCGGTTCCCTCACCCTCCGCCGCCCGGCTGCCGGGTCGCATCCGGCCCCCGAAGCGGGCGGGCGCGGCGCCGCAGCGCTCCACGCGCGGGCGGGCCTGCTGGTCCGGGTGACCGGCCCCGGTCACCCGGACCACTCGGGGAAGAGCAGGAACCGGTCGAGCCGGTCCAGGCGAACCGACTCCCCCGTCCCGATCATCCGCACGATCTCCCCCGGGAGCCGTTCCTGGTCGAGGCCGAGCAAGGAGCCGGGCAGGGCGGCCGGTTCGCCACCACCGGCGTCGCGCCCCCGGCGTCGCCGTCGCGGAGCAGCAGGCTGGGCGCCGTGTCGCAGCAGCCAGGCCAGGTCGGCGAACGGAGGTGATCGGGGCCGGGATCCAGCGGGGTCTACTCAGGACGCCGATCACGCGTCACGCGTGCGGCTGCCGCCTGCACCGCCTCTTACTCCTGCTGGTTCGGTCCGCACTCGGACCTCGGGCGCCCCGGCGACGCTTCTTGAAGCGACTCGCCGATTCTTCCGTATCCGGCCCAGCGGAGGCCAGACCGATCGCGGTGTCCCTCTGTCCCACTCGGACCGACTCGCCGTCACCTCGTCACGGAAGTTGGATCAGAACCGCTTGGGTCGGCCGCCGTCAGCTGGCGGGCGCTCTGGGTGGTGAAGGAGGGAGTCACCCCTCTCACCCATGGGAGCTGCGGGAGGACCGAGCCGACGAGCGGTAGCCCCCCGGTGTCTGACCGACCAGTTCGGTGAAGGCGTCGATGAAGCTGCCGGGGTTCGACCAGCCCAACCGGATCGCCGTGTCGGTGACCGAGGCACCGTCGCTGAGCTCGATCAGCGCCCGTTGGATGCGCAGCAGGGTGCGCCAGTGGCGGAAGCTCATCGACAGCTCGCTGCCGAACAGTCGGCTCAGGGTGCGTTCGCCGGTGCCGGTGCGGTGGCCCAGCTCGGCCAGCGTCGCCGGGCTTGCCGGGTCCGCATGGAGCAGGTCGGTGACCGCCTTGAGACGCCGGTCGCTCGGCTCCGGGAGGCGCAGCGGCTCCTGTGCGGCGCGGGCGAGCTCGGCGAGTACGACGTCGATCAGCAGCCGCGAACGGGGGCTCTCCAGCGGCTCGCCCTCGCTCATCAGCGCCAGATAGGCCTCGCGCAGCAACGCGCTCGCCACGAAGACCGACGGCTCGGCCGGCAGTTGTCCAGTCAGCGTCACGGGCAGCGACAGCACCCGGATGTCCGTCTCGCCGTACGCCTTGCTGCTGTGCACCGCGAAGGGCGGCACCCACATGATCCGACTGGCCGGCGCCACCCAGGTGCCCACCTGGGTCGCTGTGACCAGGGCCCCACGCGCGGCGTAGCGGAGCTGGCCGTAGTCGTGGAAGTGCGCGGCCACGTCGGCGCCATGGGCCAGCGGCGCCGACAACGGCGCATCGTCGGTGCAGAAGCTCGGCTCGCCTCGGGGGTCGGACACGCGATCGAGGCTACCCGCCGCTGGCGGGTTATCGGAAGATCCTGGCGTGATACCGGTGGTGCGCCTGGCACCGCAGACCGCATCGTGGAGACATGTCACAACAGATCAAGCTTGAGACCGCTGGTGAAGCGGTGGCAGCGATGAACACCCGGACGACCGGCACGATCGCCGTTTTCGGCGCGACGGGGCAACAGGGCGGGGCGGTGGTCGACGCGCTGCTGGACCACAACGCGCGGGTGCGGGCTCTGGTTCGCAACCCGCAGTCCGACCGGGCTCGGGCGCTGGCCGCCCGCGGCGTCGAGCTGGCGGCCGTCCGGGCCGACGACCCGGCGTCGCTGACCACCGCGCTGGCGACGGTCGGGGGGTTCTCCTTCATGACCCCGGAAGCGAACAGCCTCGAAGAGGTCGAGGCGGAGATCCGCATCGGTACCGCGCTCGTCGACGCGGCAGTTGAGGCGGGCGTCCCGCACGTCGTGTTCAACTCGGTCTTCGGGGCGGACCGGGAGTCGGGTGTGCCGCACCACGACTCGAAGCAGTCGATCGAGGAGCACCTGAGGCAGTCCGGCCTCAGGGCCTCGGTGGTTCGCGCGACCGCCTTCATGGAGAACTTCGCGAGCGTGATGGCACCGAGCCTGGAGCATGGGGAGATCGTGCTGAGGATGCCGCTGCCGGAGGACGTCGCCCTGAAGATGATCTCGGTCCGGGACATCGGCCGGGTCGCCGCCGCGCTCCTGCTCGACACCGCGGTGGCGACCGGCGGAGTCGTCGAGCTCGTCGGCGACGAGCTGACGGGCCCCCAGATCGCCGAGGCGTTCGGCGCGCACGCCGGGCTCCCGGCACGGTACGAGGCCCTCCCGTTGAGCGTGCTTCCCAACGACCTCGACAAGGCGATGTTCCGCGAGTTCGCGAAGGCGAGGGAAGACCCTTCGGACCTCACGGTGGTGCGCTCGATCGAACCGGCCACCCTGGACCTGGTCGAGTGGATCCGAGCTACCGGCTGGACCGCGCCCGCAAACGTGGCTGGTTCCTGAGCCTCCGGCGAGCGTTCACCTTTTCCGCCTACGGCAGGCCGGAAGTCCAACAACTGTCCGAGGTCCCGGTGCCGGCACCGGCCCGGGGCAGGAGCGGCTGGTGAATGTCGACGTGGACGTGGAGTCGGTGAACGTGAGGGTCAAGGCCGCGGCGGCGGGGCACAGATGTCCGGGGTTCGGGCGCTGGTCGACCCGGGGCGGACTTTCGTCGAGCCGATCGAAGGGCTGACGCGACGCCACGGCCGGTGGACCGAGCGCCTGCGGTCGACGCTCGCCTCGGTCGGCCTGGCACTGGCCTGGCGGGCCGGTGCCCGGCTGGCCGGGGTGTTCGGGGTGTCGGTGAGCCGGAGCACGGGTGCCGAGACCCGCCGGCCGGTGGACCTGCTGCCCGACCGGGAGTCGTCGGGCCTGGCGGCCTGGCCGGCCGAGCGGCCGGGCGGCGCGGATTGCTCGCCCGAGCCATCCGCACGGTCGACGCCGGGATCTCCCGCCCGGACCACTACCCCATCGCCCTCGCAGCCCACCCCCAGTGAAGAACCCTCAGGCGGGAACAGCAGGGCAGACATGCCCGACGGCCGGAAAGGCCGGGATCCTCACCCTCTTCGGTGAAGAGCGCCCGGCAGCATTCGTCTCTGTCCGGCGCTCAGCCGGCCCAGCCCTCGGCGTTCGAGTACGACTCGAAGGAGTAGCGCGTGTCGCGGCCCCACTCCTCACCGGTGATGCGTTCGTAAGCACGGTCCGGCACGTAAAGCAGGCTCTCGGCCCAGATGTGGTCGATGACGAACGGGGCGAAGGCGGAAGCGTCCTGCAGAACTCTGCCGAATACCGCGCGGCCGGCGGCGACGACCGCGGCCCGCGTGTACAGGAAGGCGTCTTGCGACAGGTCTTGTCCGTACTCCTTGCGGTCCAATTGGTAGAGCACCCAGGACAGTTGTTCCGCTAAGCCTGTGACCAGCGACAACGGCGACCGGGCGAGGCGCTCAGTGATGTTGGCGGCGAGGAGTTCGGCCTCCGAGTCAGGTCCTGCGGGCCTGCAGTCTTCGATGAGCTGCCAGAAGGCGTCTTCGTTCACGCTGGGAGCATGACGCAGCGGACGGACACTTCCGACCACTGAGCGACCTGGGTGCTGTTGTGGGACTGGTGGAGATCACCAACAGCATCCGGAAGTTGAGCCAGAACCACTTCACGTGCACGAAGCCAACGGCGCACCGGCCCAGGCATCAACTCGCCCGGATCGATCGTCAGTAGTGTGACCAGTATGGGTCGTCGGTGATCGGGGGCACGACGGTCAGCTGGTGCGAGTAGTCGTCCAACCGGTGGCCGGGCTGGGAGGGGGCCTTGCCGTACACCTCGGTGCCCGCGTTGTGGACTCCGTCCATGAAGGCCTGGAGGCTCACCCCCGGGGTGTCCATCTCCAGGGTGACGAGGACGCCGTCGGGTGAGGTGGCGGAGATCTGGCGCTCATCGGTCGGGAAGGTGTCGGTGTTGGCCCCGACGAAGTTCTGGAACTTGCCGACGGTGTAGCCGTGCGCGGTCCAGTACCGGGCGAGCTGGTCGGCGAGGACCTTGTACTTCGACCGGTCGATCCGGGCCTGGAGCGACCACATGCGGTACACGTGGGAGGTCGGCATCGGTTCGCCGTCCCAGTGGTCCGGGTCGCGGACCACCCAGTACCAGCCGTCGGAGTGCGCGACCTGCGGGGTGATGGCGCCCACCGAGCCTTCGAGGGCGCTCTGGATACTGTCCCGGGCCTTCCCGGCGTCCGTCCCGGGCTCGTCGTGCCTGGCGACCGGGCCATGGCCGTGGTCCCAGGCCCAGTTCGCGGTCGCGATTGCGCCGATCAGAAGGAGGGGGAGCACCATGCCGAGAACGACCGGCCACCTGCGGGCCGTCGTACGGTCACCGGTCTGCATCTGTGTCGTCCCCCGTGTCGGCCGATCCGCTTGCGTTCTTGATCACGCTACTGACGTGCAGTACCGCGGTCCTGAGCACGAGTACTCAGATCCGGGCTCAGGCCGAGGCCTGCAACCACGAGCGCCGACGCACCATGGGGCACGCGAGCCGGGCGTTCGGACCGGCATTCCGGCATTGCCACCACAGGTCACCTCAAGCACGGGCAGGTGACGTGACCCCTGACGTCCGTCAAGAACACGCAGCGTCAAGTGACATGGCTGAGAACAGAGGAGGGCTCCGCGCTCCGAGCGTGGCGAGAGCAGTGCAAGGAGAATCAGGTCCTGTCCGGAGTCCGGATCCACCTACGTGCAGTCAGGAGCAACGGGATTGCGCCTCGGCCGCCCCGGACGACCCGCAGCCGGTCCGTCACCACTCCCTGCCGCGCCTGACCAGGACCGCCAGCACCACCACGGTGGGCAGTTTGATCACCAGAGACACGGCCAACGCCACGTAGGAATCACCGTCGCCCCCTATCGTCATCACGTCGATCACGGTACCGATCAGCATCAGGGTCACGCTCGCGGCTGCGGCCCACGCGACCATCCGCGAACGCCCCGTCAGGAGAAACGCGGTGACGATCAGTGCGGCGCACTGGAGCAGGTCCTCCGTGCCGATCCACATCTCGGGCCAGGTCCCGAGCCACGTTTGCCCCGCCGCGTTCGACCCGAACAGCGCCACCACGACCAGGGCGCCGCCCAGCACCCTGCGCCGACGCGCCGACTGCGGCTCGTCGGCCCCCAGCCGGTCGAGCACATCACGCAGCGGCCGGTCCGCACGTATACGACTTCCCATGACCGGCACCATATCGCCACGCCACCGCGGCCCGGGCGCCCTTTCCGGCTGCACCCCCGCCCGGTGGCGCAGCGTGGCCGCGGCCACGGCGGCGCCGGCAGTGGGCAGTTGGGCGATCCAGGCCGGGTGGTCCGTCTCAACCGGTACTGACTTGCCCGGCTGACGCGTTCCGCAGCGATGACGGATTGCTCGCCCCGAAGCCGGGGGGTCGCTGGAGCGGTGCATGCGGTGTCATTCCGATCACCTGATCGGGTCTGGCCCGTCGATTCCTGTCGACCATGCCGCAACGGCGTCGCTTACGTTGGTCGGGACGACGTGATCGCGTCGGGACCGGGGAGAAGTCGGATGCGCAGGAGCTTGTCCGTGGTGCTCGGCGTCGCCGTGTTGGCAGTCGCACTGGTACCGGGGGTGTCCGCGGCGGCCGCGCCGGGTGCGGTGCAGTGGGGGGCGTGCCCGGAGGATGCCGCGTGGGCCGGCCTGGAGTGCTCGACGGTGCGGGTGCCGCTGGACTATCGGCAGCCGGACGGGAGGAAGATCGAGATCGCGGTCTCCCGGCTGGCGAGCCGGAAGCCGGCGCAGCGGCGAGGGGTGCTGTTCACCAACCCGGGTGGTCCGGGCGGGGTGGGGCTGCGGTGGGCGGGTCAACTCGGCCAGTTGCTGCCCCAGGAGGTGCGGGACGCCTACGACGTGATCGGGATCGATCCGCGCGGCGTCGGCCACAGCACGCCGGTGACCTGTGATCTCACCGAGGAGCAGATGGCACCGGGCAACCTGCCGTATGCGAGGAATCCGGGCGATGTGGTGAAGCAGGCCGAGATCGCCGAGACCGTCGCCAAGCAGTGCGCCGCCTCGGAAAGCGGGTACATGCTGCCGCACGTCACCACCGCGAACGCGGCTCGCGATCTGGATCGGATCCGGGAAGCCCTCGGCGAGCCGAAGATCTCGTACCACGGGGTTTCCTACGGCACCTATCTCGGCGCGGTGTACGCGCAGCTGTTCCCGGAGCACACCGACCGGATCGTGCTCGACAGCAACCTCGGGCCGGGCGGGTACGACCGCACGGCCATGCGGCTGTTCGGTCGTGGCATGGCGGACCGGTTCCCGGACTTCGCGAAGTTCGCCGCCGCGGAGAACGCGAAGTACGGACTGGGCGCCACGCCTGAAGAGGTGACGGCGAAGTTCTTCGAACTCGCCGCGCGGCTGGACCGCAAGCCGGTCGGCGGGGTCGACGGTTCGCTGTTCCGCGGGCTCAACTTCGGCGCCCTCTACAGCGACTTCGGCATGCCGGAGCTGGCCGGGAACTGGCGGCTGCTCGACCAGGGCCGGCCACTGCCACCACCCGTGCCCGCTTCCGACAATCCCTCCGCCGCCCGGCTCTACACCCTCTGCGGCGACTCCAGCTGGCCGAAGTCGGTGCTGCGCTACCAGGTGGATGTCGAAGTCGACCGGGTCAAGTACCCGATGCTGGGCGCCTCCGGGGCCAACATCACGCCGTGTGCGTTCTGGCCGTCCGAGCCGGTCGAGCCGCAGGTGCGCATCACCGGCGAGGGCCCGTCGAACGTGCTCCTGCTGCAGAACCTCCGCGACCCGGGAACGCCGCTCACCGGAGCCCGGAAGCTGCGGCGGGCCTTCGGCGACCGGGCCAGGATGGTGACCGTCGACGCCGGCGGGCACGGTTCGTACCTGTTCGCCAAGAACAAGTGCGGCGACAGAGCGGTGACCACGTTCCTGACCACCGGGGAGCGACCGGCGCAGGATCTCGCCTGCGCGGCCGAGACCGGCTGACCGGATAGCCGAAACAGCCGAACTCGACTCGGGGCCTCACAGATCCGAGGCGTCAATCCAAGAGATCGTCGCCACCAGGTCGGGGGCCTTGTCGGTTTCTTCGGCTGCCAGAAGTGCCCAGTCCCGGCATTCGGTCACGATCCGAGCCCAGGGCAAGCGGCGGTCGATGTCCCAGTCGATGCCCGGACCCCGACGCCAGTAGGCCCCGTCGTCCGGCTTGATCTGCCACACCTGGTAGTAGAGCACCGCCTGACCGTGAGCGGCCAGATCCTCGATGACCTCGGCAAGGTGAGCCGTCGGCCATGCCGGGTCCGGGTTCCCCGGCGAGGCCCGCAGCGCAGCGGCCCGTGGCGGGATCACGGGCTCGCGGGCGCCGAGATCCGTCAGCGCCCAGCGCAGCGCCTCTCCTTCGCTGTCATCGGGGGCCTCCCCTCGCTGCCGGAAGGCTTCGTAGACCCGTTGGAGATCGGGCACGGCACGCTGGATCCCCAGGCCCGCCAAGGCTTCGGCCGCCCATTGGCGAACGGTGGCGTTCTCGCTGTCCAACAGGCCGATCAGCACGTCTCCCGGCCGCGGATCCTTCAGCGCGGTGAAGACGTCGATGGCGCAGAGCTGCCCGAACGCCCCCAACTGCGGCACTGCGGCGATCAACTCGTCCAGCACCTCCGGCCCCATGGCGATCAGCGCGTGCTGGGCGTCTTCTGCCACTTCGCTCGAATCCGCGTCGAGCTCGCCAACCCGCTGAGCAATCGTGCCGTCCATGGCCACGGAGTCTGGCCCATGCCCTCCATCGCGACCACTCAATAACCAGGCACCCCGCGCCCACGACAGGTGCGAGCCCTCGGCTCAGCCGACCGGCGCTCACCGCTCATCGACTCTCCGAGCGATACCCGACTGACACGGAAAGGAGCCCGCAGGACGTCGCGAGAGCGGTCAGGGTGGCCGGATCCGCGTCGGACGCCGGTGCAACAGTCGGTGCAACAAGGGCCGCCGGGCGGGCTCCCGATGGCCTCTGCGCAAGGGTCGATAGGCTGACGGTATGACAGGAGTGCAGGAGTTCGGCGTGCTGCTGGCGCGCCTGATGGAGCATCGAACGATCGATGTCTCCGTGCTGTCGACGGCGGCCGGCACCGGGACGGAGGAGCTGCAGGCCGTGCTCGACGGACGGGTACCGACCGAAGGGCTGCTCAGGGCCCTCGGACCGGCGCTCGGGCTGCACACCGCCGACCTGTTCGTCCTGGCCGGGCAGCCGGTACCCGACGACCTGACGCCGGTCACCCGCAATCCGCACTGGTCGGTCAGCCATGTCGTCTACAACACGATGGTCATGCCCGCCGGGAACCGGCGCCCGCTGCTGGACGCGATCCGGGCGCAGCCCTTGGTCCGGCGGGAGGGAAAGGGTGGTGTCGACCGGCCGCACCACCAGTACGAGCCGGGCTTCGGCGCGGTGCTGCTGCAGCTGGCGCACAGTCGCAACCTCACCTGGCTGTCTACGGCGAAGGCCCTGTACGCGGTGACGGACGGGCGGATCTACCTGGCGGCGTCCACGATCGGCGGGGTGGGCCGCGGCACCGTCGAAGCGACCCCCGAGCTGGTGGCCGGTTTCGCGGGCGTGCTCGGCATTCCCGCCGGCGATCTGGCCGCGCTCGGCGGCATCCGCCTGCCCGACGACCTGCCACCACTCCACTCCCGGGCCGCCGACGTGGCCGCGGTGATCTGGGAGGCGCGACACCTCACCACCGCCCAGCTCGACGCGGTCGAGCAGCTCTCCCGCCACCTCGCCGGCCGCTGACCGGCCGGCCCCGCCAAGGCCCCGGGAACCACCCGGCCGGCCACGGCCGAGAACAGCCACCGACCGGCGGCCCGGCGTGCCGTCGGACGCTGACCGCACGCCGGGCTGCCACCAGGGCTGGTTCGAGTCCTTCGACGTCTTCCTCTCCCCCAAGAACAGCACCGACTGGCTCCGCGCCTGGACGCATGGTGGTGAGAATCGCGTCCCGCCGCTGAAAGGATCACTTCCCGGAAATACCCGTCGTGCCGGACAGGATCAGCCCGATATCGTCATGCGCGGACTGGCCGAGCGTGGGGTACGGGGGCGGAGATGGCGGGAATCCGGGTCGTGGCCTGCCTGCCCGCGGCTGCACGGGACGACCTCGTCACGGCGCTCGGGCAGGCGATCCGTGGGATCTGTGGCAACGCCTCGCCCCCGAGCATCCGCCGATGCTGCCGTGGACGACGCTCCGCGCCCGTCACCTGGAGGATCCGCAGGGTTATCCGACCGAGCGGATGTGGGCCGACTTCACGGGACAGCCGCTGCTCCAGGCGTTCGTCGCGGATCCGCTCAGCCAGGTCCCCGAGCTCGGTGACATCTCGTGGCTGAACCACCAGATCGGACTCGTCCCCGCACTCGACGGTGACCGGGCGGACTTCGTGGACCGGGTGACCGTCCGTATCCAGCAGCCCGACCTTCTCACGCTCGACAGCTGGTGGATCGAGGGCGGAACCTCGCCCGTCCACGCCCTCTGCGAGGACTGGAAGACCTGCCCTCACATGGATGACGGGTGGCACTACCAACACGACATCGGCGGGTACCTGGACGCGCTTGCCGACGATGTCCTGCTGATCAAGCTCAAGTGCCATGGGTGACCGCCTGCTGGTGGGACCGGACGGCCTCGCGGCTACGCCGAGGCCCTGCCGGCCACCCAGGACCGCCAGACATGACGGGTGTTCGGCACGTCAGGGCGGTCAAGGAGCCAGAGCACGTACCCTGCCTGGCACCGGGCCCACGGACTGTCCGAGTCGACTGCACGATCGAGCCGGTCGCGCAGGTCGGCGCTGTCGACGGCCCTGGCGACCCGCACGTATTCGCGGTCCTTGCAGCGGTACGCACGGTGGACGACGATCTCGACCAGATCGGTGAGCTTCGCCTTCACCGCGTCCTCCTGGCGGGCGAGGGCCAGGTCCCGGATGAGCCGCTGCTTCGTACCCCACGCCTTCGCATGGTGCGTCCACTCCTGCGGGTACTTCGCCTCCCACTCCAGGAAGAGCAACGCATAGGGCAGCCCCGGCCAGGTCGCCAGATCCCCGACTGCATGGCGACCCCACAGCCCGTCAGGCAGCGAACTCCTCTGGGCTTGGTGATACATCCGATGCGCCTGTACCAAGGCCGACTCCTGGTACTGCTCTTCCGTTCCCAAAGACGACGTCAGCCACCACATCTCATTGAACCGACCGAGCGCGTCCGAGACCTTCCTCTGCGCCTCGGCCAGACGAACCAGCGCCGCAGCCCGCTCGGCCGGATCGTCCGCTATCAGACCGAATGCCCAGCCCAGTCGCTCGTCCCATGCACGAGCATCGTCCGCACCTGCAACCACTTCCTCAGCCACGCAGGAGATCATCCCCCAGCGCGGCCGGCTCGCTCCACCCGGTGTGGAGAGACGCCACGACTCCGAGAACGACGCCCCGAAGCGCGGACAGCGAGATCGCTTGACCGCCGTGGCAGCGCGGCCCCGGTGGCCAGGACGGGCGGCCGGACGTCGCCGCGCCGTCACGCTCGTCGCCGCGCCGTCACGCTCCGGCTACCGCGCTCAGGCCACCCCGCTCAGGCCGCCGCGCTCTCCGCCGCGATCATCGCGATCAGTCCGGAGCGCCCGTGTTCCGCCAGGTGCCGACGCTGGCGTTCGGCGCCGTTGCCCTCGTCCAGCAGGCGCTCGACCAGCGGGACCACCGCACGGGTGTCACCCAGTTCGTCCATGACCGGACGGAGCGCGGCCAGCATGGAGCCGACGAGCTCGCCGGTCGGCCGGGACAGTCCCGTCGCCGGGTCGTGCAGGGTGCCGTCCATTCCGTACCGGGCGGCGTGCCACCCCGCGCCGTCCAGGCTCTCCGGCGTCCGCTCCGGCGCGGGACGTCCGGCGGCCGCGTCCCGCATCGCCGTGACGACCAGCGCGCGCACCAGCCCGGCCAGCATCACCGCCTCGTCGGCGCGCAACTGGACGTCCATCGCGCGCAGTTCGACGGTCGGGAACTTCGCCGAGAGCCGGGCCTGCCAGTACAGCTGGCCCCGGTCGCGGATCAGCCGGGCGTCCAGCAGGTGGTCGATGCGGCGGTCGTAGTCCTCGGCGTCCCTGAAGTACGGCGGGATCCCGCTGATCGGCCAGCGGCTGAAGACCACCGTGCGCCAACTCGCGTAGCCGGTGTCGGAGCCGTACCACAGCGGCGAGTTGGCCGACAGCGCAGTCAGCACCGGCAGCCAGGGCCGGAGGCGGTTCAGCACCTCGACACCCGTCTGCGGGTCGGGCACGGCCACGTGTACGTGCATGCCGTTGATGAGCGCCTCGTCGGCCAGCCGCGACATGTTCTGCCTGATGGCGCGGTAACGCGGGGCGTCGACGATCGCCGGGGGCGTGGAGGGGGCGTACGGGGCGGTGCCGCACGCGGCGAGCCGGCAGCCGGCCGTCTCGGCGGCGGCCGCGAGCGCGTGCCGCAGGCGCAGCAGATGGCCGCCGACCTCGGCGAGGTCCCGGCAGACCGGGGTGGCCACCTCCACCTGCGCCTGGAGCAGCTCGTTCTGCAGCTCGGTGTGGTGCACGGCTGGGTGCAGTCCGGCGGCCTCCTGCACCGCGTCGACGTGCGGCAGCGGCAGACCGCTGTCCGGGTCGAGCAGCAGGTACTCCTCCTCGACGCCGATGGTCGGACGGCCGCCCGCATCCAGGGTGAGCCCGCCGTCACCGCCTGTCATGCCGGTGCCAGTGCCCATAACTGCGGGTTACCCGCCCATCTGGTGGCCAACCGGCACAGGCGCAGCCCGGCTGCCCGGTTCGGGGTGCCCGGCCCGTTCGCGGACCTGGAGTCGGCGCGGATCGTCCGGCACCGGGACGTCACGGGGCAGTGTCGACGTCACAGGGCAGTGTCGACGTCACAGGGCAGTGTCGACGTCACGGGGCAGTGTCAGTGGCAGGGGCTACGCTCCCCACACCCTGAGGAAACCCCGGAAGACCGCCCCTCGACTTCGCCTACAGGAGGCGGTCTTCCGGCCACCCCCGCCGACGTCACCGGTGGCGGACGCGTGGACATCGTCGGCTCCCTCGGGATCTATTCGGCCCAGGCGCGCGTCAGCAGGGCACCGAAGGTGGCGGGCTCTCGCCCGATCAGCTCGGCCAGCGTCGAGTCGACGGCGGAGAACTCGCCGTTCCGCGCTGCTGCGAAGATGCTCACCATCAGGTCGGCGATCGGGGCCGGGGCGCCGTGCGCCAGTGCCTGCTCGCGGAAGGCGTCGTCGGGGACGACGGTGCGGGTGAAGGGCCGCCCGGTGGCCCGGGACGCGACCTCGGCGATGGCGTCGAAGTCGAGCGCCGCCGCGCCGGTGAGCGGCGGGGTGGGCCCCTCGAAGCGGCCCTCCTCCGCGGTGAGGATCGCCGCGGTGGCCTCGGCGAGGTCGTCGTGGCCGGTCCAGGCGACGGGGCCGTCGGCGGGGAGGGCGATGTCGCCGGTGTGGCGGGCGGACTCCAGGAACAGCAAGGCGCTGGCCGTGTAGAAGCCGTTGCGCAGTGCGGTCCACGGCAGACCGGTGGCGCGCAGCAGGTCCTCGGTCCGGGCGTGGTCACGGCATGCCTGGAAGCGGGAGTCGTGGGCGGCGCCCGTCTGGCTGGTGTAGAGGATGCGGCCGACGCCGGCCTTCACGGCTGCGTCGATGGCGGTGCGATGGCCGCTGACGCACTCCTCGCCCGTGCGGTCGAGGGAGACGAGGAGCACCTGCTCGGCCCCTTCGAAGGCGTGCACGAGCGAGGCGGGGTCGTCGAAGCTGCCCTGCCGGACACGAACGCCGCGGTCGGCGAGGTCCTGGGCTTTGCGAGGGTCGCGGACGCTGACGCCGACGCGGTCGGCGGGGACGCGCTCCAGGAGGCGTTCGACGGTGCGGCGGCCGAGCTTTCCGGTGGCTCCGGTGACGATGATCATTGGCTCCCCCAACGGTGTTTCCAGTGGAATCACTTTGACAGTAACACCGGAATATCGGTGGAATCAAACCTCCGATACCATCGATCCATGGTTACGCGTGACACCACCGACAGCCCTCGTCGCCGCATCGTCGAGGCGGCCGTCGAGCTCCTGGAGAACGGCGGCCCGGACGCGATGAGCACCCGCGCGGTCGCCGCCGCGGCCGGAATGCAACCGCCGGCGATCTACCGCCTCTTCGGCGACAAGGAGGGGCTGCTTGAGGCCGTCGCCGAGCACGGCTACGCGCAGTTCCTGGAGAGCAAGCGCGCGCAGCTCGACCCCGATCCGCAGGACGCGGTGGAGGACCTGCGCCGCGGCTGGGACGTGGTGGTGGAGTTCGGGATCTCCCGCCCGGAGCTGTTCGCGGTCATGGACAGGGCCACCGGCCAGGAGGCGGACACGGCACACCGCGCGGGCCTGGAAATCCTCCACGGCCGGGTGCGCCGACTGGCGGCCGGGGGGTGGCTGCGGGTCGACGAGGAGCTGGCCGCCCAGATCATCCAGGCCACCGGCCGAGGCGCGGTCACCACCTGGCGCTCCACCCCGGCAGAACGCCGCAACCCGGCGCTGCTGACCACGCTCCGCGAGGCCATGGTCGCCGCCGTCACCCGCGCCGAACCGACGGTCCCCGCCGCGGAGGCCGGCCCCGCCGCGGCGGCCCGCGCCCTGCGCGCCGCTCTCCCCGACGACGCCGACGTCCTGAGCGAGGCCGAGCAGCACCTGCTGCGCGAGTGGCTCACCCGCCTGGCAGCGGACAGGGCCGCTCCGCATGCCTGATCGCACGTCAGGAGCCCTCGTGCCGGTCGGACCTCCCGAGCAGATCTCGTGCGACGGCGGGTCCGCATCGAGGGACAGGGGCCGGACGGGGCCGCGGCGCGGCGGTCAGGCGCGGCCCGACGGTCAAGCGCGGCGCGGCGGTCAGGCGCGGCCCGAGCCGATCCAGACCCGCAGCGGACCGACCGCCTCGAAGCCGTGCCGCAGGGCGGCCACCAGATCGTCGTCGCCCTCGTAGCCGACCAGGGGCAGGGCGGGGAACAGCCGGTGGACCGCCTCCAGCACGACCGGCCAGGCCGCGTCGACGCCCCCGTCCAGGGCGAAGACATTGGAGATCCCCACCACCCGGTCACTGCGGCTCGCCACCGCACCGGCCACCACCCGGCCGTCGGGAGACCGTCCGGCGATCACGAAGGTGGCCGGGTCGTCGAGCAGTTCGGGCCGGAAGAGGTGCGTGTAGCCGGCTCCGTCGTCCCAGGCGAGCGCCCAGGCGCGCAGGGCGTCGGCGCTGTCCACCACCTCCCAGGCGAGGTCCGACGCGGTGGTGGGCGGGCCCGCCGGGCGGTGGACCCACTGCGCGTCGAACAGCACCCGGAAGCCGGCCTCGGTCAGATCGAGGTCGGCGAAGCTGTCCTTGACCGACGCCCCAGGGACCGCGTTGTCGATCCGGGCGACCAGCGCGGCCGCGTCCGCCCCGGGCAGCAGCGTCACCGCGTCGGGGTAGTAGAGGGGTGTGCGGCTCGCGGCAGCCCACGCCTCCTCCTCGAAGGCGCCCACCGAGCCGTGCGTTCGGCTCATCACCGCACACCATTCGGCGTTGTTGCGGGCGGCCGCCCGTACCAGGGAGTGGTTCGACATCGTCACAGGTGCGGATCATGCCCCGACCGCACCCGACCGGGCGACCCATTTCCGCGCCGCCACTCCCCCTCCGTGACGCACTCGGTCAGCCGCCCGGCGGTCCGGACAGCGAGCGCGCGGGCGGGCCGCGCCTGCTCGTAGGCGTGGCCGACCGGAATGGTCGGAGGGTGAACGGCGTGCCCGCGGGCGCCGCTCAGTGGTCCAGGATCGCGGGGAAGCCCACGCCGGTGAGCTTCTCGGAGGCGTCCCAGAGGCGGCGGGCCTTGGTGTCGTCCGTGGCGTTGGCGCTGAGCTGGGCGGGGGCGGGGTAGCCGCGCAGCTCGCCGCGGCCGTCGGGGCCGGTGTAACTGGCTCCGGGCAGGGGCTGGGTGGCCGCGTAGAGCGAGGGCAGCGCACCCTGCTCCTCGGACTGGGCGATCAGGCGGTTGGCGATCGCCAGCACCAACCGCTGGCCGGCGCCGGCGGAGCCGCTCTGCAGGTTGGTCGCGGCGTAGCCGGGGTGCGCGGCGTGCACGGTGACGGTGGAGCCGGCCGCGGTGAGGCGGCGCTGGAGCTCCCGGACGAAGAGCAGGTTGGCCAGCTTGGACTGCTGGTAGGCCCGCCAGGGGCTGTACGACTTCGTCGAGTTGAGGTCGTCGAAGTCGATGTCGACGCCGGGCCTGCGGTGGGCGTTGGAGGCGACCGTGACGACGCGGTCGGTGATGTGCGGCAGCAGCAGGTTGGTGAGGGCGAACGGCCCGAGGTGGTTGGTGCCGAGCTGCATCTCGAAGCCGTCGGCCGTGCGCGCCTCGGGGATCGCCATCACGCCGGCGTTGTTCACCAGGACGTCGAGCGGGCCGTGCCAGCCCTCGGCGAACTCGCGGACCGAGGAGAGGTCGGCGAGGTCGAGCCGCCGCACCTCGGTACTGCCGGACAGGCCCCGGGCGAGGGCTTCGCCGCGGCGGGTGTCCCGGACGGCCAGCACCACGTGGGCACCGGCGCGGGCCAACTCACGCGCGGTCACGGCGCCGAGACCACTGGTGGCTCCGGTGACGACGATCGTGCGGCCGGTCTGCGCCGGGAGGTCCGCGGCGGTCCACTTGCTGTGCGAAGTACTCATGGCTCCAGGCTGCCAGCGCCAACCAATGTTGTCAATGACAACATCGCCGTTTGTTAGCATCCGGACATGTCAGAACGGAGCTACCACCACGGCAACCTGAGGACCGAGCTCCTGGACCAGGCGGAACGCTCGGTCATCGCCTCGGGCGTGGAGGACCTGTCACTGCGCGCGCTCGCCCGCGACCTCGGTGTGAGCCACGGCGCGCCCCGCCGGCACTTCGCCGATCGGGCGGCACTGCTGGAGGCGCTCGCCGTCCGGGGCTTCGAGAGCCTGTCGGAGAGGATCGCCGAAGCGCTGGGCGACGCGGGCTCCTCCTTCGAGGCCCGGCTCCGGGCGATCGCCCACACCTACATCGCGTTCACCGCGGGCCGGATGCCACTCGTGGAGCTGATGTTCGCGAGCAAGCACCGGGAGGGTACGGACGCCACACGGGCCGCGGCCCACGCCGCGTACACCGTGCCCTTCGAGGCCGTCGCGGCCGCCCGGCGCGACGGCGAGCTCGGCACCGGCGACGAACAGGCCGCGGGGCGGCTGGTGTTCTCGACGCTGCACGGCCTGGCGGTCCTGCTCAACAGCGGCATGATCGCGGGCGACGACGTGACCGCCGTCGTGGACACCACCGTCGACGGCCTGCTCACCGGCCTGCTGCCCAGGGCCCAGGGAGGGTCGCCGACGGCGACGGCGACGGCGACGGCGACGGCAGCAACGGGAACGGCAGCAACGGGAACGGCAACGGTGAAGCGGCAGGGCTGAGCGCGGTCCCACCCGGCGGGAAACCGGCAGCCCCCTGTGCCACGATGAGGAGGGCGCCCCGATCGCGGGGTCGTGGAGGTCGCGATGCAGGTCGAGACACGTCACCAGCCGGGGTTCGCGGTCGCCCGGTGCGTTCTCGCCCCGGGTGAGTCGCTGGTGGGACAGTCCGGTTCGATGTACCGCTGCGGGCCGGACCTCGACATCGAGGCGATGGCCCAGGGCGGCGTCCTGGCCGGCCTCAAACGCGCTGCCCTAGGCGGGAGTTCGCTCTTCCTCACCCGCTACACGGCACACGGCGCGGGCAGTTGGGTGGACCTGGTGCACGAGCTGCCGGGCGACGTGACCGCTCTGGAGGTCACCGGCGGCCGCCCCGTCCAGGTCACACAGGGGAACTGGCTCGGATGCTCCGCCGAGGTCACGCCGCAGACGAAGTGGGCCGGCATGCAGAACGTGCTCGGCGGCGAGGGCGGTTTCGTGCTGCGCATGGAGGGCACGGGCACCGTGGTCCTCGGATGCTACGGAGCACTGGACGCCGTCGACCTGGGCCCGGGCGAGCAACTGACCGTGGCCGCCGGACACATCGTCGGCTACGACGTCGGCGTGGCACTCGACGCCCGCCGCATGGCGCGGGGCCGGACCATCCGGTCCCTGAAGACCGGGCAGTTCCTGGTGTGCGACCTGACCGGCCCCGGCCGCGTGCTGCTGCAGACCCGCAGCCCGGGCGAGTTGGTGTCCTACCTCCAGGAGAAGCTCCCCAAGCCCGCCGCCGGCGGGGACGAAGCCGGCCGCGACGACTGAGCCGGCCCACGGGTCCGCGGTCGTCATGAAGGACGTCGCCGTCCGGCAGACGCCACTCCGCCTCCCCGCCACCCGTCCACGGCCGGTCGGTCCCCCGAAGGTGTCAGCCGCCGAAGGCGGCGACGGGAGGTAGCCATGCTCAACGCACCGAAACCGCTCGGAGCCTCGTCGGCGGCAGCCCTGCTCGCCGCTTCCCTGCTCCTGCCCGCCACCGCCGCCCAGGCGCAGAGTCCCTCGCCGTCCACCACCGGCTCCCCCACGTCGACGACCGCGGTCCCCCAACTGCACTGGAGCCGATGCCCCGCCGCGCAGCAGGGAGACCCGAGCCTCGACGGCTACCAGTGCGCCACCATGACAGCCCCGCTGGACTACGCGAACCCGACCGGCCGCACGATCAAGCTCGGCCTCGTCAAGCACCTCGCCGGCGGATCCGCCAAACCGCTCGGCACGCTCTTCTACAACCCCGGCGGCCCCGGCGGACTCGGCTCGGTCTTCCTCCCCGCCGGCATCGACGGCTTCGGCCCCGATGTGCTCTCCACCTTCGACATCGTGTCCTGGGACCCGCGCGGCATGGGCGGTCTCAGCTCGCCGACCGTCCAGTGCTTCGACACCGAGGACCAGGAGGGCGCCCTCCTCTCCTCCACGTCCTTCCCACCCCTGACCAGCGCGCAACAGCAACAGTGGACATCCGCCTACGGGCAGCTCTTCCAGGCCTGCGCCGGGCGCGACGACGAGCTGCTGACCCATGTGTCCACCGCGGACAACGCCCGCGACCTCGACCTGATGCGCCAGGCGGTCGGTGAGGACAAGCTGTTCTACTACGGCACCTCCTACGGCACCTTCCTCGGCGCCACGTACGCCAACATGTTCCCGTCCAACGTGCAGCGAATGATCCTCGACGGAGCCGTCGACCCCACGGCGTGGGCCGACAACACCTCGCCGCTCAGCACCTTCGTCCGCGCCGGATCCGACCTCTCCACGGCGGCCGTGGTGCAGGACTTCCTCCGGCTGTGCGGGAACAGCACCACCCAGCAGTGCGCGTTCTCGGCCGGCACGCCCGACGCCACCAGCGCCAAGTTCCAGACCCTGCTCACCCGCGCGGGACAACAACCCCTCGTCGTCGATCCCTCGCAGCCGGGCGTCACCGACAGCGACCTCGTCGCGCTGATGACCAACAGCCTCTACGTCGTCCGACCCGTCCCCGGGTTCAGCGCCTTCCCCGGCTGGACCGGACTCGCCACACAGCTCCAGGCACTCTGGCAGGCCGGCACGACCAGTCCGGCACCGAGCGGCACCGCACCCGGCCCGCAGTCACCGGCGGGAGCCCAGTCACCCACCGGAGCGCAGTCGCCGACGGGACCGCAGTCGGCCGGCGGCGGAAGCACCGGTGCCGGCGGAAGCGCCGCGCCCCAGCCCTACCACGGCGTGGAGCAGCAACTCGCGGTCATCTGCGGTGAGAGCCCCAACCCCGCCACGGTGAGCGCCGCGATCGACCAGGCGCAGACCTCGCTGCGCCGGGCCGGGACCGTCAGCCAGAACTGGCCCTGGACGGCCTACTGCGTCAACTGGCCCGCCAAGGCCGCCTCCTCGTACCTCGGCCCGTGGAACAAGGTCGACACACCCGTCGTGGTGGTGGGCACGACCGGGGATCCGGCCACGCCCTACGGCGACGCCCAGGCCGTCGCCAAGCTGCTCCCCGGGGCGCGCCTCGTCACCGTCAACGGCTACGGGCACACCGAGCTCTTCAACCCGAGCTCGTGCGCCCAGGCGTTCCTCTCCGGCTACCTGACCAGCGGCACCCTCCCGCCGGACGGCGCGAGCTGCTCGCAGAACGCCCAGCCGTTCCGCTGATACCCCGCAGCCCGGACCGCGCCGCCCCCGCCACTCCGATCCATGACCGGGGCGGCGCGGTCCGTACCGTCGGGAGCCGATGTCGGCGAGCGGCGCCCGCCGGGCTGGGCCAACCGGATTGGTCTACGCTGTGTGAAGGGCTGCCGGTCGCGCTCCAGCCCCGGCGGGACCATCGGCACGGAGGTACGAGGTGCCCGCAGACACGAGCCCGCGGTGGCGGCGCACCGGATCAGCAGTGACCGCGATGGCCTCGACGGCCCGGCGGCTGCCCTTCACCACCGGAACGGCCGTGGTCATCCTGCTGGTGGGTCTGAGCCTCGGTGGCCTGTGGAACTCACTGTCCGACCGCTCCTGGTACCCGGACGTGGCGTACGGTCTGCCCTCGTTCGAGGCCGGCCGCTGGTGGACGCTGGTCACCGGGTCGCTGCTGTGCGCGACCCCCGCCGACTACCTGCTCGTCACGCTCGGGATCGTGCTGCTCGTCGGGCTCGCCGAGGCCCGCCTCGGCACCCGGTGGGCCGCGGCGGCGACGATCGTCGGCCAGCTCGGCGCGGTGCTGCTGGCGGCCCTGCTGTTCCTGGTGCTGCGCCACGCGGACTGGGCCTGGGCCCAGGAGCAGGCGCGCGCCGTGGACGTCGGCCTCTCCGCGGGCGCGTTGTGCGCCGGAGCGCTGGCCTCCGCCGCCTTGCCCTCGCCGTGGCGGCAACGCCTGAGGATGGGCCTGCTCACGTACGTCGTCGTGTGGCTGCTCTACGTCGGCAGCCTCGTCGAGGTGGAGCACGCGCTCGCCGTCACGGGCGCGCTGATCGCGACCCACTGGCTGAAGGTGCCCGGCGCGGCCCCGACCTCGGGCCGGCTCAGTCGGCGTGAGTGGCGGCTGCTGGCGGTCACCGGACTGGTCGTCATCGCGGCGATCCAGACGGTGGTCTGGCTGTCGCCGAGCCGCGGTCCGCTCGGGAACACCGAGGGCCAGGGCGGCTCGGGCTGGCAACTCCTGATCTCACTGGTGCTGATCGCCCTGCTGGTCAACGGGCTGCGCGGCGGGCGCCGGGCCGCCTGGCGCTGGAGCATGGCACTCTGCCTGGCCAACGTCCTGCTGGGCCTGTTCGTGGCGGTGGCCTACGTCGTCGCCCACATCGTGGGCGCCGAGGTCACGGTGACGGGAGCGGCGGTCTTCGTGCCCGCGGCCGTCCTGTGGACTGCCGAAGCCGTCGTCCTGCTCGCCGGCCGGGAGGCGTTCCGGGCCAGACGCCCGCGCCGCAGGGAGCGGGGGCACGCCCCGGCCACCGACCCGCACCCCGCGGGCGCTCACGACCGGACCGCGGACACCGACCCGCAGGAGCGCGCCACCGACCTCCTGGTGCGTCACGGCGGCGGCAACCTCTCCTGGATGACCACCTGGCGCGACAACTCCTACTTCTTCCCCGACGACGAGGACGAGGGCTACCTCGCCTACCGGGTGCACGCCGGCGTCGCCGTCGCGCTCGGCGACCCGGTGGGCGCCGAGCGGACCCGGGCCCGCACCATCGCCGGCTTCGCCGACATGTGCGACCACTCCGGACTGGTCCCCTGCCTGTTCTCCGCCACCGGGCAGGCCGCAGGGGCGACCGGTCGACTGGGCTGGCGCTCCGTCCAGGTGGCCGAGGACACCATCATCGACCTGCCCGACCTGGAGTTCCGCGGCAAGGCCTGGCAGGACGTGCGCACCGCGCTGAACCGGGCCAAGAAGGACGGCGTGGAGTACCGGCTCGTCGCCCTCGCCGAACAGCCCCGCCCGGTCCAGTCCCAGGTCCGCGCGATCTCCGAGGAGTGGGTCGGCGACAAGGGCCTGCCGGAGATGGGCTTCACCCTCGGCGGGGTGGAGGAGGCCCTGGACCCGCGGATGCGGGTCGGCCTCGCGACGGACGGCGACGACCACATCCACGGCGTCACGTCCTGGATGCCGGTCTACGACGGCGACGGGAGCCCGCACGGCTGGACGCTCGACATGATGCGCCGCCGCGACGGCTTCCGGCCCGTCGTCGAGTTCATGATCGCCTCCAGCTGCCTGGCCCTCCGCGAGGAAGGCGCCCGCTTCCTGTCCCTCTCCGGCGCCCCACTCGCCCGCACCGAGACCACCGAAGCCCCCACCGTGCTCGACCGGATCCTCGACCAACTGGGCGCGACCATGGAGCCGTACTACGGCTTCCGCTCGCTCCACGCCTTCAAGGCGAAGTTCCAGCCCCGCCACGAACCCATGTTCCTCCTCTACCGCGACGAGGCCGATCTGCCCCGGATCGGCCTCTCCCTGCTCCGCTGCTACATGCCCTCCGCCACGATGCGCGACCTCCTCAAGCTCCCGGCACACCAGGGCTGACCGGGGCACTCGACCAGCGCGAGGGCCGTGGGATGACTCCGCACTGCGCGGCGGACCACGGCCGACGTCGGAGGTGGTCAGGCGGTGGGCTCGATGCCGAGTTCGGTGAGCAGATGGCGGATGCGCTGCTCGATCCGGTCGCGGATGGGGCGCACGGCGTCCACGCCCCGGCCGGCCGGGTCGTCCAGCGTCCAGTCCAGGTACCGCTTGCCGGGGAAGTACGGACAGGCGTCGCCGCAGCCCATGGTGATCACCACGTCGGACGCCTGCACGGCTTCGACGGTCAGCACCTTCGGCACCTCGGCGGAGATGTCGATCCCGGCCTCGGCCATGGCCTCGACCACGGCCGGGTTCACGGTGTCGGCGGGGGCGGAGCCGGCCGAGCGGACCTCGACCCGGCCGTGGCCGAGGTGGGTCAGGAAGGCAGCGGCCATCTGGGAGCGGCCGGCGTTGTGCACGCAGACGAACAGCACGGACGGGACAGCGGGAGAGCTCACGGGTTCTTCCTTCGAGCAGAGGCGGGTCGGGGCGGGACCGGGGCCTGCAGCAGGACGGACAGCCTGGCCAGGGCCGCCGGGAGCACCCAGTAGTAGACCCAGGTCCCGCGCCGCTCGGAGCCCACCAGCCCGGCCTCGCGCAGCACCTTCAGATGGTGGGAGATGGTCGGCTGGGACACGTCGAACGGTCCGGTCAGGTCGCAGACGCACGCCTCCCCGCCCTCGTGTGAAGCGATCAGCGACAGCAGCCGCAGCCGCACCGGGTCCGACAGTGCCTTGAACATCCGCGCCAGGTCCACGGCGGCCTCTTCGCCCAGCGGCTCGCGCACCATCGGCGAGCAGCACACCGCGGCCTCGTCCTGCCCGAGCACGACCAGCTCTGAATTCGACATACGTCTATGTTGACAGCCATCTAATTACGGAGGCAAGCTCGCTGTATCGACACCTGTCGAAACAAGACCTCGGATCGGGGAGACCGCCATGTCCCGTGTTCAGCTCGCCCTGCGCGTCGCCGACCTCGAAGGCTCCATCGCCTTCTACACCACGCTCTTCAACACCGGGCCCGCCAAGCGCCGCCCCGGCTACGCGAACTTCGCCGTCGCCGAGCCCCCGCTCAAGCTCGTCCTCATCGAGGGCGATCCCGGCGAGGACACCCGCCTGGACCACCTCGGCGTCGAAGTCGAGACCACCGAGCAGGTCACCGCCGCCGCCACCCGCCTGAAGGACGCCGGCCCGGCCACCTTCGAGGATGGGGGCACCTCCCGGCCGAAGGCCGGGGGAAGCACCACCTGCTGCTACGCCCTCCAGGACAAGGTCTGGGCCACCGGCCCCGGCAAGGAACCCTGGGAGGTCTACGTCGTCAAGGCCGACGCCGACACCCTCGGCGAGAGCACCGACAGCACCCCCGACACCTGCTGCGACACCACGGCCCGCCGCACCCCCGACGAGCAGGCACCCGCCTGAGGTCGCCATTCGACCGGACCACACGGGCACTGACGGTGGCGAAACAGGCGAACTCACCCAGTACCAGGACCGTGAGGGATCCTTGTCCACGTGCTCACAGTGCAGAGGACTACGTGCCCGTGACCGTCGACGTCCTGGCTGACGGTGAGCCCGTCATCGCCGAGGCCGATCAACGGCTACTACTGGCCCAGGGTCTGACGCTGGCCCTGCACATCTGCCACCTCGGCCGCTCGACCGAACCTCCGCTGCAGATCCGATGCATCGTCAGCGCAGGTACCACCAACGGGACCTTCCGCTTCCACCGCATCCGCACCGGCCAGCGATGGCACCATCCGAACCTGGACGGGTACACGCTGGAAAAGATGATCGTCATCGACACGGGCTCACCGAGTTCCTGACCTGACCCGCCGGAGCGCCCACCCTCCCGCCGCATCGAAGACAGCCGGCCCGGCAAGGCGCAGCCCGAACCCGGACGGGTCGACCACGCTCGTCCCCTCAGAGGTCCGTTGCCCCCGGATAGCGGCGACGGAGCTCGCCGAGTACGCGCTCGTCGACAGCCCGGACGTCCCAGAACGAGCTGTCCACCTCGGCCAGGATGACCACCAGCTCGTCCTCGGCGAAGCCATGTGCTTCGGCGTCGATCAGTTGGAGGAAGGGCGTCGTCAGCGACAACAGCGTCAACGTGTCCATCCCGCCCTCGGCGGACCGTCTCTCCATCTCGACACAGCGAGGATCGACGATCTCGTCGCATTCGACCCGCCACGTCAGGTCCAGACCGAAACTGCCGAGCCGGACCAGCAGTTCCGCCAGGGTCACGTAGTGCTTTCCGTGCCAGGCAGGGAACGTGATCCCCTTCATCCCCGCCTCGGCTCCGGCCGTATCGCCTGACAAGCGACCCCCTTCGTTCACCAGCGAACACCAGGCTACGGCCGCCGGCTGACGGGCCCGGTCAGCCCGGTCAGCCCGCCGGGGGGAAGGTCAGCTTCGGCCGCGGCTTGAGGCTCGTCAGGCACAGCAGGTACTTGTCGCTCCCCCGCTTGTACGTGAAGTAGCTGTCGGCGTCGGGGTACTTGCGGCACTCCGTCTCACCGTCGGTGGTGTTGTCGGCCCGGCCCACGACGCGGGCGTCCGCCTGCGGGTCGGAGCAGGAGACCACCTTGACGTCCGGGTTGTTGTCGTTCAGGCCGGACATGGCGAGCGGGCTGCTGTTGTGGATGCAGTCGCCGGCCTTGGCGAACTCGGGGTCGCCCTTCAACAGGGCGAAGATCAGCGTGCCCAGGACCGCCGGGATCAGCAGGCCGACGATCGTGGGCCGCAGGTAGACCGGCTTGCCGGTGTCCATCGGCGTGCCGGGAGCTCCGGGCACCGGCTCCGCCAGCTTGTTGATCTTCATTCGCTGCGGGATGTTGAACAGCATGACGATCGGATTGACGATCATCGACGGGATGCCCCACCAGCCCTGCCAGAGGGTGTCGGAGGTCATCTCCCGGTGGGTGGCGATGCCGCAGGTGCGGCAGAACGGGCCCCGTCGCTTGAGGTAGCGCATCACGATGACGAAGCCCTGGTGCCCGCGGATCGTGGCGTTCACGGCCGGGACGGAGCCGCAGACGGCGCAGGTGAGCTGTCCCTCGCCGTACCCGGGCTCCCCCTGGATCGGGGCCGCGGAGGCGGTCTCCGTGGGCGCGGTGGCGTCGGGCAGCTCGGCAGACTGAGTGGAAATGGTGAATCCCCCGTGGTGATCAAGAAAGTGTGCCGGGGAAATCTACCGCCCTCGAACACCGGGAACGGGCCATCGATCCCCCATGGGTCCGAAGGTCACCGAACCGTGATGACAAATCGGTCGTTCGCTGCGGAATCCCGGCAGCCCGGGGCAGCGGCCGAGAGACGGCCGCCAGGCCGCTGGAGCGGCGCGGCCGGGTTCCTCCGCGGCTGGCTGACCGGGCAGATCACCACCTCCGTGTTCCCTGACCCAGAGGAATTCGCGTCCTGCTCCGAACGGAGAGGCCGAAAACCACACGCCCGGCCACCGAGGACGGCTTCACCGCGACCGCCGTCGAAGGCACTCCGCCGGCCCTCTTCGCCCCGCGTCCCGGGCTGCCCTCACCGACCATCAGGGCTCGGCGACCGCCGGCACCCGCCTTCGGCCGCCGCGCCCACAGCGAGGTCATCAGGCGTTGGAGGCATCCGCGGCGGGAAGCCGTTCGGTTCCGCCGCCGAAAGGGAGGAAGACGGTGCGGCCGGCGAGGAACCAAGCACCGTCGATCTTGCGGAAGACGTCCTCGTAGTGGCCGACGTTCGCCGGGAGCCGGGGCTCGATCATCCCACCCGAGTAGCCATCGACCCGGTATGTCGTCAGGTACGAGACGGCCCGCGCTGTCGCCTCGGACTCCACCGTGACCAGGATGTTCGTCATCAGGCGCCGAGACAGCCTGTCGGCCGGGCGGGAGGCGAAGTAGGCGCGCAGGGCCTCACGCCCCTCGATGCGCCGGTCCCCGAAGGGCCAGTACCAGACACCGTCAGGCGTGAACAGCTCGGCCACCGAGCTCGGTTCACCGAGGTCGAGGCGGTGGATGAAGTCCACGATGATGCGCTCGCAGGCGCGTTCCGCGAGCATCCGCTCGACCGGGGGCATGATTTCGTCGTCCATGCCCCTGTCTATCAGCCCTGACCGGCTCCAGGGCAACGGCTTTTCCGCCGGAGCGCCGGCAGGACGGTCGTCGGCGCCTCACCGGAGGAAGCCCGGCGGCCGAACCAGCCCTCGGGGCCGCGAGCCGCTCGGCCGGAGGCAGCCCCCGCTCCGGCACGAGTTCGGCGAAACCCCGGCCGCCGTCGTCGGCCGCGGCACCGCGGAACGTCTCGGCGAGGTGGTTCAACACGCAGTCGGCGGGCGGGGCTTTCGATCACGCCGCCGGGGTTGCGCCGGCTGCAACGATCTCCCCGGTCCGGTCAGTGGTCTTCGAGGTTGCGGGTCATGCGTTCGAGGACGGTGACCGCGGTGCGGTACTCGTCGGGTGTGATGCCGACGGTGGACAGCTCACGGAAGGCGTGGACTCGTTCCGCGACGACGGCGAGACGGTGCTCGCCGTCGGAGGTGAGGGCGAGCCGGCCGGGTCCGGGGCGGGTGGCCCAGCCGTCGGCGAGCACGGTGTCGACGGCAGCGGCCAGGGTGGCAGCATCGGCGTTGGCCGAGAGCGCGGTGCGGACGTCGTCGTCGGTGATGGGCGTGTCCGTGGCGGCAGCGCCGACGACGTTGAGGACCTGCCAAGCGGTACGGGTGAGGCCGAACTCGGCGAGCATGCCGTTCATGTAGCCGGTGAGGGCCTTGTCGGTGCGGTTGAGCCAGTAGCCGATGGGCTTCATGGTGGCGCTCCTGCAGAAATGGCGGGCGGGACGGGTCAGCGGGCGGTGAACGCGGCGGCGTTCTCGGTCACCCACCGGTGGAAGCTGCGCTCGGGCGTGCCGAGCAGGGTGCGGGTGGTCTCGCCGATCGGTGCCGGGCCCACGCAGGCGGCGGCCCACAGGGTGAGCAGCGAGCCGGCGATCCGGGCGGGCATGAAGCGGCTCATCTGCTGCTCGGCTTCGGCGTGGGTGATCGTTTCGACGGTGACGTCGCGGTCCAGGACCTCGGACAGCACGGCGAGTTGCTCGCGGAAGGTGAGGGACTGGCCGCCGGTGAGGGTGAGGGTGCGGCCCTTGAGGGCGGTGCCGGTCAGTGCTTCGACGGCGATGTCGGCGATGTCGTCGGGATGAACGGGCGCGAGGTGGGCGTCGGGGTAGGCGAGCCGGACGGGCAGACCGTGGCTGATGGGGTGGGACCAGCCGAGTGCGTTGCTGGCGAAGGCGTCCGCACGCAGGAAGGTGGTGGGTATGCCGGAGGCGGCGAGGGCGCGCTCGACGCGGAGGTTGTGGGCGGCGAGCGGGTCGGTCTCGGCGCCGGGCGTCAGGACCGAGGAGGAGGAGAGCAGGACGATGTGCTCGACGCCGGCGGCCCGGGCGGTCCCGATGAAGGCGTCGATGCCCTCGGGGTTGGGGTAGAGGAAGACCTGGCGCACCCCGGTGAGTCCGGCCGAGAAGGTCTGCGGCCGGTCGAGGACCAGCTCGACGGTGGCGACGCCGGCCGGGACGGTCAGCTCGGCCGGTTCGGCGCTCGCGGCACGGACGGGCAGGCCCTGGGCGTGCAGCCGGCCGAGGACAGCGCGGCCGATCTTGCCGCGAGCGCCGGTGATGAGAACGGTCATGGGAACCCCCGGGTGTCGTGATGGTGACTGCCGTCGACCAGAATTGCTCAACGGTCAACACATGCATGCTTGCATGCATGTAATTTCTGGTCAACACATGCCTTCACGTGCCCACGGACCCTACGATGGGCACATGACGACGAACGACGCCCCCCAGCAGTCCCCGGCACCGCAGGAGCCGACGGCCGAGGAACTGCTGGACGCGGTCGGCCCGGCATTCGGCAAACTGCGCCGCACGTCACTCCTGGAGGTCGAGAACCCGATCTCGGCCAAGGACCTGAGCCGCACCCTGGTGCTCAACCTCGTCCTGGAACACACCCGCGACTCCGAGAAGGAGATCACGGTCGGCGCACTCGCCGGACTCCTCGGCGTCGACCCCTCGGTCGCGAGCCGGATGGTCACCGACAACATCAAAGCCGGCTACCTGCTCCGCGCCGCCTCCCAGCACGACGGCCGCCGCACCGTCCTCCACCTCAG
This sequence comes from Kitasatospora sp. NPDC101447, assembly GCF_044767225.1. NCBI lineage: Bacteria > Bacillati > Actinomycetota > Actinomycetes > Kitasatosporales > Streptomycetaceae > Kitasatospora > Kitasatospora sp. NPDC101447. The sequence continues at coordinate 80,429 of NZ_JBIWNL010000008.1, forward strand.
CCCCGCCGGCACCGCCCTGATGGCTCGCTTCCGCCGCCACCAGCGCTCCGCGTTCGAGTACATCACCGCCGACTGGGCCGAACACGACCGCCTGGAGTTCGCCCGCCTGATGGTCAAGTACGTGGACTCGCTCGGGCGGTTGAAGGAGCGCACACCGGCTGGGGAATGAACGGCCCCTGCAGAGCGCGGCATCCGCGCGTGCATCCAGCCGCTCCGCGAGACATCGGCCAGGACCAACGTGACAGCGCCGGGGACGGGTCCGCTCAGGTCGGCCGCGCAACGAAGGATTTCGAGATCCGGATCGGCACGACGGCGGCCCGGATCGCCGCGCCGCGCAGGCGAAACGGGCACCGCCGCCTGAACGTTGATCAGATGCCCTCTTGGAGGTCCTGACAAGGGCGTTGAACGTGTCTGTGGGTGATCAGGCAGGTGGCGAAGCCGAGGAAGCCTGCGTGGGTGGCGTCCCGGATGCGGCATCCGGGTGAACCGGGTCGATGTGACGCCACTGTGACGCCGGCTCGGACGGCGCGGTGACAGGCCGTCGGGAGACTGCGGGGGATCCACTGACGAAAGGAGCGCCCATGCCCACCGCACCCACGTTCCCGGGCGTGTACGTCGAGGAGGTGCCCAGTGGTGTGCATCCGATCGTCGGTGTGCCCACCGCGATCGCGGCCTTCATCGGCTGGTTCCCACGCGGTCCGATGAACAGCCCGGAGGAGGTCCTCTCCTTCGCCGACGTCGAGCGGACGTTCGGCGGCCTGCACAAGGACAGCGACACGTCCTTCGCACTCCAGCAGTACTTCCTCAACGGCGGCGCGCGGGCCTACGTGGTCCGGGTGGCCGCTCCCGGAGCCGGCGCCGCCGCACTCGGCCGGGCCCACGTCGACGTCCTGCAGGCCGACGGCGCAGGCGCGTTCACCGTCAGGGCCCGGGACGAGGGGGCGTGGGGCAACGACCTGCGCGTCCAGGTCCTCGTCGCGACCGACCCCGCCCGGTTCGACCTGGTGATCAGCCTGCTGGGCGGTGACGCCGGCAACCCGACCGTCCTACGGCAGGAGACCTACCGGGGGTTGACCGCCGACAGCACCAAGACCGACGACCCCCTCTACCTCACGACGGCCGTCAACGCGGCCTCCGAGCTGGTCTCCGTCGGCCCCGTGACGGGAGCGAACGCCCCCTCGCAGCCCGCCGCCAGCGGGCTGGTCTCCTCCGCCGTGGTCGACAAGGGGGCACTCCCCGACACGAACACCCTGGGTGTCACGGTGACGATCCAGGGGCTCCCCCCGAGGCCGATCACCTTCCCCGGCAAGCCCGACTCCGTCGAGACGCTGGCCGCCGCCTTCCAGTCGGCCCTGCGAACGGCCGTGGCGAACAAGCCCGTCTGGTCCCAGGCCGTCGTGCGGGTGGTCCCCGACAACGCCGACCCCACCAAGAGCCGGCTCCAGGTCCTGCCCGGTGCCGCCTCCGGGCTCACCGTCACCGTCGAGAACCTCGGCGACGACCACACCGCGACCGCCCTCAACCTGAACGGCGCGACAACCCACGCCGGGGCCGTCGCGCTGGCGGGCGGCGGCGACGGCGCCCATCCCGGCGCGGACGAGCTCGTGGGCAGCGAGGTCGGCACCGGATCGGGCATGTTCGCCCTGGAGAACACCGACTTCACGCTCCTGTGCCTGCCGAGCCTCGGCAACCAGACCGCCTCGGACAACGACCCGTTCGCCTCGGCCGGCACGCTGGACGCCGAGTACAGCAAGGCCGTCGGCAACGCCATCGCCTACTGCCGCCGCAAGCGCGCCCTGCTGCTCCTCGACCCCCCGGACAGCCTGAAGAGCCCGACCGCGCTGCGCAACTGGCTCCAGAGCCACAGCTACGTCCGCGACGAGTACAGCGCCCTCTACTACCCCCGTCTCGACATCGCCGACCCGACCCGCAACTACCTTCCGCGCTCGGTCGGGCCGAGCGGCACGATCGCCGGCCTGATGGCCCGGATCGACGCGGCGCGCGGCGTCTGGAAGGCCCCGGCCGGGACGGAGGCCAAGCTCTTCGGCGTCCAGGACCTGGGCTACGACCTGACCGACCCCGAGAACGGCACCCTCAACCCGATCGCGGTCAACTGCCTGCGCAGCTTCCCCGCCTACGGCCAGGTCTCCTGGGGCGCGCGGACCCTGGCCGGCGGTGACGCCGCCTCCTCGGACTACAAGTACGTCCCGGTGCGGCGGCTGGCCAACTTCCTGGAGTCGAGCCTGCTGATCGGGCTCAAGTGGGCGGTGTTCGAGCCGAACGACGAGCCGCTCTGGTCGCAGATCCGGCTGAACATCGGGTCGTTCATGCACGGCCTGTTCGTGCAGGGCGCCTTCGCGGGGCGCACCCCGAAGGAGGCCTACCTCGTCCGCTGTGACGCCACCACGACGACGACCACGGACCAGGGGCTCGGCGTGGTGAACGTCCTGGTCGGCTTCGCGCCGGTGCGGCCCGCCGAGTTCGTGATCATCCGGCTTCAGCAGCTCGCCGGCCAGACGCAGAGTTGAGGGGAGCCCACTCATGGCCCAGTTCGCCGTCAACACCAATCGCTTCGACCCGTACAAGAACTTCAAGTTCAGGGTCAAGTGGGACGGCCGCTACGTCGCGGGCGTCAGCAAGGTCAGCAGCCTCAAGCGCACCACCGAGGTGGTCGAGTTCCGCGAGGGCGGCGACCCGTCCAGTGCGCGCCGCTCGCCCGGCCGGACGAAGTACGAGGCGATCACGCTCGAACGCGGAGTCACCCACGACCTGGAGTTCGAGGCGTGGGCGTCCAAGGTCTGGCAGCACGGCGCGGCCCTCGGCGCGGAGGTGAGCCTCGCGGACTTCCGCAAGGACATCGTGATCGAGCTCTACAACGAGGCCGGCCAACTCGTCATCGCCTACAACGTGTTCCGCTGCTGGGTGAGCGAGTACCAGTCGCTGCCGGACCTCGACGCCAATGCCAACGCGGTGGCACTCGCCCACATCAAGATCGAAAACGAGGGCTGGGAGCGGGATCCGGCCGTGGTCGAGCCCAAGGAGGTCTCGTTCTCCGTATGATCCCCGGACTCGACATCGGCCCGGCGCGCCCGGTACGGCTGCGGCACGGCCTGGCGACGCGCCCCGCGACGACGGCCGCCGTGCGCGTGCTCACCGGCGCCGACGAGGCCGCCCTCGGCGGGAACGGCCCCGGCGGCGAGCACTGGGTCACCCTGGTGCTCGCCACCGTGGTCGCGGAGCTCGGCGGCAGCCGCCCCGAGCCCGACGAACTGCGGGCGCTCAGCATCGGCGACCGCAACGCCCTGCTGCTCGCCCTCGTGGCGTCGACGTACGGCTCGCTGGTCGAGTGGGTGCTCGACTGCCCGTCCTGCGGTGAACGGCTGGACGCCGCCGTCGACCTGGTGGAGCTGCTGGGCGACGCGACCCACGCCCCCTCCGGGCCCCGCCCGCCGGAGGGCCTGCCCGCCTTCCGGCTGCCCACCGGCGCGGACCTGGAGGCGCTCGCCGAGCTGGCGCCGACCGCACCGGACCCGGCCGAGCAGGCCCGACGGCTGCTGCTGGACCGCTGCGTGACGGCCTGGCACACCGTGGACGAGGCGACCCTCGCGGCCGTCGAGACCACCATGGCGGCCGCCGACCCGCTCGCCGACATCGAGCTGCTGCTCTCCTGCGCCGCCTGCGCCGCCCCGGTGCCGGCCGTCCTCGACCCGGCGGCCGAACTGGCCGCGCGGCTCACCCCGCACCGCCGCCTGATGACCGACGTCCACGCCCTCGCCCTGGCGTACGGCTGGACCGAACCGGAGGTGCTGGCACTTCCCGCACCGCGCCGGGCCGGCTACCTGACGCTGGTCGCGGACGGCGAAGCCTGGGACGGTGACCGGTGACGGCGGCGGCCCCGGTGGGCCTCCTGCGCCGCCTCGTCGCCCGCGCGATGACGGCCGGCCCCGCCACCCCGAGCCCGGAACACCCCCGGCCGGAGCCGGGCACCGGCCGGGACGCCTCCGCCGCGCCGTTGCTGCGCAGCGCCGCGGAGTCCCACCTGTCCTGGTTCGCCGCGGCCGCGGCCGCCTCCCGCCTTCGCAGCGCCCGGACGCCCCACCCGGCCGACCCGGCCCATCCGGCCCATCCGGCCTCGCCGGACGCCGACCGGGGCCGGCCGGCGGACCGTCAGGCCGGGCCCGCCTCCTGGGGGTCGCGCCCCGAGGTCGGTGGGCAGCCGGTGCCGGTGCCCACCGGACTCGACGCGGCGAGCTCCGGGGCTCCGGCACCGCTGAACCGGTCCCCGCGGGCGGCCGGCCCGTCGGCCGCCGGCCGGAGCGTGTCGCTCGGCCCGCTCCGGTCGGAGCAGCCTGCTGCGGCGGCACGGCCGGACGGGTACGAGCAGAGCGCCGCCGAGCCTCCGGCGGCCGCTCCGGCACACCCGGCACCGCGCCGCCGCGCACCGAGCACCGACCTCGGCCCGTTCGCCGGACCGGACCGGGACCCCGGCTCCGGGCCGCAGGCCCCCGGCCGCGCCGCCCGGCCGGCCGGGCCCGGGCCCGGGCCGCACCCCGTCAGCCGGGCGGCCGACACCGCGGCCGCCGCCCCGCCGCTGCCGCCGGCGGTGGTGCTGCTCCCCCGCCCGGGAGATCCGGCGCACGGTGCGCCGTCCCCGTCGGCGCACGGCAGGGCAGGCCGGCGCGGGCGGGCCGCCGAGGCGCCCGCACCGGCTCCGGTGGTCGTCCGGATCGGCCGGGTGGAGCTGGTCGTGACGCCTGCCGCGCCGGCCCCGGCCGCCCCGGCCGCACCGGCTGCGCCGGCCGCCGATCGGCACCCCGACCTGCTCGCCGCGCACCGTCGGCACGGCGGGGGGTGGCCCGGATGAGCAACGCGCTCGCCGTCCCGACCGTCACCGCCTGTCTGGTGACCCTGCTGCAGACGCGCATCGACGCCGCGAACGTCGCTACGCGCACGACCGTCAAGGCCGGACCGCTGGACGACGACGCCAACCTGCCGCTGGTCGGCGTCCACCTGTACCGGATCGACCGCAACGCCTCGCTGGCCGCGGACGACCTGCCGACCCGTCCCCCGTTCGGCGGAGCGCTGCGCCAAGTCCCCCGGACGGCGCTGGAGCTGCACTACCTGCTCACCTTCCGGGGCCAGAGCGTCTACCAGAGCGAGCAGCTGCTGGCACTCTGCGCGGCCGCCCTGCACGCCACCCCCGAGGTGTTCCCCGACCTGATCCACCAGGCCTCCGCGAGCCACCCCGACATCACCGGCAACGACCTGGCCCGGGCCCAGGAGCGGGTGCGGATCCGCCCGGAGTCGCTGAGCATCGACGAGCTGACCCGGATCTGGGCGCTGTACCAGCCCGGGGCCTTCGCCCTCAGCCTGGCGTTCGTCGCCGGGCCCGTCGTGGTGGAGTCCCCCGAGGTCGCGGGCACCGTCCTGCCGGTGCTCCGGACCGGCCTCGGCGCCCGGGTGCTGAACGGCCCCCGGCTGGACACCGCGGCCGGCCCGGACGGCGCCGGCGCGCCCGTCAGAGCGGCCTCCCCGATGCCGGATCTGCGGCTGTTCGGCTCGGCCCTCGCGCCACTGCCCGGCGAGACGCTCAAGGTGCTGGTCGACGGCGCCCCCGCCCCGGCCACGGTGCTGGACGCAGGGCAGCTGACCGTCCCGCTGACCGGGGTACGGCCCGGCGTCCACACCGTGCAGGTCCTGCGGCTGACCGCGCCGCTCGACACCGCCGTGACCCTCACCGCTCCCGCCCTGGCGAGCGCGCCGGTCGCGTTCACGGTCCTGCCGACCCTCGGCGCAGTGACCGCCACGCCCGCCCCCGGGGCGGGCGCCTACCAGGGCACCCTCGCCGCCGACGTCCTCCCGGCGCTCACCGGATCGGAGCGCCGGGTGCGGCTGCTGCTCGACCGGGTGCGCCCGGACGCGACCGTGGCGCTGGCGCTCGACGTGACACCCGCGCCCCAGTCCTCGATCAGCGTCCCGCTGACGGACGCGCCGCGCGGCGACTACCGGGTGACGCTGGAGGTCGACGGCGCCCGGAGCCTCCCGCCGCTCGACCTCCACGGCCTCTTCCTGCCGCAGGAGGTGACCCTGTGACCACCACCGAGGACGACCGGCTGGCCACCGGCGCCGGCACCGCCGGCCCACCGCCGCAGGCCGCACCGACCGCCGTCTGGGCCCGGGACAACCAACGGCACCTCGTCCTGCACGCCGAGGCCGTCGCAGCCCGGCTGGACGGCCGCCCGGCCGACGCCGAGCGGCCCGAGCGGGCCGGGGCGCTGCTGGCGGCCGAGGTGGCCGCGGACACCGGCACGCCCGTGGCGCTGCACCGGATCGCGCGGCTCTTCGGCCTCACCCGCTTCGAACAGGACGTCCTGCTGGCCGCTGCTGCGCCCGAACTCGGCCTGCCCTGCGCCACCGGCCCGGCGACCTTCTCCCGGGCGCTCGCCGCGCTCCCGGACCCGCACTGGAGCGCGCTGCTGCCCGACGCGCCGCTGCGCCACTGGCGGCTGGCCGACCTGCCCCCGGAGCCCGCGCCCGGCCGGTACGGCGGCCTGGCCCAGCTGCCGCTCGCGGTGGACGAGCGGGTGCTGCACGCCCTGGTCGGGGCCGTCTCCCTGGACGAGCGGCTGCGCGGACGTGCGCGGACGGCCGAGGACCTCTGCCGGCTGGCCCCGGGACAGCTGGCGGCCGTCGGACAGCTCGCCGCCCTGGCGGCTCCCGGGCCGGCCGCGCTCCCCCGCCCGGTCTCGCTGGTCGGCGAGGACCGTCTGACGCGGCGCCAGGCCGCGGTGCAGGCGGCCCGCGCACTGGGGCTGACCACGCTGGTGACCGAGGCCGGGGACGTACCGCCCGACGCCCCCACCGCCGAGCTGTACGGGCGGCTGCTCGCCCGTGAGGCGGCGCTGGGCGGCCGGCTGCTGCTGATCGAGGCGCCGGACCGGCCGGCCGGCCCGGACCACGGCCCCGACGGGGACCCGGCCGCCTTCGCCGGGCCGGCGCCCGCGGTGCTGCGCCTCGCCGCGGACGTGCGCTCGTACGGCGTCCCGGTGGTCCTCTCGCTCTCCGAGCCGACGGCCGGCGCCGGCGCGCAGCCCGTCCTGCGGCTGCCCGCCGCGGGCCCGGGTGAGCGGCGGGAGCTGTTCGCCGCCGCCCTGGCGGACGTGGGCCTGTCGGCCGGCCCGGCCGAACTCGCCGAGCTGGCGCAGTGCACCCCGCTCACCCCGGCCGCGATCGCGCTGGGGGTCGAGCGGGGCGTCCGGCTCGCCGCACCCGCTTCGGGGGCCGTCCCGGTGCCGGACCTCGTGGCGGCCTGCCGGGCCACTGCCGACCAACCGCTGCACGGCCTCGCCCGGCTGCACCGCCCGGTGCGCGGACTCGACTCGCTGGTGCTCGCCGAGCCCGCCGAGCGGGCGCTGCGGGCGATGCTGGCGCAGGTCCGCCAGCGGGGCCGGGTGCACGACGAGTGGGGGCACCCCGGGCCGGGCCACCGGGGTCTGGCGGTCACTGCCCTGTTCAGCGGGCCGAGCGGGACGGGGAAGACCACCGCGGCGGAGGCGGTGGCGGCCGAGCTCGGACGCGACCTGGTCTGCGCCGACCTCGGCCAGCTGGTCAGCAAGTACCTCGGCGAGACCGAGAAGAACCTCTCCCGGCTCTTCGCCGCCGCCGAGGCGGGGGCCGTCCTGCTCTTCGACGAGGGCGAGGCGCTGTTCGGCCGGCGCACGGCCGTCCACGACAGCCGCGACCGGTACGCGAACCTGGAGGTCAGCTTCCTGCTCCAGCGGCTGGAGACCTTCGGCGGGATCTGCATCGTGACCACCAACACCCGGGAGGCGCTGGACTCGGCGTTCCTGCGGCGGATGCGGTTCGTGGTCACCTTCCCCTTCCCGGACGCCGACCAGCGGGCCCGGCTCTGGGAGCGGGCGTTCCCGGCCGGTGTCCCGGTCGACGGGCTGGACCCGGCACGGCTGGCTCAGGTCGCCGTGGCGGGCGGAACGATCGCCCAACTCGCGCTGCACGCCGCCTTCCTGGCCGCCGACGCGGACGAGCCGGTACGGATGGCGCACGTGCGCGAGGCCGTGCGGATCGAGTGCGAGAAGCTGGAGCGCCCACTGTCCTCGCACGAGCTGCGGGGGTGGGAATGAGTTCCCCGGCCGGACCGTGGACGGCCGGACCGTGGACGGGCACCGGCGCCACCGCGCCGATCGAGGTGGAGATCGAGCACCTGGTGCTGCGCGGCGTCCAGGAGGCGGACGTGCCGCAGGTCCTGGAGGTCTTCCGCCGCCGGCTGGCACAGCTGCTCGCCGATCCGGCGACCCCGCGCACACCGGTGACCGACGCCCGCGTGCCGGGCCCGGACGACCCCGAGTCCCCCGTCCGGGGCCCGGGCGGCGAGCGGCTGGGGCGGGAACTGGCGGAGGCCGTGGCGAGGGTGGTGCGGCGATGAGCAGCCCGTCCGCCGCCACCTGCCTCGCCGGGCCCGGCCGGCCGCTGGAGGCGGGCACCCGCGACCGGCTGTCCGCCAACTTCCGGCACGACTTCACGCCCGTCCGGGTGCACACCGGCCCCGAGGCCGACGCCGCCGCCCGCACGCTGGGGGCCCGCGCGTACACCGTCGGCCACGACATCGTCTTCGCGCACGGATCCTACGACCCGCTCACCGCTCCGGGCCGCGCGCTGATCGCCCATGAACTGGCCCACGTGGCCCAGCACGGCGGCGTCGCGCACGCCCCGAACCTCCTCGCCGGGGACGGCACCCACCTGCCCGCCGCATCGGGCGCGCTGGAGCGGCAGGCCGAGCACGCCGCGGCGCTGTCGCACCGCCCGCTGCCGCACGGCTGGTCCTGGCAGCGGGCGACGGCGCCCTTCCTCGGCCGGGCCGGGGAGGCCCCGCCGCCCGCCACGGTCTGGCAGCCCTTCACGATCACGTACGCGGGCGAGGAGCGCACCGTCGGGACGGTGCGGCAGCTCCAGGAGGACCCGGCCGTCGTGCTCGTCGAGCTGGGCGCCTTCGTCCTCCCGCAGGAGAAGGGCCCCTGGAAGGAGGAGTACCAGGCCCTGGCCGCGATGAACGCCGCGGACGGCGGCGCCCTGCAGGCCGTCACCGACGTCAGCGGCACCCACATCAGGGCGGGGCTGTGGCAGAAGCGCGCACCGACCGACGAACTGCGCGGGCTCTGGCTGCAGCGCGTCAAGTGGCCCGCGGAGGCGGCCCGCCAGTGGTGGTACGAGGCGGGCGGGAAGGAGCAGAAGTCCGGGGAGTTCCGGCCTGAGTCGCGGGCCGACAGGACCCAGATCGACCATGTCATCGAGCTCCAGCTGGGTGGCACCAACGTGCCGGCCAACCTCGCCCCGCACGATGCCGAGGCCAACATGGCGAGCGGGCGCAGGATCTGGAACGAGCTGAGCAGCGCCGCGAACCAGGTTCTGAAGGCGCTGAACCAGCAGAACCCGGCCTTCGAGCCCCGCAGTCTGACCCTGCGCTTCTCTGGTGCCGTCCAGCGGGGGACCTACGTCGCGCCGGCCTTGGAGACGCTGCCCGTCGAACCGGAGCAGCTGGACGCGGTGATCGCGAAGCGCCGCGGCCAGGCGGCGAACTCCGTCGCGGTGCACCGCACCGCCCTCGCCGACCTGGCAGCGGGCAGCCGGCCGAACCAGGCGGAGCGGGCCAAGCTGGAGGAGGCCTTCGCCGACCGGACCCCCTACCCGATCTCGGCCGGGGCCGCCTCGCACGCGCTGAGGGTGGCGCCCGAGATCCGGCCCACCGTGCCGGACCCGATCGCCGGCGACCAGGCCAACCACCCGGCGCGCGAGCTGATCCCGGTCATGGTGCTGAAGTCGCTGCACCGGACCGTGGACCACCGCCACGACACGGTCACCGCGAGCTTCGAGGGCACCCGGGCCGGCAGCCGGCAGCCGCTGGCGGTCAGCCCGCTCAAGGGCGGCGGCGACTTCCCCCTGAAGGTGGTGGACCCGGGCGCCACCGGCCGGCTGGAGTTCCCGGACAGGACCAAGCGGATCGAGTTCACGTACCCGTACCTGAGCACCGGCCACCTCGACCTGCGGATGGCCGAGGAGGGCCTGGTCGGGAAGGGTGAGATCACCCCGAGCATCCCCCTGCTGAACCGGGTGCCGATCGCCGTGACCCTGGACCGCGAGGGGCTGCACGCCTCGGTGAGCCCGGACCGCAGCAGACTCTCGCTACCGCCGTTCAGGATCACCGACGCCTCACTGGCGATCACCCTCGGGCCGGGCTTCACGGCCGGCGGCCACCTGGGCTTCGAACTCGCCAGGGTCCTCACCGGCGACCTGACCGCGGGCGCGGACGGCGCGGGGCTGTTCGCGACCGGCACCCTGCACGCCGCCGTACCCGGCCTGGACCGGGCCGAGGCCGCGGTGACGTACCGCCCGCACACCGGGCTGACCGGCCGGCTGGACCTGCGGGCCACGCCCCGGGCCGGGCTGGTGACCGGCGGCGCGGTGGCGGTCGACTTCGCGGGCGGCCGCTGGGGCGCGACCGGGGAGGTCACGCTGTCGGTCCTGGGCACCCCGATCGAACTCAAGGTGGCCAGGCGCGACGACCGCCTGGTCTACTCCGGGCAGGGCACCGTCACCGTGCCCGGCCTGCGCCCGTTCGAGCTGCGGCTCTCCTACGACGGCGAGCAGGTCACCGGCTCGGGGCACACCACCTTCACCGTGCTCGGCCTCGACGGCACGATGGACCTCGCCTACGCCGAGGGCCACTTCACCGGCAAGGGCACCATCAAGCTCAAGCGCGACCGGGTGAGCGGACAGCTCGTCGCCGTGCTCGACCGGGAGGGCCGGATCTCGGGCAAGGGCGAGGTCGAGGTGGCGATCCGGCCCGGCCTGGTCGGCCGGGCCGCCGTACTGCTCTCCCCCGACCGGAAGCTGCGCGTCGAGGGCGAGCTGCGCTTCCCGCCGTACCGGTTCCTGGAGCCGCGGGGCAACCGCTACCAGATCTTCGACATCCCGTTCCCGGAGATCCCGCTCTTCGCCGTGCCGCTCGGCCCGGTCTCGCTCGGCCTGGTGGCGCAGCTGAGCGCCGCCGCGGCGTTCAGGTACAGCTTCGGGCCGGGCGAGATCCGTGACCTGGTGATCTCGGCGGCCTTCGACCCGCTGGAGCAGGACACCGACCTGGAGGTCGGGGCCAAGGCCCGGCTGGTGCTCCCCGCCGAGGCGGGCCTGGAGCTGCGGTTGCGGGCGGCGGCCGGGCTCTCGGCGGGCGTGGCCAGCGTCACCGGCGGCATCAGCGTCACCGGCGGGGTGCTGCTGAAGGGCGGTCTGAACGCCGAGGCGGCCCTGGTGTACGCCCGGAACGTGCTCTCCTTCGACGCGAAGGCCGAGATCAAGGTGCAGCCGGTGCTCACCCTGCGCATCGCGGCGGACATCACGGCCAAGGCACGGCTGTTGGGCGAGACGAGCTGGCCGTACGAGCTGGCCGCCTACGCGTACGAGACCGGTCTGGAGTTCGGTCTGATCGCGCCGTTCCACTACGAGTCCGACCAGCCGCTGCGGCTGCCGGAGGCGAAGGACATCCAGTGGATCACCCCGAAGATCGACGTGATGGCGCTGGCCGGGCAGATCACCGACCGGGTCCGGAGCGGGCTGAAGTTGTAGATGCACGGGATTGGGGTTGTCGATGAGCGAGTTTCCCGGCCGGCCGAGGGTCACCAAGGGGGCGCTGCTGGTGTTCGGGTCGGTCGTGCCCGTCCCCGTGCAGATGATCGTGTTCCCGCTGAACCCGGACTCCATGGCGCGGCGCTTCGACCTGGGGCAGGCCGCCGGGGCGAAGCCGCCCGCCGGGGCGGGCGAGTCGCAGACCCCCGCCACCACACCCGTCGAGACGTTGACCGTGTCGCTCGCCCTGGACGCCGCCGACCGGCTGGAGCACCCGGACGCCAATCCGATCACGGTGGTCAGCGGGCTGCTGCCGGTGATCTCGGCGATCGAGCAGCTGGTCCATCCCTCCACCGTGCTGGCCAAGTTGACGAAACTGCAGGCGGAGATCGGGCTGGCCGTCATCACGCCGCAGGGGCTGAACTGGACGGTCCTGGTCTGGGGCGCGGGCCGGGTCCTGCCGGTCAAGGTGGCCGGCCTGTCCGTCACCGAGCAGGCCTTCGACGCCAGGCTGAACCCGATCAGCGCCCGCGCGGAACTCCAGCTCGCCACGCTCAGCCAGGACGAGCTCAGGGCCGCGCCCGTGTTCATCAGCGCGCTCGCCGACGTGCACGCGGTGGCCCGGGAGGTGTTCTCGGCGGTGAACACCGCGCAGTCCGCCGCGCAGGCGCCGTCCGTCCTGCCGCTCTGACCGCCCCTCACCCGCCCTGCACAGGAGGCCCGATGTTCGACCCCGCAAGCCGCTACCGGGACGTTCCGGTGGCGGTGCACGTCGACGATCGGGGCCGGCCCCGGCCGTGGGTGACCCTGCGCGTGCCGCCGGCCACGGGCCCGACCGTCACCAGCGCGACCCGGCCGCACGACCGGCTGGACCTGCTCGCGTACCGGACCTACGGCGACCCGGGCGCCTGGTGGCGGATCGTGGACGCCAACCCCGCAGCCGCGGCCGCCGGCCCGGCCGCGGTGCTGGAGCCGCCCGGCACGCCGATCGAGCTGCCGCAGCCCGTCTCCCCGGAGGCGCTGTCGTGACGGCCGTCACCGTCGTCCTGCTGGTCGACGACGCCCCCGCCCCGGGCGAGGTGCTGGACGCGCTCCAGGAGCTGGTCGTCGAGACCACCCTGGACGCGCCCGGCACCTTCCGGCTGCGGCTGGGCACCGGGTTGTCCCCGCGCGGCGAGTGGCCGCTGCTCGAACCCGACCGGTTCACCGCCGGGCAGAGCGTGCGGATCGGGGCCGTCATCGGCACCGTCCCACTGCCGGTCTTCCTCTTCGCCGGGTACGCGGCGACCCGCTCCGTGGTGTACGGCGAGAGCGCCGGGGACTCCTCCGTCGAGGTCGGCGGCCTCGACGCCACCGGCCTGATGAACCTCCAGGACCGCACCCAGGCCTGGCCCAACCTGCCGGACGCCGTGATCGCGGCCCAGATCTTCGCCGGCTACCGGCTCGTCCCCCAGGTCTCGCCGACCGGGCCGGTGCTGATCGAACCCGAGGGCACCACGGTGCAGCGCGGCAGCGACATCCGCTTCCTGCGCCGGCTCGCCCGGCGCAACGGCTTCGAGGTGTACACCCTGCCGCAGGCCAACACCGGCATCGAGATCGGCCACTTCCACGAGGTCTCCGCCGAGGGCCTGCCCGTCGCCACGCTCGCCGTCCGGGCCGGCAGCGCCAGCGGGGTCACCGACCTGCGGATCGGCCACGACATGCTGCGCGCCACGACCGTCACCGCGGACGCGATGGACCTGCGGCACAGCGGGCAGAGCGCCGAGGTGACGGCCGTCAGCGCCACGATCGGCGGCACCAGCGTGCTCTCCGGGCTGAGCCCGACCCCGGTGACCCGGCTCACCGGCTCCGCCCTGACCGGCGCGGGCGACCTGCGCAAGGCGGCCCAGGCCCTGGTCGACCGGGCGGCCCTGGCGATCGTCGCCGAGGGGACGGTGGACGCCTCGGTCGGCCCGCTGCGCCCCGGTGACCCGATCCGGCTGGCCGGAGCCGGCCCCGCCTACAGCGGCCCGTGGCTGGTCCGCAAGGTCGTGCACCGGATCACCCCCAGGGCCTACAGCCAACGCTTCACCGCGGTGCGCAACGCGGTGGGCGATTCCGGACTGCTCGGCGCACTGGGAGGCTGAACGAACGTGCTGGACCACGCACTGCTGACGATCGGGGCGAGCACCGACCGCTACTTCGGCAAGTACCGGGGGGAGGTCACGAGCGTCGACGACCCGCTGAAGTCGGGGCGGCTCAAGGCCAAGGTGCCCGAGGTGCTCGGCGACGTCGAGACCGGCTGGGCCCTGCCGTGCACCCCGTACGCGGGGCAGCGCTCGGGCCTGTATACCGTGCCGCCGGTCGGCTCCGCGCTGTGGGTCGAGTTCGAGGCGGGCGACCCGTCCCGCCCGATCTGGACCGGCTGCTGGTGGGGGCCGCTGGAGGCGCCCGGCGCGCCGACCTCGCCGCTGCCCAGCCCGGGCCGGCGCGAACTGACCAGCGAGACCGGCCTGACCGTGGCCCTGGACGACGACGGCCACACCCTGACGGTCAGCGACATGACCGGGCAGAACCTGCTGGAGATCAAGGCGGACTCCGGCCAGGTGACGCTGCAGGCGCTCACCCAGGTCACCCTGGAGGCGCCGCTGGTCAACCACGGCCGGCAGGCCTCCGAGCCGGCCGTCCTCGGCACCCAGCTGCTGAGCTACCTGACCCAGCTGGCCACCCTCTTCAACACCCACATCCACCCGGGCATGGTCGCGGGGCCGGCACTGCCCGTCGTACCGACCCCTCCGGTCGCCCAGGCGCCCCCGCCCACGCCCGCCCTGCTCAGCGTCAAGAACCTGGTGGAGTAGCGCAGATGACCCCAATCCGGCCCGGAGTCCGCCCGGGCGCAGGACCGGCGCGACCACGCCCCGGCACCACCGCGGAGCCGTCGTGACCGGGCCGCTCTCCTTCCCGCTGCGCGTCGACGGCACCGGGCGCACCGCGAGCGCCGACCCGGACCGCCACGTCCGCGAGCTGATCGAACTGGTGCTGCTGACCGAGCCGGGCGAGCGGGTGATGCGGCCCGACTTCGGCTGCGGGCTGCGCGCGCTCGTCTTCGCGCCGCTCGGGGACGTCCTGGCGGCGGCCACCCAGGCGCTGGTCAAGGCCCAGCTGCACACCTGGGTGGACGACGTCGTCGCCGTGGACCGGGTGGACACCGTGGCCGGCGAGGACGGCTCCCTGGTGGTCACCGTCGCCTACCGCCGCCGCGTCGACCGCGGGGCCGGAGTCGTCCAGGTGGTGGTGCCGGCATGAGCGAGGCGATCCTGCCGCCCGACCCGCTCTCCCGGCGCCGGGCCGAACTCCTCGACGAGGAGGAGCGCGGCAACGGCATCGACTACGTCGAGGTGGACGCCGCCGACCACAGCCGGCTCACCGTCGGCCTGCTGCGCGACCTGCCTCCAGGCGCGGACCCGTGGAAGCTGGTCAGCCGCCCCGACCAGGTGCTGGTCAAGGGCGGCGAGCGGGTCCGCGGCATCCGGGTGCGGGCGGTCGCCGTCGCCGACGCGCGGACCCTGCTGGTGCGGACCGACAGGCCCGGCGACTTCAGCCGGTACGAGCTGGAGCTGACCGTCCCGGACCTCGACCCGGTACTGCGCCGGATCGGATTCTCCTTCATGGCCGCCTGCCCCTCCGACCTGGACTGCCGCACCCCCGGCTCGGGCCCGGCCGACCCGGGCGGGCCCGAGCCGCTGCTCGACGGCGCGGCCAAGGACTTCGCGGGCTTCCGCCGGATGCTGCTGGACCTCGCGGCGCAGCGCCACCCCTCGCTCTCGGACCGGCACCCGGCCGACCCCGCCGTCACCCTGCTGGAACTGCTGGCCTTCCACGCGGACCAGTTGTCCTACGCCCAGGACGCGGCCCTCCTGGAGGGCTACCTCGGGCTCGCCCGCCGCCGGGTGTCGGTACGACGGCACGTCCGGCTGGTCGACTACGCGCTGCACCAGGGCCGCAACGCCGCCACCGCGGTGCACCTGGCCGTCGACGCGCCGGTCACCGTGCCGCGCGGCACCCCGCTGCTGACCGCGGTCCCGAACCCCCTGCCCGGCGAGCGCGGCGCCCCGAGGCCCGGGATCCGCGCCGACCTGGTCGACCGCACGGCCCTGGCCACGCCCCCGCTCGACGGTTCGGTGGTGTTCGAGACCGCCCACGAGCTGACGGCCGATCCGCTCGGCAACCTGCTGCACCTGCACCACTGGGGCGAGGACGCCTACTGGCTCCCGGCCGGCGCCACCACCGCCTGGCTCTGGGCCGAGAACCCGGCGCAGCCCGGCACCGCCGCCGAGCCGGTGCTGAAGGCCGGCGACCTGCTCGTCCTGGAGCAGGTCCGCTCGCCGCGGACGGGGCTGGCGGCCGACGCCGACCCGACCGCCCGCTGGGTCGTGCGGCTGACCGACGTCCAACCCGGCACCGACCCGGCCTATCTGCCGGCCGTCGCCCTGGACGCCGACGGCCAGGTGCAGCTGACCGAGCGCACCCACGACGCCGACCCGCAACTGCCGCTGCTCGCGGTCCGGTGGGCCGCCGCCGAGGCGCCCGACCGGCCGGTCTGCGTCCGCGCCGTGCAGACCGACGGCGACGTGCTGGAGGACGTCTCGCTCGCCCGGGGCAACACCGTGCTCGCCGACCACGGCGCCACCGTCGACGGCGTCGACATCACCCCGGACGGCTGGGACCCGACGGCCGCCGGGCCGCTCGGCGGACCGCTCGACCCCCGACTGCGGCTGCCGGACGCCCCGCTGACCCATCAGGCCGGCGCGCCGGGCACCGAGCGGACCGACCTGTCCGGCGGCCCGCAGACCGCCGTCCCGGCCCTGACCGTCACCGCCCGGCCGCGCTCGGGCCCGGCCGAGGTGTACTCGCCGGTGCCGGACCTCTTCGACAGCGGGCCGAACGACCTGCACCTGGTGGTCGAGGTGGACGACACCGGGCACGGACTCATCCGGTTCGGCCGGCCCCCGCTGGGGCGGCCGCCGCTGCAGGCCGAGACCTTCGAGGCCCGCTACCGGATCGGCAACGGCACGGCCGGCAACATCGGCGCCGAGGCGCTGGCGCACATCGTCCTGCCCGCGGCCGACGCCGACCACGTGCAGACCGTCCGCAACCCCGTGCCGGCCAGCGGCGGCACCGAGCCGGAGAGCATCGAGCACGCCCGGCGCCTCGCCCCCGACGCCTTCCGGGCCCGCCAGGAGCGCGCCGTCACAGAAAAGGACGCCGTCGACGCCGTCCTGCGGCTGCCCGCCGTACGCGCGGCGGTGGCCGCGCTGCGCTGGACCGGCAGCTGGTACACCTGGCTGGTCTCCGTCCTGCCCGTCGACCCCGCCGCGCTGGTGGACACCGGCGGCAGCCACCAGGAGCTCTCCGACGGCCTGCGGGCCCAGGTGGTCGCCGCCCTGGACGCCGTCCGGCTCGCCGGGCAGGACGTGGACGTCCGGCCGCCGCAGTTCGTCGCGGTCGAACTCGCGCTGCACGTGTGCGCAGCCCCGGGGCGCAGCCGGGCCGTGGTGCGCCGCGCCGTACGGGACGCCCTGCTCGCCGGCCGGCTGCCCGACGGGCGACCGGGCCTGCTCGCCGGGCCGTCGCTCGGCTTCGGCCGTCCGCTGCTCCTCGGCGAGGTGTACGCGGCGGCGGCCGCCGTCCCCGGGGTGGACTCGGTCAAGGCCCTGACGCTGCGCCGCTACGACGCGCCCGACAACGGGGAACTCGCCGCCGGGCGCCTGGACGTGGCGCCCTGGCAGGTGCTCCGGCTGGACGACGACCCGAGCCTGCCGGAGCACGGCGTGCTGCGCCTGGAGATCGACGGAGGTACCCCTTGAGTGCTCCCGGCACCTGCCCCGGCGGCCGGCCCGCCACCCCGCTGCCGGTCGACAACCCTCCGGGCCTGCCGGCGCTGCGCGCCCGGATCGGCGGCTTCGCCTCGTTCCGGCGGACCATGCTGGAGCGGATCGCCGCGCAGCCGGGGCTCGCCGGGCTCACCACGCGGGACCAGGACGACCACGCGATCACGCTGCTGGAGCAGTGGGCCGCGCTCGGCGACGTCCTGACGTTCCATCAGGAGCGGTACGTCAACGAGCACTTCCTCGGCACCGCGGTGCTCGACGAGAGTGTGCACCGCCTGGTCGAACTGATCGGCTACCGGCCTCGGCCGGGCGTCTCCGCCACCACGACGCTCGCGTTCACGCTCGCCGCCGGCGCCGCGCTCACCGTGCCGGCCGGCTTCCCGGTGCAGAGCGTGCCCGGCCCCGGCGAGCAGCCGCAGACCTTCGAGACGCTGGAGGGGTGCGCGGCCGACTGGCGGCTCAACGCCCTGCCCGCGTACGGACGGCCGACGACCGTCGATCCGCTCACCCGGCCCGGCGGCGCGCTGGTCCACCCCGCCGACGCCCCGCGCTGGGCCGCTCTGCTGCGGCCGGGCGACCCGATGCTGGTCGTGGTCGAGGGATCGGGCGCGGCCGACGTCGGGAGCGCCTCCGACGCGGCCGGCCCCGGCTCGGTCGTCCGCACCACCGTCGCCGCCCTGGACGCCGGGCCGGACGGGCTGCGGCTGCGGCTCGCCGCCCAGGCTCCCGCAGCGGGCGCGGCCGCGTACCGGCCCGCCCGGCCGCTGCTGGTCAACGGGCACGACGCCCCCGACACCACGCCGCCGACGCCGTCCGAGGACAGCGCGGGCAAGGTCACCTGGGACCTCGGGAAACCGGTCGACCTGACGATCGCGGCCGGCGCGCCGCTGCCGCTGGACCGCAAGCACGAGTCACTGGCCGTCGGGACGCCGCTGCTGGTCGTCGACCCCGGGGCGTTCATCCGGGTGGTCCGGGTGAAGGAGACCGCGCCCGGCACCGAGAAGCTCCTGGGCAGCGCCGGGCCGACCGGCCAGGTCGCCCTGGTCACCGTCGAGCCCGATCTGCCGGACATCGCGGACCGGCGCGCGCTCCAGGTCGTCGAGCTCGACGGGGAGGCGGTCCGGTGGCTCGGCCAGGACTACCCGGACCGGCTCGGGAACGAACTCTGGATCCCCGGCCTGGCCGTGGCCGCCCCGCACCCGCCGACCACAACCGGGGCCGCCGACGCCGTACAGGTGCTCGGCCCGCCCGGCACCGACCGGGCCGCGGCGCCCGTCGTGGCACCCGCCGACCTGCCCCGGGGCCGGCGGCTGGTGCTCGCGGCCCCGGGCGGACGGGCCGTCACCACCACCGTCCGGGACGCCGTCCGGCTGGAACCGGCCGGGGCGAACCCGCCCGCCGGGGGCGTCCGGGCCGGCGACGCCTGCTACCTGGTGGTGCCGCTCGCCGCACAGCCGGAGGACACCGCGCCGCTGGACGCCGCCGCCACCACACTGCTCGGCAACGCCGCGTCCGCGAGCCACGGCGCCACCGTCCCCCACGAGGTGCTCGGCTCCGGTGACGCCTCGTCCGCCTTCCAGCGCTTCACGCTCGCCCACGGCCCGCTGACCCGGGTGCCCGCGGCCACGCCCGAGGGCAGCGTCGCAGCACTGACCGTCCGGGTCGGCGGGCTCGCCTCCCGGGAGGTGCCGCAGCTGCTCGGCGCCGGGCCGGACGACGACGTGTACGAGCTGCGCACCGAGGCCGACGGCTCGACCGTCGTGCAGTACGGCGACGGGACGACCGGCGCCCGCCCGCGCAGCGGCACCGCCAACGTCGTCGCCGGCTACCGGTACGGCGCCGGGCTGGCCGGCCGGGTCGGCGCCGGCACCCTCACCCAGCCGCTGCACCGCCTGCCCGGGCTCGAAGCCGTCGCCAACCCGGCCGCCGCGCAGGGCGGGGCCGACCGGGAGGACGGCAGCGCCCTGCGCGAACGGGCCCCCGGGACGGTCCGGGTGCTCGGCCGGGCCGTCAGCGCGGCGGACTGCGCGGACCTGCTGGTCGCCACCGGCCAGGTGGCCAAGGCCCGGGCCGCCACCGTGTGGGACGGCCGCGGCCTGCTGATCGCGGTGACGGCTGCCGGGCCCGCCGGCGGCACCTTCGACGCCGCCGGGCGCCGGCTGCTGGCCCGAACCGTCGCCTCGGCGAGCCCGCCCTACCGCCGGGTGGTGGTGGAGGACTTCGCCCCGGTACCGCTCGTGGTCGCCGCCGCCGTCACCCCGGACCCTGCGGCCGAGGCCGACACCGTCCTGGCCGGGGTGCGCGCCGCCCTGGCCGAGCGGCTCGGCTTCGACCGCACCGAACTCGCCCGCGCGGTGCACCTGTCCGACCTCTACCTCGCCGCCTCCGCGGTGCCGGGAGCGGCGGCGGTCACCGTCACGCGCTTCGGCTTCGCCCGCCCGCCCGGACTCCCGGACGCCGCCTGGGCGGCGTTCCTGGCCGACCACGGGGCCGACCCGGCCGACGGCCCGCTGCCCGAGCGGCTGCGCCTGCTGGACGTCCGGGCCGACGCGGGCGGCGGGGTGCTGCCGGCCGAACTGCCGGTACTCGCCCCCGGGGAGCTCACCGTCACCCTGGCGGCGGCGCCGCCCGCCCCGGCCACCGGCGGCCTGGCATGACGCCCCCGCACCGCCCGCCCCGACCGCACCGCCCGCCTCCTCGGCCCGCCCGCCGCCCCGCGGACGGGAGTCCGACAACCAGCCCCGACACCCCCCGGAGGTGGCCCGCATGACCGCCGCAGACCAGCTCTACGCCCAGCTCCCGGCCGTGATCAGGGCCAGGGACGCCGAGGCGGGCGAGCCGCTGCGGGCCCTGCTCACCGTCATCGGCGAACAGGCCGACGCCATCGCCGCCGACATCGCGCGCGGCTACGAGGACCACTTCATCGAGACCTGCCAGGACCAGTACGTCCCGTACCTGGCCCGGCTGGTCGGCACCGTCCCGCTGTACGACGCCTCGACCGCGCAGGACGACGCCACCGCCCTCGTCGAGTTCGACGACCTGCGCGGCCCGCGCCTGCTCCCGTCCGCCGGGGCGAGCGCGCGCGCCGACGTGGCCCGGACCATCGCCGTACGGCGGCGCAAGGGGACCGTCTCGGCACTCGCCGACGTCGCCCAGCACGCCTGCGGCTTCCCGGTGCGGCTGGTCGAGGGCCTCGCCCGGACGGCCTGGACGCAGCACCTGCGGCACACCCGCCCCGACCTGACCACCGCCCGGCTGCCCACCCGGCTGGACAGCGCGCTGGCCGGCACGCCCTTCGACCGCACCACCCGGCTGGTCGACGTGCGCCGCCCGGACGGCCCCGTCGGCTGGTACCACCCGGCACACCTGACCGTCACCGTCCACCGCGAGCGCGCCGCCGCCCACCAGCGGGTGCCGGCCCGCCAGGCCGACCAACCGTGGCGCTACCGGCTGGACCCGCTCGGGCTCGACCGCCCGCTCTTCACCCGGGGAAGCCGCACCGCCGACCTGCCGCCCGGCCTCGAAGCCGCGGCCGTCCCGGCACCGCTGCGGCCCGCACTGTTCGAGGCCGACCTGCTCGCCCACCCCGACACCTCGGCGGCGGGAGGCCCCCTGCCCTCGCCCACCACGCTGTACGGCCCGGTCGGCGACCAGGCCGACGCCCCCGCGGCGAGCCTCGGCATCTGGTTCGACGACCGCCTCGCCGCCCCCACCGCCGACCCGGCCGACCCCGGGCAGCTCCACGCCACCGTGGTCAGCCGCCGGCTCGACCCCTGGCCGGCGGCCCGACCGGACGGCGCGGTGCTCGCCGTCGACGTGCGCAACGGGCGGGTGGCGGTGGGCTCCGGGCTCCCGCTGCCCGCCCTGCTGCGCGGGTCCTTCTTCCACGGCGCGGCCGGAGTGGTCGGCGGCGGGGACTACGACCGCTCCGGCTGGCTCGCCGCCGGCGAGCCCGACCAAGTGCTCACCGTCGCCGCGCACGGGGCCGACCACACCACGCTGACCGCCGCGCTGACCGCCTGGTCCACCGGCCCCGCCCGGCACACCGTCATCCGGATCCTGGACAGCGAGGACTACGCGCTGCCCGCCGGAGTCACCGTCACCGGACGCAGCCTGCTCGTCGAGGCGGCCGACCTGCAGCGGCCGGTGCTGCGCCCCGCCCCCGCCGACGGCACCCTCGCCGTCCGGGGCGACGGCACGCTGACGCTGTCCGGGGTGGCCCTGGACGGCCGGATCGCCACCGGGCCCGCGCTCGCCCGGCTGCGGCTGCTGCACTGCACGCTGCTGCCCGGCGGCCCGCGCGACCAGACCGGCGCCCCGGTCGCGGACGGGCCGAGCATCACGGTGGGCGGCCCCTCCCCCACGCTCCGGATCCAGCTCGCCTTCTGCCTGCTCGGGCCCGTCCGCCTGGACACCCCGGCGGACGAGGTGCTGCTGCTGGACTCGGTGGTCGCCGGACCGGCCACCGGACCGACCGCGTCCGCCGAGGCCGTCACCGGCACGGGCGCGTCCGGAACCGGGCTACGGGCCGAGCGGACCACCTTCCTCGGCGCCGTCGCCGCCCGGACGGTCGACGCGAGCGAGTGCCTGTTCACGGCCCGCCTGACGGCCGCCCGCACCCAGCAGGGCTGCCTGCGGTACAGCTACCTGCCGCCGGACGACCCGGCCCACCCGGCCCAGGCCGGCCGCACGCCCCGCCGCTTCGCCTGCCAGCCCGACCTCGCCGTCGCCCGGGTGCTGGCCGCCCACCCCCACGCCACCGGCGCCGACCGCGACGCCCTGGTGGACGCCGAACAACGCCGGGTGCGCCCGGTGGTGGTCTCCCGCACCTACGGCGACCCGGGCTTCGCGGAGCTGGACCCGCGCTGCCCGGCGGAGATCGCCACCGGCGCGGAGGACGGCAGCGAGATGGGCGCCTACTGCCACGTCAAGGAGCCCCAGCGGCTGGACAACCTGCGACGGCGGCTGGACGAGTACCTGCCGGCGGGCGTCACCGCCGGCATCACCGTCATCGTCTGACCGCCACCGTCCGAGGGCCCCCGAGGGCCCCCGACGGCTCCCGAGGGCCCCGAGGCCACCCGGGAACCCGGGAGCCCGGAGGAGCCCGCCCCGCGCCCGCCGCGCCCCGCGCGCACACCGGGCAACCCATGCAGCGATCTCGAAGGAGCCGTACATGCCGGGCGACTACACCCGCCTCAGCTTCGACCCAGCCGAGGACTACAGCCGGCCCCGGGCCGAGCAGGGCCGGATGCTGCGGGACGCCTACCTCAACGAGCTCGCGGACGGCCTGGACCACCGCCTCCGGGCGCTCGCCCTGGACGTCCTCGGCCCGTGCACCGCGCCGCTCGACCTCGACACCGGCGGCACCCCCGGGTCGACCGGGTTCCGGATCGAGGCCACGGCCGACGGCACGTCCTTCACCATCGGCCTCGGCCGCCTCTACCTGCACGGACTGGCGCTCGACAACCACGGCCAGGTCGGCCCGCAGGCCCCGCAACCACCGCACGTCGAACCGGGGTTGCAGGACCTGCGGGCCGCGGCGCCCGTCCGGTACACCGAGCAGCCGTACCTGCCGCAGGCCCCGGACCTGACGCCCGGCCGCCACGTGGTGTACGTCGAGGCCTGGGAGCGCGAGGTCACCGCGGTCGAACGGCCCGACCTGATCGATCCCGCCATCGGGGTGGAGACCGACGCCCGGATGCAGACCGTCTGGCAGGTGAAGGTGCTGCCGGAACCCGCCGACGGCGTCGACTGCGGCACGCCGGACGCCGACGTCCCGGGCTGGGCGGCGGCCACCGCCCCCTCCGCCGGCCGCCTCTCCACCCGGGGCGTGGCCGTCCCCGCTTCCACCGACCCGTGCAGCGTGCCGCCCGACGCCGACTACCTGGGCTGGGAGAACCGGCTCTACCGGGTGGAGGTGCACGGCGGCGGCACGCTCGCCCAGGCCGGCTTCAAGTGGTCCCGCGACAACGCGAGCGTGGCCGCCGCCGTGCTCGGCGTGGACGACACCCGGACGGTGCTGACCGTCTCCCGCACCGGGCGCGACGACGTCCAGCGGATCCGGGAGGGCGCCTGGGTGGAGGTCCTGGACGAGACCCGGGAACTGTCCGGCACCCCGGGCTTCCTCGCCCGGGTGGTCACCGTCGACCGGGTCGACGACCCCACGCAACAGGTGACGCTCTCGGCCGCCCTGCCGGCGGACCTCGACCCGACCGACGCCTCGCTACGGACCAGGCTGCGGCAGTGGGACCAGGGCGGCGCACTGGTCGGCGCCGACGGAACCGTCCCGGTCTCCGCCGCCACCGACGGTCTCGTCCTGGAGGACGGCGTCCAGATCACCTTCGCCGACGACCCGTCCGGCGGCACGCTGCGCACCGGCGACCACTGGACCTTCACCGCCCGCTCGGCCGACGGCAGGGTCGAGGAGCTGAAGCAGGCACCCCCGCAGGGCCACCGCCGCTTCTACGGCCGCCTCGCCGTGATCGACCTCCCGAACGAGGTGGCGGACTGCCGGGGCACGTGGCCGCCGACCTGCTCGGAGTGCGGGGACTGCACGGTCTGTGTCACCCCCGAGTCGCACGCCGACGGCACCCTGACCGTGCAGGAGGCCGTCGACCGGATCCGCCGGACCGGCGGCCGGGTCTGCCTGGCGGTGGGCGAGTACGAGCTCGACGAGCCGGTGGTCCTGGACGCGGCCCAGACGGTGACCCTCTCCGGGCACGGCTGGCGGACGGTGCTCCGGCATCAGGGGGCCGGCCCGGCGCTGGTGCTGCGTGGATGCCGCGGAGTGACGGTCAGTGACCTGACGGTCCTGTGCGACCCGGCCATTCCCCAGGAGCCGGACGGCGGGGACGGAGCGGAAGGCGGGGGCGGAACGGAAGGCGGGGGCGGGGGCCGGTTCTCCACGAGCGGCATCGCGGTGACGCGCTCGTCCGGTGTCGACCTGCTCCGGTGCGCCGTCGCCCGGACCTCCCTGCTGCGCAACGGCGGGCCGCGGATCCTGCGCGCCCTGATCAGCGGCGGGGGCGTGGTCGGCGACCGGGACCCGCTGGGGGGCGACGCCACCGTGACGGCGATCACGCTGTCCGGAACGGTCGTCGGGCTCACCGTGCGCGACTGCGCGCTGCTCGCCGACCTCGCCATCGCGCCGCCCTTCCAGCAGAACACGCTCGCCGCCGGCGGTCGGAGGCAGTTCGACGGAGGCCGGTTCCTCCTGCTGGCCGGCTTCGAGCTCGCCGACTCGCTGGTCTACGGCGTGGAGGGCGGCCTGCTGCTGGACGAGCGCGTCCAGCTCGCGCTCGGCGCCACCCTGCACGACTGCCTGATCGTCGGTGACGACGGCGCCGCCGTGACCTGGCAGGCCACACCCATGAACGCCTCCCTGACCATCCGGGACTGCCGGATCGACGGCGGCGGCGCCGGGATCGAACTCGCCTCCCCCGACAGCGAGATCCGCCACTGCCGGATCAGCGCGCGCCCCGTCGGCGATTTCGCTCCGGGCGGGGGCCGCGACGCGGAACAGCCCCCGCCCCGGCTGGACGGCACCGGGATCGCCCTCACCGCCCCCGTCCTGGCCGGCGTCCTGTCCGCGGTGACGGTCACCGGCTGCACCCTGGCCACGGCAGCGCACGCCATCGCCCTGCAACTCGCGCAGCAGGACGTTGTGATCGCCGACAACCGGCTGGACGGCGGCACCGGCGGCGTCATCATGCGGCCGGGGTCGAGCGGCACGCGCGTGGTCGTCCGCGGCAACGAGGTGACCCGGACCGAGCGGCCCGACTCCCGGTTCGACCCGGGCGAGCCGATGGTCGGCGTCTGGCTGACCGGCGTGACCGACGGCGAGGTGCGCGGCAACCGGATCCACGACCTCTACCCCGTGCCGGCCATCGACCCGGAACGGCTGGGGGTCGTCGCCGTCGCCCTCCAGGAGTGCCGCTCGGTCACCGTCGCGGACAACACCCTCGACGTGCCGCTCCCGGCCGGGAGCACGGCCCGCCTGGTCGCCGGGGTGGTCGGCCTGACCAGCTCCGGCCGGATCGACGTGCTGGACAACGTCATCACCAGCGGCGGAAGGCCCGACCAGGCCGGCCGCAGCGCCCCCGTCCTGCCCGCCATGCTGCTCTCCCTCGGCCGGACCCACATCGACACCGCCCTCTTCGCGGCACCGGCTGCCCGGGAACCGTTCGACCCGGACGTCGACGCGGCGACGGTGTTCGCCCGCATGGGCAGCACCGGCTGGTACGCCGAGCAGGGGGAGGAACTGGCCTGGGTGACCGCCGCCCGGGTGTTCGCCGCGGACGCCTCCGTCCTGCCCGCCGCGACCGTCCGGGGCAACCGGATCGAGGCGGACGGGGACTCCGCCGTCATCCAGAGCGTCCTGGAGGGGCCGCTGCTGGTCAACGACAACCTCGTCCGCCGGACCGACCAAAACAAGGGTGACGCGAACCCGCTGGCCCTGCTGAACGCCTCCGCGAGCAGCATGGTCGTCTCCGCGAACCACCTGGAGACGAAGGCCATCACCGCTGTTCGGCTGGACATCCCGATCAACCGCGTGGCCGTCACCGGCAACGTCGCCAAGGGCGCGTTCCTGATCAACGGCGATGTTCTGCCGGCGCCCTGGGCCGCGATCAACGTCGTGCTGTAGCGACGTGTTCGCGGTTCCCCTCCCCCCACCCTCCCACCATGGAAGGACGCCATGGACGCCATGGACCACATCGGCACCACCACCGCCCTCCAGCAGCTGTTCCGGCAGGAGAACGACAGGATCGACGAGATCCTGGCGCGACGCGTCGCGGAGCTGGAGGCGCAGCTGAGACTCGCCCAGGAGATCACCGCCGGCGCCACGCGTGGCCCGCGGAAGGCGATCGCCGGCCAGGCCCTGAACGCCGCCAAGGCAGCGCTGCGTGACGTCGAGAAGCTTGCCGGGGACCGACGGGAGGCCCTCACCCTGGCGGCCGAGGAACTGGCGGAGCTGCTGTTCCCGCAGGGCAGCGGCGGGCCCCCGCCCACACCGTCGGGGCCCGGCGGAGCGGGCGGGCCGTCCGGGCCGGCCTAGCCGTTCGCATTCGGATGACCCGGGCGTCCACCGGAGAACGGCGCACAACCCCGTACGGGTCACCGCTCGTCGACGCGCGGCAGCGAACGTTGACAGCACGTCGGCCGACCGACAAGGTCGGCAGCGTCCGTCCGTGGGGAGCAACAGATGACGCCTGACCACTCCGGGGCGCACCACCTCCGGCCGCCCGGAGCCGACCTGCGACTGCTCGGTTGCTGGCAGCTCGTGCTGGGCGGTCGGACCGTCGAGATGCCGCCCACCGCCCGCCGGATCCTCACGGTGCTGGCCCTGCGGGGACCGACCGCCAGGGCGGCGGTCTCCTGCATGCTCTGGCCCGAGGCCGACGAGGCCGCGGCGGCCGGGCGGCTGCGCACCGCGCTGTGGCGGCTCTCCGCCGGTCAGCAGCTCGTCGAGACGCGCAGCGAGGTGCTGGCGCTCGCCGCAGCCGTCCGGGTCGACGTCCAACGGATGCTCACCGCCGCACTGGCACTGCGCGACGGCGTGGAGGCCGTCGAGCCGCCGGTGGCACTGTTCACCCAGGACCTGCTGCCGAACTGGTACGAGGACTGGCTGGTGGTGGAACGGGAGCGGGTCCGGCAGGTCCGGCTGCACGCCCTGGAGACCCTCTCCGCCCGGATGAGCCGTCAGAAGCGCCACGTGGAGGCGGTCGACGCCGCCCTGGTCGCCGTCCTGGCCGAGCCGCTGCGGGAGAGCTCGCACCGGGCGGTGATCCGGGCGCACCTGGCCGAGGGCAACGTGGGAGAGGCCGTACGGCAGTACGAGACGTGCCGGACCGCCCTGCGTGAGCAGCTGGGTGTCGAGCCCAGCGCCGAACTCGCCGGGCTGCTGCCGCTGCGCAACCGCGTCCTGCCCGCCCGGCGGCGACCGGCGCCGACGCACTGAGCGGCCCTGCCGTGGGCCTGCGCAGGAGCCCGCATGCGCACTGCCACGTACGGGATCTTGAGACCACGAGCAGCCCGTGGCAGGCTCATGCCGCATGATCGATGAGTTCGCGAAGGACAACCTGCACGGGAGACTGCGGCGGGACCGCACGGCGCTGCTCTGGAAAATCGACGGCCTGTCCGAATACGACGCCCGCCGGCCTTTGACAGCGACCGGGACCAACCTCCTCGGCCTGGTGAAACACGTGGCCACCGTCGAGGCCAGGTACTTCGGCGAGGTCTTCGGCCGCCCTTCCCCGGAACCGCTGCCCCGGTGGCAGGACCACGCCGCGGGCAGCGATCTGTGGGCGACCGAGGACGAGACCCGCGATCAGATCATCGGGTTCTACCGGCGCACATGGGAACACTCGGACGCGACGATCAACGAGCTTCCCCTCGACGCCCCCGGCCACGTGCCGTGGTGGTCGGAGCCATATCCGAACACCAACCTGTTCGCCGTCATGGTCCATGTCCTCAGCGAGTCCGTCCGGCACGCCGGGCACGCCGACATCCTGCGCGAGGGCCTCGACGGCCGGACCGGGTTGCGCGCCGAACACGAGAAGCAGATCGACGCTGAAGCCCGGGCCGCCTACTGCGCGAAGATCGAGCAGGCCGCCAGGTCGGCCGCACCGGTCGAGGCATGACGCGCCACCGGCACCCAGCGGCGAGGAAGTTCGGCCTCGACGGGGTCGAACAGCGGATGGACCTGCGGTTTCCGAGGGCCGCCGTCGGTTCGTGAACGGGTGCCCCACTAGGCTGGGCCGGTCGGCCGGGTGGCCGCTCATGCCTGGGGGAGGGGTCGGAACGTGACCTTGCTGGAGAACGATCCGCGAGAGATCGGCGGGTACCTCCTGGAGGGCAGGCTCGGCGCGGGCGGGATGGGTGTGGTGTACCGCGCCCGGTCGGTGTCCGGGCGCCAGGTGGCGGTGAAGGTGATCCGGCCCGAGCTGGCCGCGGACGCCGAGTTCCGGGCCCGGTTCCGGCAGGAGGTCACGGCCGCGCGCAAGGTCAGCGGGGCGTTCACCGCGCCCGTGCTCGACGCGGACGCCGACGCGCCGGCGCCCTGGCTGGCGACGCTCTTCATCGCCGGTCCCTCGCTGGGAGAACGGGTCGCCGGCCAGGGCCCGTTGACCCCGCCCGAGGTGCGCAGGCTGGCCGCCGGGCTCGCCGAGGCGCTGCGGGAGATCCACCGCGTCGGGCTGGTCCACCGCGACCTCAAGCCCGGCAACGTGCTGCTCGCCGAGGACGGCCCGCGCGTCATCGACTTCGGCATCGCCAAGGCGGCCGGCGAGACCCAGCTGACCAGCACCGGAGTGGCCGTCGGCACCCCGCCGTTCATGGCGCCCGAGCAGTACCGCAGCGGTACGGCGACGGCGGCCACCGACGTGTTCGCGCTGGGCTCGGTGCTCGCCTTCGCGGCCACCGGGCGCGGGCCGTTCGGCGCGGACTCCTCGCATGCGGTGGGGTTCCGGGTGGTGTACGAGGAGCCGGACCTGACCGGGCTCGCGGCGGAGCTGCGTCCGCTGGTCGTTGCCTGCCTGACGAAGGACCCGGAGCAACGTCCCACGGTGGAGCGGCTGTTGGGGCTTGCCGCGCAGGTTGAGCGGGAACGGACGGTTCAGTTTCGGACCGGGCTGGTGACGCCGACGGCCGTGGGTCCGGTGACGCCGACGCCGACGGCCGCGGGTCCGATGACGCCGACACCGACGGCCGCCGGTCCGGTGACGCCGACGCCGACGGTCCTGGCGGCTCCGCCCGCGGCGGTGACTCCGCCGGCTCCGGTGACCGCGCCGCCCGCCACGCCGCCGACCGCTCCGCCGACCGCTCTGCCCGCCGGGGCCGCAGCGCCGACGGGCCCGGTCCCACCGGCCGTCCCCTCGTACATGGCGGCCCCCTCCTACCTGGCGGCCCCCTCCACCCGCCCGTCCCTCGCCGACGCAGCCCCGCGCCCGCGGAGGCGCAAGGGTGTGCTGATCGGCTCGGCGGTGTCCGCGGTGGTCGTTGCCACGGCGGGCACCCTGGGCTTCCTCGCCTGGCAGAACCGCGTCCCGGACGAGCCCGGGTCCCACGGCTCGAAGCCCGGCCCGTCGTCCTCGGTGACGGCGACGGGTCCGATCGCCGCCTCCGCCTGCGGCCCCGACGGCAAGCAGGCGGTCGGCGCGGACGGGCTGCAGGTCGCCCTCGTCAAGCAGTGGCAGGCGGACTACGCCAAGGAGTGCCCGGGTGCCGCGATCACCTTCAACGGCCCCGCGAGCGGCACCGTGATGGACCAGTACGCGACCTTCAAGTCCGACGGCGTCGCCCTGGACTCCCCGATGACGGCCGATCAGCGGGCCGTCGTCGGCCGCCACTGCCCCACCGGCTACGCCTCCCAGATCCCGGTCACCGTGCTGCCGATCGCCGTGGTCTACAACGCGCCCGGGTTGAAGGGGCTGGAGTTCGACGCCCCGACGCTCGCCAAGATCTTCACCGGCAAGATCACCAAGTGGAACGACCCGGCGATCAAGGCCCTCAACTCGATCTGGAACCTGCCGGACTCGCCGATCGACGTGCGGATCCCGAGCAACGAGTCGGCGGCCACCGCCATCTTCACCCAGTACCTCGCCAAGGCTGCGCCCGCCGACTTCCCGTACCAGCCCGGCCGGGCGTGGCCCGACAAGTCGCGCCCCGCGTCCGGCACGAACGCGTCCGACCTGCCCGCCTACGTCGCCGGGGGCCAGTGGTCAATGTCCTTCGTGCCGCTCCCGGACGCCGGCGCCCTCCAGAAGGCCAAGGTGAAGTCCGGCGGCTCCCAGGCGGTGGAACTCACCCCCCGCTCCGCCGGCTTGATGGCCGCCGGGGGCTCGGTGCAGGGCACGGGCACCAACGTGACGGTCACGATCGACTACACGAAGCCCGGCTCGGGCAGCTACCCCATCGTCGACGTCGGCTACATCGGCTTCTGCGACCACGGCGGGGCCGACCGCGCCTTCGCCGGCACCGCCGTCCTGACGAACTTCCTGGCCCACGGACTGAGCACGACGGGCCAGGCCGCCGGCGAGAACCTCATGTACGGCCCGCTGCCGGAGGCCATGGCCAAGCGCGTGCTGGACTCCCTGGCCCCCCTGCGGGTGAAGCCCGGTAACTGATCGAGGAGCAGCCCTGCACGGATCGAGCGTCACCGGGCAGGGCGAGACGCTGGTTCCGGCGACGTGTGAGGACTTTCAGAACAGGACCCGCACCGTCGCCTACGTCCTCACCACCCGAGGCAGCACCGGACCCGCCGGGCGGCTCGCCGCCTCGGCCGCATCACCCCCTGACACACGTTGCACGGCGGGCGGGGGCGCGACCGATCGACCTCCGTGTGGTAGACCAGTGCGCAGGTGCGGGATCACTCACCCGCGCCGGCAGCCACCGGCTGCCACTGACATCGGGGGGATGTATGAGGGTTCGCCGTACCCTGGCCAGATGCCTGGCCAGATGCCTGGCCGTTGCCACCGTCGCCGCACTCGGCGCGGCCTGCAGCAGCTCCGGCACAACACCGTCGGGCGGTACCGGGGGTGTCGGGGGTGGCGGCGGCGCGGCCGTGCCGCCCCCGGTGGCACCGTCCTCCAGCCGGGCCGGGGGGCTCGCCGGGCGCGGGCCGGTGATGCACGGGGTGTTCGGCGAAACCGGGTTCACCGCCCAGGTGGTCAGCGCCGCCACCAGCGCCTCGCTGCCCGGGATCGCCCCGCCCCTCGGCAGGACCACCCTGCTGGTCCGCCTCAAGGTCGCCTCGGACCCGATCGACCGGACGAGCAAGGCCCCGAACCACATCATCATGGCCGTCAAGTACCCGGCCTGCGGGCCGGTCCCCGACTGCTGGCACACCGAGGGCGGGGCACGCGCCCTCCCGGAGAGCGACGTCCTGGACGGCACCCACATGAACAGCGTGCCCGACTGGTTCGGCACGTTGGACGCCAACACCAGCTACTTCAAGTACGTCTGGCAGTTCGTCCCGGAGGGCACCGACTTCTCGGCCGCCCAGTTCTGCCTCCAGCAGAGCGACGGCAAGCCGGACGTCTGTGCCCCCCTCGGCCAGGTCGAGCCCTTCCACGGCCAGATGGACCGCGCCGACCTGGAATCGTCCTAGCCACGGCAGGACCCGGCGTGCGTGGGGCGCCCTCGGGGCGCCCCACGCCTGGCACCCTGCAACTCGCGACAGCCCGCGGGGCTTCTCGCGGTTCGCGCAGCGAGTCGCCACCTGGTGCGCGCCCGCCCGTCTCGGCTACCGACTGCCAGATACCAGGCGGACTACGTCACGCAGCAGTTGGACCACGCCCTCGGTGATCTCGGTACGGCGCTGCTCCGCCAGGGCGAGCAGTTCGGCGGCCTCTGCGGGGCCGGCGTCGAGGGACGGGACCGGGCGGGTGCGCCAGGGGTTCGGGGCCAGAGCGCGGATCTGCGTGGTGGCGTCGGTCTTGCCCCGGGCAGCGAGTCGGGGATGGGGATCGCCGCTCACGAGGAGGGCGGCACGCAGTGCGGTGAGTCGGTCCCGCCGGTTCAGCAACCGGTAGCCGGCCCGTCGCACCGCCGGCCGCTGCGGGTCGGCGAGCATGTCCCACAGCAGGTCGGCAGGCAGCTGGGTGGCACTGGGGGCGAGGGTGACAGCGGCCTCCTTGACCACAGCGGTGGAGCCGTCCCGAAGCAGCACCGTGACCCGGGGGACGGACACCGCGTCCAGGCTCCGCAGGGCGCGCAGCGCATGGACGCGAACCTGAGGGGCCGGGTTGTCCAGGAGGGGGGTGAGCAGCGGGCCGTCAGAGCGGCTACCGGTCTCGGCGAGCCCTCCGATCGCCCCGACCTGCGGCTCGGCGGCCTGGACGGCCGCGCGGTAGTACGCCGGTGAATCCGTACCGGTGCGGCGTGCCGCCTCCCGTGCCAGGGCCCGTACCAACGCGGACGAGTCGTCGAGGAACGGCACCACGTCCTTGGGGGAACCGGTACGCATCAGCCCTGTGAGGGCGGTGATCCGTACCTCGGCGTGACGGCTGCGGGCCAGACGGCGCAGCAGCTCGACCTGGTCGGTCCACACCGCCTGCCGGGCAGCGGCCTCGGCGGCCCGGGCCCTGACCTGCCGGTCGGGGTCGCTCTCGGCGAGGACGGCGAGGTCACGAAGCCCGAGGCGGTGCGTGGCAGTGTCGAGCACGAAGCGACGCACCATCGGCTCGGGGGCCGTGAGAAGCCGTCCGGACAGGGCCGTGCCCGACTCGGCCAGCAGCGACGCGCGGAGTTGACCGTGGGCGAAGGCGCCGCGCCGGCGCCGGTTGACCAGCAGAGCCGTACGCACGGTCGCCGCGGTGGCCGACAGGGGATTCTCATGGAGCAGCACGGCCAGACCCGCGCACGCCGACTCCCGAACCTGCCTGACCCAATCGCTGGTCCGCAGGACGAGGAACGGCATCATCTCGGGGTGCGGCCGGCTCAGCATCCGCCGTACCACGCGCTCACGAACGCGGCCGTCAGCGTGCGAGGCCGCCAGGGCGAGCGCGACCGGGTCGGTCTCGGTGAGCGAGGGGGCCGGGCGGCCCGTCGAATACCACGACTCTCGGCGTATGAAGGCATCCAGGCGCAGCAGCAGAGCCGGACGCTCCGTCAGCACGCGCAGCGCTTCGAGCGAATCCTCGGCATGTCCGGCCGAGCCGACCGCCAGCAGCGCAGCGGTCAACTCCTCAAGTGCACCTTGTTCCTGAGCCCGTGCCCCGGACACCGCCAGCCGCACACGCTCCAAGGAGTCCGTACCCGGTGAAGGCTGCGAGAGGGCCTGTTGACGGCGGAAGAAGAAGTTCACCCCCGTCATCCTGCCGGAGCCGACCGACTTGCCGCTTCCCATATACGACGCCATCGAGAGCCCCGCCCCGGGGCACCGCTTGGTGGTCCGGCCGGGGCAGCATCGAGGTGTTCCCTCCTCGCCCTTTCGAGGTGCCCGGGGTGGAAGGGATCTGGACGCCTCACGGCTGTCAGATCGCCTGGTCCTGGTACTGAGTTCGAGTCGAGGGCTGTTGCGTGGGCGTCGTGGCAGCGCAAGGATGTGCGGGCATGAGCGATCTCGACCCCGTAGCCCGGGTAACCCGCATTCGGCGGGTCGGGTCGGGTCCGCGGGCGCCGGGATCACGGTCGCTCGTGTGGCGTTCGATCCGGACCCCATGAACTCCCGTGAGCCTCTGGAGCTGCGAGGAACGCAACCGCCTCGCCTGAGCGTGGACGGCTGTGTCCGTGAGATCACCATCCTGGCCCTTCTCTCGATCCGGAGGACACCATGACACCCAGGAGGTGCCGGCGGTGACGGCCCCCGAGACGCCGCCGCGGCCGAGCGGCCGACGTCTGCTGCTCGGTGTCGCGTGGGACGTCGTCGTCCCGATCGCCTTGTACTACGGCCTGCGCGCCGCCGGCGTCAGTGTCTTCGTCGCGCTGCTGGCGGGCGCCTTCCTGCCCGCGCTCACCACCGCGGTGCAGTGGCTGCGCACCCGCAGCCTGGAGGGCATGGCGGGTTTCATCGCCGGAACCATGCTGCTCGGCGTTGCAGCCGCGCTGGTCAGCGGCAGCCCCCGGTTCCTGCTGGCCAAGGACGGGTGGCTGACCGCCGTGGCCGGGCTCTGGTTCCTGGTCTCGATCAGGGCCAGGCGCCCGCTGCTCTTCCACGGCGGCCGCCCCCTGCTGGAGGGGCGGTTCCGCTCCGACGGCACCTCCTGGGACGTGCTGTGGGACCGCGAGCCGGCGTTCCGCCGGATCTGGCGGGTCTCGACGGCGATCTGGGGTGTGGCGATGCTGCTCGACGCCGCCGTGCGGGTCGTGATGGCCTACACCCTGCCGGTGGACGTGGTGCCCGGCCTCGGCGCGCTGCTCTGGCCGGTCACGCTGGTGCTGTTGCAAGTGGTGAACGGCGTCTACTACGAGGTGGCCGGGCTCTGGCGGCTGACCGCCGGCACGGCCGGGCGCTCGCCGGCCGACCGAGACTGACGCCGATCATCGGGCCGGCCGCCACCGGCGTGCTCCTCACCGGAAGATGACGGCCTGCCTGCCGAGCGGACGGAACGCCGAGGTCCGGCTGTGGTGCCGGCCGGGCCATGGGGCAGGATGGCAGTCCGTTCGGAATGCGCACATCCGTTCCGACGTGGCTGCGCACAACACGACCCGACAGGCGACAAGGTGACCAAACAGCACATACAGCGGCCGGCGACGGCCCGTTCCATCGACCTCCACGCCGCGGGGGCGGGACGGTGACCCGGGACCTGGTCCTGCACGACTGGGTGGTGGCCGGCATCGCGCTGACCTCCGGCTGTGTCGCCGGCCTGGTGCTACGGGCCCTGATGAAGTGGCTGGGCAAGCACGCGAGCAGGACGAAGTGGAGCGGGGACGACATCATCGTCGACGCACTGCGCACCATCGTCCCCTGGGCGGCCGTGATCGCCGGGGTCGCGGTGGCCGCTTCGGCCCTGCCGCTCACCGCGCGGGTCGGGGGGCTGGTCGACCAGTCGCTGACGGCCGTGCTCATCGTCATCGCGACGTTCAGCGCGGCCCGGGTCGTGGCCGGGCTGGTGCAGTCGGTGGCCGCGTCCCGGACCGGTGTCGCGGCGTCCGCGTCGATCTTCGTCAACATCACCCGGATCGTGGTGCTGTCGATGGGCGTTCTCGTGGCCCTGGAGACCCTCGGGGTGTCCATCGCCCCGCTGGTCACCGCCCTCGGCGTGGGTGGTCTCGCCGTCGCGCTGGCGTTGCAGGACACCCTCGCCAACCTCTTCGCGGGTGTGCACATCCTCGCCTCGAAGACGGTCCAGCCGGGTGACTACATCCGGCTCACCAGCGGGGAGGAGGGGTACGTCGTCGACATCAACTGGCGCAACAGCGTGGTGCGCAACCTGTCGAACAATCTGGTGATCATCCCCAACGGCCGCCTGGCGCGGACGAACATGACGAACTACTCCCAGCCCGAGCAGAAGCTGTCGATCCTGGTCCAGGTCGGGGTCGGCTACGACAGCGACCTGGAGCACGTGGAGCGGGTCACCCTCGACGTGGTCGACAGCGTGATGGCCGACATCAGCGGCGGCGTGCCCGACCACGCGGCCGCCGTCCGCTTCCACACCTTCGCGGACTCCAGGATCAACTTCACGGTCATCCTGGGCGTCGGCGAGTTCAGCGACCAGTACCGGATCAAGCACGAGTTCATCAAGCGCCTGCACCGCCGGTACCGGACGGAGGGCATCTCGATCCCCGCGCCCACGCGCACGGTCTCGCTCCAGCAGGACGGGGCGGACGCACCGTCGTCCCTCCCACCGGTGCCGCATCAATGGGACGCGTCGTCCGAGGCGCTGACGGACCGACGGCGGTAGCCGGGCGCGGCGGCGCCACCCGGCGGACCGAGCCGAGGCGAGGCCTGCAGCCCGTACGCCGCGCACGCCATGAGCGGCGGCGCCGGCACGACAAGTGCCGACGCCGCCCGTCAGGCGTGCCTGGCCCGGGCTCAGGGCCGGTGCGGTCAGCTGGTCCAGAACGACGACAGGTTCTGGTAGGTGCCGTGGTCGGCGATGGCGCCCTGGTAGGACAGCGAGTTGCCGTTCTGGGTGTCGATGACCACGAGCTGGTCGCCGCGGAACAGGCGGTAGTCGCTGTAACCGAAGAACGTGGCGGCGTCGATGCCCCGCCTGAAGTCCGCCGGGATGTTGCGGTAGGTGCCGTGGTCGGCGATGGGGCCGTAGTAGGTGACCCGGTTGCCGTTCTCGGTGTCGATGACGACCAGCTGGTCGCCCTTGAAGAGCCGGTAGTCGTTCCGTCCGATCAGCGTGGTGGCGTCGATGCCCCGCTTGAAGTCCTCGGGGATGTTGCTGTACGTGCCGTGGCCCGCGATGGCGCCCTGGTAGCTGATCTGGTTGCCGTTCTCGGTGTTGATCACCACGAGCTGGTCGCCGCGGAACAGGCGGTAGTCGCTGTAGCCGAAGAACGTGGCGGCGTCGATGCCCAGCTTGAAGTCCTCCGGGATGTTGCGATAGGTGCCGTGGTCGGCGAGCTTCCCGTCGAAGGTGACGGCGTTGCTCTTCTGGGTGTCGATGACAGCCAGGCGTCCCTGCTTGAACAGCCGGTAGTCGTTCCGTGCGATGAGCGTGGTGGCGTCCATGGGATGGTCCTTTCGCTGACGTTCGGTCGGACAGGCCGTTTCCGTACGCTGCGGTTGTGCGCTGCGGTTGTGCGCTGCGGTTGTGCGGGACGGCCCGCTGCGTCGCCCTCTGGCCGATCGGATTCCGCATATGACAACGACAAGCAGCATCCACACAGTCACCCGCTGCTGTCGACAGCGCATCGCGCACTGAGAGCCGGAACCGGCCACAATCCCCAGGCGACTCCTGCACCTCAGATCGGTACGACCGTGTCGAAGCGCCGCCCACAGCCCACCCCCGGACAGCAGGCCGGGCCCGACGTTCCAGCCCGTCGGGACGCGTAGCGGGAGCAGGGTGGTCTTGAGGGAGTCGGGGCAGGCGGCACGCCGAAGCCGGCCGGGGGACGGGGCCCGCGCGGCCGGGAGAAGCGGGCGCAGCACCACGCGGCACCGCGCGGCAATCCCGGGAAAGCACGCGGGCCTTGGGCGAGGCGGCGGGTGGTTCTATCGGGGGTTCACGGTCACGGTGATGCTCTCGGGGTTGCCGCTGTTGCCCTGGTAGACGGTGTCGCCGCTGTAGACGGCGGTGATGGTGTGGGCGCCGGTGGTGCGGAAGGCGGTGACGAGGCCGGCGGCGGCGCAGTTGCCGAGGGAGAGGACGAGGCGGGAGCGGCCGAGGGTGGTCTGGGTGGTGGTGTCGGTGAAGGTGACGGTTCCGGTGGGCGTGGTGGTCGAGCCGCGACCGGGGCAGATCAGGTCGCTGAGGACGACGGGCAGGCCGGTTCGGGTGCGTTGGGGCATGGCGGTCAGGACCGTGGTCACCGGCTTGCCCGGGGCGAGGTAGCTGATGGTGATGCCCGCGGCGGCGCTGGTCGCCGTGGGGCCGGTGCCGCCGGCGGGCACGAGGGACGAGCCACCGCCTCCACCACCCGCGCTCCCGGCCGGGGTGACCAGGGGGTTGATGTTGCCGCCTCCGCCGCCGCCGTAGAAGCCCGCGCCGCCTCCGCCGCCGGTGTTCTGGCCGCCGTCGCCGCCGGTGCCCAGCATGCCGGGCGTGCCGGAGGCTGTCCCGCCGCCTCCGGCACCACCGGTACCGCCGTGCGTGGCCGCGCCCGCTCCGCCGCCGATGCCCCCACTGCAGGCCCCGTCCGTGCCCGGCTGGCCGGCGTCCCCGCCCGGGCTTCCCGCGCAGGGGCTCTGGGCGGCTTCACCGGCCCCACCGCCGCCCGCAGCCACGATGAGACGGGAGTCGGTGGTGGTGAGGGGGACGGTGCGGGGCTGGGTGCGGATGTCGGAGGCTCCGCCTCCGCCGCCGCCGAAGTGGGAACTGCCACCGCCGTTGAAGCCGCCGACGCACAGCGTGTTCGGGTAGCAGGATCCGCCGGTGGCGGTGCCCCCGACTTCGACGTAGAGCGTCTGTCCGCCGGACAGCCCGGTGAGCGTGCCCGACACCTGGGCGCCATGGCCGCCGCTCGCGCCACCGAGCCCTTCCGTGCCGCCGGCCGCGCCGATCGCCGACACGTCGACCTGTGTGACGCCGGCCGGGACGGTGAACGTCTGCTCGGCGCCGGTGAAGGCGAACGTGCAGGTGGTGGTGGGACCCGTGGTCGTGCAGGTGCCTTGCGCGTGCGCGGGCGCGGACAGGGCCACCGGGGCCACGGCCGCGCAGAACACCCCGGCGGTCACGGCCAGGACCTGGCCCCGGCGCCCTCGCGGACCGGTGCGGTGACTGCGTGTGGAGCCCGGCCGGTCGGCAGCAGGCGACAGTGCGAACGTCACGATCCACTCCAGGAGGGGCGAGGGCCGGTCGGCCCGGTGTCTTTCCGCCACTGTGGACCACGCAGTCCGAGCCCCGGCCTCGCTCCGATCTGACACACCGACGGTTCACGCCGCCGGTCCCCCGGGACCGGCCTTCGCCGGCAACCCCGGATCGGGGGCACAACTGCGGCTCGGAGCAAGCACCCAGGCGCCGACACCGCGCCGACGCTTCCTGCCGCCCCGGGCAGGCAGGTACCCCGGGGCGGAACGCGGCGGCGGTCCCGCCGAGCGGCGTTCAGCGGCACAGGGTGCGCAGGGTGGCGAGGCAGTCCGCGGCCCGGCGCTGCGGGTCGGTGTCGGTACTGGCCCAGGCGATCCGGGCGTCCGGCCGGATGAGCACGGCAGTGACGTCCCGCCAAATCACTTGTGCAGCACCGGTGTTGACGGTTCCCGCGCGCTGCTCCAGGCCGTCCGTCGGGCACGGCGTCCGAGTCCCGCCGAGGTCCAGCAGCAGTGGTCGGCCGTGGTGCATCAACGGGTGGGCGGTGGGCGCACCGGCCGGGATGTCCAGGGCGAGACCGGCCAGCCGGGTGCCGTTCAGCGGGTGCCCGCCGGGCTGGGTGTCGGCCGGTATCGGGTCGTCGAAGCCGGCGATCCGGCGGGCCCACCGGTGGTTGGTCCGTGGTTCGGTGAGTGCGGCGGACCAGACCTCGCGCAGGGCTATCTGCTCCGGGTTCGCCGCGGCGAACAGGGCGAGTTGCGCGCGGGTGTTGTCGATGACGGCGCGGGCGGCCGGCCGGCGCTCCGTCTCGTAGCTGTCGAGCAGTCCGTCGGGCGCCCGGCCCTGGAGGGTGGCGGCCAGCTTCCAGCCCAGGTTGGTGGCGTCCTGGATGCCGAGGTTCATGCCCTGCCCGCCGGCCGGGAAGAACATGTGCGCCGCGTCCCCGGCCACCAGCATCCGTCCGGCCCGGTACCGCGCGGCCTGGCGGGTGGCGTTGCCGTAGCGCGAGAGCCACCGGGGGTTGCGGATCCCCAGGTCCCGTCCCAGCAGTGCGCGGGTCTGCTCGCGCACCTCGTCCAGGGTCAGCGGTTCGCCGGTGCCGTGGTGCATGGTGGCCGTGGAGAGGCCCGCCAGGCGGTGGACGCCGTCGCCGATCGGGGCCGCCAGGAACGAGCCGGCCGGTCCGGTGGCGGAGAGCGGCCCGGTGGGCGGATCGTCGAGTTCGACGTCGGCGAGCCACCCGGTCATGGTGGTGTCCTGACCGGGGAAGTCGATGCCGGCGGCCTGGCGCACGGCGCTGCGGGTGCCGTCGCACCCCACGACCCAGCGGGCCTGCACGGTCCGGTGGGTGCCGCCGGCCCGGATCACCACCTCGACGGCGTCCGGCCCCTGCGTGAGCGAGACGACCTCCTCCCCGCGCAGCACGCGGGCGCCCACGGCGACCGCGTGCTCCTCCAGGAGCTGTTCGGTGACGGACTGGCCGAGCGCCAGCATGAAGGGGTGCACCGCCCCGGTCGTGGAGAAGTCCAGCCGGGTGGTCGCCGCGCCGAAGTGGCCGGTCGGCACCGGGGTGCCGCGTTCGATGAACCGCTCCGCGAGGCCGCGGGTGGCGAAGGTGTCCAGCGTGCCGGCCTGCATGCCGACCGCGCGCGACCGTCCGTCCGGTGCCGCCCGGCGTTCCACGACGGTCACCTCCACCCCGTGCAGGCGCAACTCCGCGGCGAGCCAGAGCCCCACCGGGCCGGCCCCGGCGATGAGCACGTCGAGCATGACAACCACTTCCTCTCACTTTTCGAGCGACTTTCCGAACCATGCGCCGGGACGACGGCGGGCCGGGCACCGGGCGTGGTGCCCGGCCGTGGTCGGGTGGTTCAGCGGGCGCTGCCGAGGTTTCGGTCGCCGTCGGTGCCTTCGAGCATGAGGGTGGTCTCCTCTATGCGGCGGAAGCGGCCGTCGGGGGCGAACTCGCCGAAGAGGTAGACCTCCATGCGGACGGTGGTTCCGTCGGTCTTGACGACGGTCATGGTGTGGCGGTCGGCGTAGCGGTTGCCGGCGGTGAGTTCGTCGTGGACCTCGACGGAGCCGTCGGCGACGACGGTGCGCAGGTGGGCGATGTGGTCGAGGAACTCGGCGCGGTCGGCCCATTCGCCGTCGGTGCGCTGGCGGTAGTCGGGGGCGAAGTGCCGGTCGGCGGCTTCGTCGAGGTCGAGGCCGGGGGCGAGGAGGAGGTCGGTGAGGGCGGCGCGGACGTCGGTGTGGGTCACGGGGATTCCTTCGGTTGGGTGCGGGGGCGTCCCACTGCGGATCGAACGAAGATGCGTGCCTGAAGCACGCTTATGACTGTAGCGGAAAAGCGTGCTCGACGCACGCAAAATCTGGAGCGGTCAGGGACCCGGCAGAACACGACACCCCACCCATGCCGCTCCTGGGGTGTCCGCAAGGAAGAGCCGGGGTCGGGCCAGTAGGTTGCGACCCCGGCCCTGACGGTCCGTGCCCCCGACAGGCGCGGAGCGGATGCCCTGGTGATCTCGGACGGGGTTGCCCAGGAGCTCGGATTCGATCTCACCCGCGACCTACGGGCGGTGTGCGGGTGGGCAGATCGCCGGGCATTGGAGGAACTGGCACGAACCGGCGGCGTCGAGACGGAACGGACTGCGGTGCGCGTCCTCGACGGAGGCTCCCCCGCCGCTTGAGACACAGCCGACGATGGACGCGATGATCCCGCCGACGGGCGTGATCACCGCATCCCGGCCAGGACTCGACCACGTCCGGCCTCGCCCGATCACCAGCCGGACGTACACCTCGGACAGTCCCC
The DNA here is from genome assembly GCF_044767225.1 of Kitasatospora sp. NPDC101447. Classification (NCBI taxonomy): domain Bacteria; kingdom Bacillati; phylum Actinomycetota; class Actinomycetes; order Kitasatosporales; family Streptomycetaceae; genus Kitasatospora; species Kitasatospora sp. NPDC101447. The sequence goes on from NZ_JBIWNL010000008.1 coordinate 121,612, forward strand.
GCCGACCTCCCGGCAGCGCTACCGGCGTGTGGTCGCGGTCGCGGTGAAGCCGCAGCACTCGAAGGTCTGGACCGGCGCACCCGACGTCCGCCGGATGGACACCCGGTCGAGCGTCGCCGTGGTGTCCGCCGTGGCGGCGATCACGGCCACGCCGCCGACACCGCCCTCGATCCGGTGCTGCCGGACGGTGAACGTGCCGTCCTGGAGGGCCATCCCGAAGTAGTCGTTGTCCGTCAGCGAGTTCCGGGAGAGGTCCGCCGATCCGACGGCATAGATGCCGACCTGATTGCGGTTCACCGAGTTCCCGGTGATGACCGTGCCCGGCGCGCCGGCGACGATTCCGGCGTGCTGGGTCTGGCTGAAGAAGTCGGGGCCGCACTGGCTGTCCGACGGGCGACAGGCGTTGTCGGTGATCGTGCTCCGGGCCACCGTGCCGGTCGCACCCAGGACGAAACCGATCCCGTCGGTGGAAATCGTCGGGTGGCCGGTCACCTCGCTCTCCAGGACGCTGACGGAGGATCCGGTGTTGAGGACGGTGACGCCGGAGCCCTGGTAGTCGCTGATACGGGAGTTGCGGATCGTCGCCGAACCGGTGCCCGTCGGGAAGTCGCCGACGAAGATCCCGACGGCGCTGTGCGGGCAGGGCGCGGCGGGCGTGTCCGTGATGTGCGAGACCGCCGCGTTGTTCAGGTCCAGGTGGCCGCCGCTCAGGACCCGGATCCCCGAGCCGAGGGCGCCGCTCGCGCACGTACCCGAGCCCGGACCGCTGACCGCCAACCGGGACATCGCCACCCTCGCGCCCCCGTGGATCTCGACGATCGAGGTTCCACCGTCCTCACCCGGAGCAAGGACAGCAGGTGCAAGGATCCTCGTCGTGTCCGCCCCCGCACCGCTGATCCTCAGGTCCTTGCCGACGAACAGCTGCTCGCGGTACGTCCCCGGGCGGACACGGATCTCATCGCCCGGCTGCGCGGCGTCGACGGCGGCCTGGATCGTCGGATAGTCCGTGGGAACGGTCCTGACCCTGCTTGTCGCGTGGGCGGTGCCCGGCAGCAGCACGCCGGCAGCCAGGACCACCAGGAGTCCGCCCAGCAGGGCGGTGATCCTCGTACGCAGAGACTCCACAGGTGTTTCCCTTCGCGCGCGCCGTCGTCGGACGGGAGCGGTCCGCCGGCCCGTCCAACGGTCACAGTTAGCAGGCATTCGGCTGCGGACACGGCTCGGCACTCCGGTCCGAAGGCGCGCTGCCGGAAACGTCACCCGTCCTCCTTGCCCCGTGTCGTTCGGGGGAACCCGGCCGTGTCGGACCTGAGCACCGTTCGGGCTGTGCTGTTCCGGCCCGCAGCCACCCGGTCGGCGGCCGTGGTGCTCCGGATGCGGGCCGGAGCCGGTCGGAGTGACGGCTCGTCGGCAGGACACGTGATCCGGTGTCGCAGAGCGCGACACTTCGCCACCTGACGTACATATGTCATAACGATGAGTGACCGATCTGGCTGCGGCTCGCCCCGCTGTCCCGCGGCCGCCGACGGTCCCACCCCAAGCCATTCACGTCAGGAGACATCGGTGATCACAGACCACACCCCAGGACAACCGGCCGACCGCGTGACAGCCGGACGAAGCCGAGCCCGCGCAGGTACCCGCGCTCGTGAGCAGTGGCGGCGGGCAGGGGCGGTGGCGGGCCTGTGCCTGGCCCTGTCCGGGACGGGCCTGGTACCCGCGACCGCCGCACCGACGGGGGCCGCGGGTTCCACCACTCCGGCAGGGGCCCACGGGGCCGACCCGACGTACACCTTCACCTACACCGGCGCCGCGCAGACCCTCGCCGTCCCGGCGAACGCGGTGATCACGATCACCGCCGACGGCGCCGGCGGTGGCGACAACACCGGCACCGCCTGCACCACCACGGGAACGGGCGGGACGGGGGCACGGGTGGTCACCACCCTCCCCCAGACGACCGCCCCGACGACGCTCACCATCGACGTCGGAGGCGCCGGCGGCAAGGGCTGCAACGGCACCGGTACGGGAGGCGCCGGCGGGTTCAACGGCGGCGCCCCCGGCGGCAGTTACCCGGCCCCGAACTTCAAGTACGAGGGCCCGGGCGGGGGCGGAGCCTCCAGCGTCAGCGCGGGCGGCTCCCTGCTGGCCGTCGCCGGGGGCGGCGGTGCCGCCGGCGGCACCGGAGGAAGCTCGGCCGGGGGCAACGGCGGCAACGGCGGGACGCCGGACGCCACCGCCGGGACCGACGGAACCGCCACCGGCCCCGGGGCCTCAGCGGGGAAGGGCGGCGGCGGGGGCAGCACCAGCACGACCACCGGTGGCGCCGGCGGGGCCGCCGGCACCGCTCCGCTCTGTTCGACGACGGCGGGCGGTCCTGGCAGCGGGTTCAGCGGCACCACGGTCGGCACCGGTGGCACCGGTGGCAGCATCGGCAGCGGCTGCGCCCTCACCGTCATCGGTGCCGGCGGCGGCGGGGGCGGCGGGTACTTCGCCGGCGGGGGCGGGGGAAGCGCCACCGTCAACAACCTGGGCCTCACGGGCAGTGGCGGCGCAGGCGGCGGGGGCAGCAGCTTCACCGCCCCGGCCGGGACCGGCACCAGCTTCAGCACCTCCACCGTCGGAACGGCGAACCACAACGGCCAGGTGATCATCACCTACGTCGTGGGCAAGCCGGTCACCACCTTCCTGAGAGCGATGCCCCAGCGCACCCGCACCGGCGTGCCGGTCGTGCTCAGCGACCTGATCTGCCCCGGCGGCGGATCTACCACCCGGCCCACCGGCACCGTCACCTTCACCGACACCACCACCGGCACGACCCTGGGCACCTCACGCCTGGTCCTCTCCCTCGGCAACTGCGCCGCCGCCGGCCTCGTCACCGCCTTCCGCACCCCCGGCCCCCACACCGTCACCGCCGTCTACAGCGGCGACTCGGTCTACCAGGACAACAGCGGCAGCCCCGAAAGCATCATCGTGACCGTGAACCCCTGATCAGATCGCCACAGCTCAACCGACAGACCCACCACCCGCGAGGGCCCCGGCCCCTTCCCCGGCCGGGGCCCCCGCCCCCTGGCGATCCACTGCCGTCAAAGATGTCGGAGCAGAGCCTGGAGGGGGGCGGGGACGCGGTCCGGGTCGAGGGCCTCGGTCAGGAGGCGGCCGTAGCGGATCTTGCGGCCCTTCTTCGTGCCCAGGAAGCGGCGCATCTGCCGGTGCGGCGGCCGGTCCTGCTGGGCAGGCTGGCGGACGAAGATGCGCCAGGCCGGGAGGTCGCCCTCGGCCCGGACGATCTCCACGACCCGTGGCACGCCCAGCGCCCGGATGAGTTCGTCCTCCAGGTCCGCCGCACACACGAAGATGCCGTCCAGCGGCTCGCCGGCCCGTTCGAAGCCGCGTTGGTAGAAGCCCTGTTCGCCCTCGTCGCACAGCCCGACAAGGCGCAGGCCCAGCCCCGTCGGCCCCAGCAGGCCGGCGAACCGGCCCACGTTCATCGCCCCGCCCATCGAAACGACGCACACACCCCGGGACTCCGGGTCTCGACCGTGGCGCGCGGCCAGCACCTCGACGGCCGCGACATCACTCGGCCCCTCCAACAGCACCACCGTCCTTACCCGCAGTCGCCCGGCCAGCTCGCCCGCGGGCCCACCCGGCCCTCCCGCCGCCCAGCCGGTGATCGCATCCCGGAACGCCCGCATGTCCGTCATACGGCGATTCTGCTCGGCCCGACGCATGAGGGCACGGGGTTTTCGCTCCCGTTGTGAGCGGAGGAAGAGGACGGCCTACCGTCCGGGGCGGCGGGCGGCCTTGTTGTTGCAGGGCCGCCGGCACGACACAACGGTGCTGCCGATTCTCGGCGACGTTTCCTGCCGCGCAGGGCGACGACCGTTGCCCGAACTCACCGACAGATTCCAGGTATCAGGCTCTGGTCCACGTCCTGTGGCCCCTACCCTCGGTGATCCTCCTCGGAGGTACGCCTCCAGATCGGTTCCGCCGGCCAGTCGAGGAGGTCGTGAAGGTCCCTGTCCGCGCCGGAGAGTGCATGGAGGAGGAAGGCGACGAAGCGCATCTCGTACTTCCGCCACGGCGTTTTCGGGAACTGGCCGCGGAACCAGACGACGACGGGCCATTCCATGGGATCCGGGTCACTGGTCAGCCAGAAGAAGTGGTCTCCCTGCACCGTTGCGCCCCAGCAGAGCAGCCCGCCCGGCTCGGGTAGGAACGGATACGGGCAGAGCGCCGGATCGTCCTGCCGCATTCCCCGGAAGACAGGTCCCAGATCATCCGTCGTTGAACGCAGGAACTGACGGAAAGCCGGCCCAGCCTGGGGCGATCCGTGGAAAGTCCACGGAGCACCGACGTGGAGGTAGCCTCGCAGGTCGCCTGGGCCAAACGTGTCAATGAACTCTCGGTAGTCGGCGGGGAATTCGAACCCCACCTCCTCTCGTGAACGGGCCCACGGCAACACCGGCTCGCTTGGATCACAGCTCACGCCGGCCAGCTCGGCGAATCTCCCGACGTCCTTGCGCATGACGACCTCCGGGCCCAGGATCATGCCAGGTGCCGGCGACAAGGGCCGTGGTCACCAGGCGCCGATAGCTGCATGGGAGATGCCGCGCTTCCTGGCCGACAGGCCCCCGAGGAAGTGGCGGCAAATCCGGTGGACAGTGTCGGGATACTGCCGTCATGGCTGTCACCCAGCAACTTGCCCGAGTCACGGCGGAGTACCTCGCCGCCTGCCGCCGGTCAGCCGCGGAATCGCCCGACGGAAACCATCACTGGGATCCGCCGTCCGTGGACTGTCTGGATCTGGACTGGGCGCCCTCCATGCTGGAGCGTGCCTGCGAGCTGACGGGGCTCGACGCCGTCCGCCTGGGGGCGCTCAAGCGCGCGACCGATGGCGACGGCGGCATCGATCTGGACTTCCTCGACGCGGGCCCGCACGCGATCGCCTTCTTCAGCAACTCCGCTCCGACTGCCCTCGTTCCGGAGGCAGTTGCCGAGGTGTCGGCGCTGCTCGGAGGGATCGACATGCAGGCGATCCTCCGGTCGGTCCTGGACAGCGGCGCGGGGTCCACGCTCGGCTACGGGTTCATCGGCGATCCGACGGAGTACCTGCTGGGCCACTTCGGTGCGCTGTGCGACTTCTATGCGGAGGCAGCCCGGGGGGGTCTGCTCGTCGTGCTGTGGTGGGACTGAGTCGGTAGGCCTCGTCGATCAGCAGATCGACAGCCGGGGCCGGGCTGGCCGGTCCACGCCGGGCGGACAGGGCCTTGGGGCAGGCGTTCCCGCCCGCCGGGCAGTCCGAAAACGCCTTTCACGGACCCACGGGCTTGGCTACGGTGGGCAACCCGCGCACGAAGGCTGGTCCATGTCCCGAGAGATCATCACCGCCTGCCTGCCCCCGACCGACCCCGCCGACGTCATGGAGGCGCTCGCCGCCGCGATGGCGCCGTTCTGGAACGACGCCGAGATCCCGCCGGGCGGCGTCTGGCAGGGCGAATGGCAGTGGTGGCACATCTACGGCGGGTACAGAGCGGACGGCTTCGCGGTCCGCGCCGGACACGAGGCCGATCCGCGGCTGATCCGCAACCCGTTCGAGCTCGACGGCCGACCGCGCCCGCCGCAGCCGGCCGGGCGCTGCGACGGCGGGCCGCGCGGCCTGCTCGACCTGGATGTCGACCGCGCGCCCGTGGCGGACCAGGCCGGCGCCGACTGGGACCGCTGGGTCGCCTTCAGTGCCGGCTTCGAGCCCGCGCTGACCCTGAGTGCCATGAACGAGCGGGCCTGCGACGGTGCGACGGCCTGGGCCGCGTACCGCGAGCAGCCGGTCGTCCGGGCCGCGGTCGCCCTGTGGGCGAGCGACGAGCGAGCCCGCCGGTGGACCGGCATGTCCGATCCGGTCGGCCACTACGCCCACACCCGTGAGCAGTTCGTCCGCCGCACGGTCGCCCGCGCGGTGACGCCCGGCGTGCTGCTCACCCTGGACGGCGAGTGGATCGACGGCACCGGCTCGTCGTCCGACCCCGAAGTCCTCGTCGGTGCGCGGTACTTCGACTTCGCCGACCGCTATCTCGACGAACTCGCCGAGGATGCCCTCGCGATCCGCGTCCGCTTCCACACGTGACGAGCCCGCCCCCACCGCGGTCCCGACTCCCTTGCGAGCGCTCGCCGGAACCACCGCGTGCAGATCGGTGCTCGTCGGGCACGGCGCCCGGGCCGGGCACGATGGGGCGCGACCTGTTCGGATCCGTGGCCCTGTGGTGGCGGATGACGGCCGCGATGATGCTCCCCGTGGTCACGCCCGTCCGCTCGTCGTACCTGCGGACACAGCGTGCCCACCCGGTGCCCACGCGACGGGTTGGACGCGAGCAGCCGCAGCACCCTCGCGGGTCGCAGAGGGTCCTCGCCGCGTCCGCGGGGTCAGCCACCTCCTGCCGGTGCCTTGGCAGGACCGTCAGGGGGTCCGAGCTGCCGACGGTCGCGAATCACGGGCGGCGCCGTCGCGGGGTCCGGGCTCCCCGGGACGGCGCCGGTGCCGGGCGGGTGGGACCGCGGCCGGGGAAGGGCTACTTGACCGCGAGGATGTCGATCAGGCGGATGTCGGGGTCGGCGGCAAGGAGGTCCGGACCGACCTGGGCGAGGGCGGCGGGGATGCGGCCGGTCAGGTGGGCCTGGCGGCCGGCGTCGTCGGCGAAGGCGTCGAAGATGCCGAAGGTGGAGCTGTCGACCTGGAAGGCGTACCAGACCTGGGTCCGGCCCTCCTCGGCGGCGATGTCCCGCGCGGTGTCCAGCAGGGCGGCCACCTCGGCCTCCTTGCCGGGCTTGGCGGTGAGCAGGGCCAGTACACCCAGCTTGAGCGTCATCGGGGGTCTCCCTCGTGTCGTGACGGGCCCTGTGTGATGGGCCCGGTTCGGCCGGACGCATCCCGCGTTCCGGCTCGAATTACAAGCTATGGGGCCGAAAACCGACCCGCGAGTGGCGGAAACGACACGTCGGTTACCGTTTCCGACATGCATATCGCCATGGTGGCCGTCGACGGCATCTTCGACTCCGGGCTCTCCGCCGTCCTCGACGTCCTCAACACGGCGAACGCGGTACGCCTTCAGAGCGAGGAGGCGCCGCCGTTCACGATGACCGTCGTCGGGGCGGGCACCGAGGTGCGCACCGGCAACAACCTCACCCTGGCGACCGTGCCCGCCGGGGAACTGCCGCACCAGCCCGATCTGCTGCTGATGCCCGCGGTCGGCTTCAAGACGCCCGACGGGGTGCTGACGGCCGTCCGATCATCCGCCAACGCCTGGGCACTGGAGCTCGGCGGGCGGCTGGCCGAAGCCGGCACTCCGGTCGGCGCGGCCTGCACCGGTACGTTCTTCCTGGCCGAGACCGGGGCACTCGACCGCCTGCGGGCCACCACCAGCTGGTGGCTGGGGCCGTCCTTCCGCAGCCGCTACCCGGGCGTGCTGCTGGACGAGTCCCGAACCCTCGTCCAGGACGGCCGGGCCACCACCGCCGGCGCCGCCTTCGCCCACATCGACCTCGCGCTGTGGGTGGTACGCCGCCACAGCCCGGAGCTGGCCGACAGCGTCGCCCGCTACCTGCTGATCGGTGACCGGCCCTCCCAGGCCGCCTTCGCCGTGCCGACGCTGCTGGCCCAGGCCGACCCGATGATGACCGCCTTCGAGCGCTGGGTGCGCGCCCGACTGGCCGACCCCCCGCCGCTCGCCGTCGCCGCCCGGGAGCTGGGCGTCAGCGAACGCACCCTGCAGCGCACCGCCCAGGCCGTACTCGGCATGACACCGCTGGACTTCGTCCAGGAGGTCCGCCTCGACGAGGCGACGTTCCTGCTGCGCACCACCGCACTGAGCGCCGAGGCGATCGCCACCAGGGTCGGCTACCGCAACGTCGGCACCCTGCGCGCACTGGTGCGGCGCAAGCGCGGCACCACGCTGGACGCGCTGCGCCAGGGCGGCTCGGGGGCCCGCTGACGGCAGTCGCGACACGGGTTCCCGGGCCGGCACTCCCCCGGGCAGCCGGCCTGCGCCGTAGCCGGGTCGCCAGGGTCTCCGCATCGGGCGGGCACGGACCTTCTCCTCCCGGCGCCCTCGGGCCGGCGCTCTCGGGCCGGCGCCATCTGCAAGGCGGTCGCGCGGTCGTCGGCCTGGTTCAGGGACACCGACTGGATGCAGCAGGACGTTGCCGCCACTCGCCATGTGTGCGAAGCGGATGCGGCAGCTGAGCCGGCCGGGGCCGGAAGCGGGGTCGGTGGAGATCACGACGGCACCCTGGTGCTGCCGGCATGCGCCCGAAGTGACGTTCGAGGGTTCCGCGTTCAGCGCTCGCCGGTGTTCGGGGGAGGCCCGGCAAGGGAGCGGCGTCGGTGGTGGCGACCCCGTCATCCCCTGCTGCTCGCGGCGGGCAGCAGGGGCACTCCGGTCAGTACCGACGCGACCGCCTCGACCGTGAGCCGGTGCCACATCGACGCGTTCCGCAGCATGGCGTGCCGCCCGCGCGGCATCGGGACCAGCTCCACACGTGCCCCGGCCGCCGCCGCTCGGCGCGCCAACGCGAACGACTCGACGGCCGAGGTCACGCGGTCGCGCCTGTCGTGAAGAACCACCAGACTCCGTCCGGCCAGCTGGTCGACGGGATCGCCGGGCGGGCACCAGGGCGCCAACGCCACCACGCCCCGCACCTGCGGACGGCCCGCCGCGGCGATCGCGGCGCGGCCTCCCATGGAATGGCCGATCAGGACGACCGGCAGCCCGGGAGCGAAGGAGGCCAGCTCCTCCAGGGCGCGGCCCGCGTCCTGGACGGGGTGGGCGTCCTGGCCGTTCCATCCGCGATACCGGTAGCGGACACGAGCCGTCAGCACCACGTCGCCGGGCAGTCGACGGCGCAGCGCGCGGGCGAAGGGCGTCATCCGGCGCGCCGGGAGGTCGAGCCTGGTCGGTGCCGTGCGGTCCTCGCTGCGTCCCCCGGGCAGGAGCAGGACTGCCACCCGCATTCGGGCCGGCACATGCAGGACCTCCAACGCGACGGGTGGCAGGGCGGTATGGGGGCCCCTCATCGAGTCCGGGTTCTCCTCGTACGAATCGGGCCGATCGGTCTGTGGCGCGTTCGGGCCGCTGCTGATCGCACACTGCCGGGGCCGGCCGGGACGGCAGTGCGGACACCGGTCGGACCGCCGTGGCCGTCCGCCGGACGGCAGGTGTCCGGTGGACGGACCGGTGGGGCGGGGGCCGTTCAGTGCAGGGGTCCGCAGAGGGCCGGTGCGGTGGCTTCCTGGGGGAAGGCGGGGTTGAGTTCGCTCGGGCCGAGGACGTTGTCGTAACGGCCGTTGCCGTTGTAGTCGATGCCGTGCACGACGACGACCGCGTTGTCCTGCCGGACCTGCTGGGCGACGTCGGAGGTGAGTTGGACGGTGCGGCTGTAGTGGAACGTACCGGTGGACGGGAAGCGGTCGACGGCCAGGGCGCTGCCGGGACTGGTGTCACCGGTGGTGGTCAGCGAGGTGCCGATGGGGCCGTAGGAGGGCAGACCGTCGGTCGTGCTGATGGCGCGGTGGCCGTTGTGGAGGCCCGCGTCGTCGGCGTCGGGGCACTCGCCGTTGCCCTTCTCGTGGATGTGCATGGCGTGCGGCGCGCCGTTGAGCAGGCCGGTGGCGCTGACGGTGATGCGGGCCGTGTTGTCGCTGTTGAGCACGACGGTGGCCGTACCGATGCCGTGGACGTGGTTGGTGGGGACGGGCAGCAGGATGGCCAGGGTGTGGACCGAACCCCGCGGGGCGAGGAAGGCCGAGGCGTGGAAGGGGGCCGATGCTCGGCCCTCGTCGCTGCCGGGGCCCTCGTGTGCGAAAGCCGGTGCGCCGCCTGCACCCAGCAGGACGGCGGCCAGGACGGGTGCTGCGAGATGTCGTACTTTCATGACGAATGGGTTCCTCGAAGGAGGGGCTTTGCGCGGCACGGGCGGCCGGCCGGTCCGGCGTGACGGGATCGTCCGTAGCGCGACCGCGCGCTTCCTACCAGGTGTTCGGGGGCATCCGGCCGCCGGTTTGGTGGGCACTGGACCCGACCTGCCGGGACCCGCGTGCGGAGTGGAGAGGAGCGGGTGCGGCCCGGCCGCCGCTCCCGGGCGAGCGGCGGCCGGGGTGCGTTCGTGTCAGGAGGCGGGCATGAGAACGGTGTCGACGACGTAGACGGTGGCGTTGGCGGTCCGGACGTTGCCGCACAGGACCTTGGCATTGCCGTTCACCGTGAAGTCCTCACCCGAGCCGGAGACCATGAGGTCGCCGCCCTGCAGGGTCCTGTGGCTGCCCGGGAGGGCGGACGGCGCGAGACGGTTCGGGGTCACGTGGTAGGTGAGGATCTTGGTGAGCTTGTCCTTGTCGGCGAGGACCGCGTCCAGAGTCGCCTTCGGGAGCTTGGCGAAGGCGTCGTCGGTCGGCGCGAAGACGGTGATGTTCTGCGCGGAGTTGAGCGTGTCGACCAGGCCGGCCTGCTTGATCGCGTTCACCAGCGTCGACAGCATCGGATTGTTCGACGCCGCGGTCGCCACCGGATCCTGGGCCATGCCGGCGAACGAACCCGCACCGTCCTTCGGCACCGCAGCACACGCCGCGCCGAACGGCCCGCCCGCCGTCTGCTCGGTGGGAGCGGGAGCGGGAGCGGTCGCAGCTGCGGTCGCGGCTGCCCCTGCGGCGGCGGCTGCGGCCTGCGAGCCGACGGCGGACGCGGAGGCCTTGTCCGCCACCGTACGGCTGCCGGCGCTGCTGCAGGCGCTCAGGCTCAGGGCCAGTGCCCCGACCGTCAGGACGGCGGCCGTGGACGAGCGGCGGATGCGGGTCAGCGACATGGGGTGTCTCCTCGAAGGCATGGTGGGCGAAATGGGGCTGTGGTCATCCGGGCGGGAGCGCGTCCGGCCCGGAACTTCGGGGGGCCGCTCGGTGCGGCGGCCCTCGGGACGGCGCAGGTCAGGTGACGGTCACGACGGTGCTGTGCCAGCCGGTCGCGCCGGCCGGGTAGGGGGCGGCGCGTTGCTCGGTCTGGACGGCGCCGGACGCGTCGGCGGCGCGGACCTCGATGCGGTGGGTGCCGGGAGTCGCGCCGCTCCAGGTATGGGTCCACTGGCGCCACAGGTCGGGTCCGGCGTCGGCGGCCGGCTGCGCCGTCTGCCAGGGCCCGCCGTCGACGCGCAGCTCGACGGCGGCGATCCCGCGGTGGGTGGCCCAGGCCGTGCCCGCCACGGTCACGTCGCCGGCGGGGACCCGGGCGAACGGGGCTGGGACCTCGATCCGGGAGGCGGTGCGGACCTCGCCGCGGCGGTCCCAGCCGCGGCGCACCCAGTACGGGTCGTAGGCGGCGAAGGTCGTGACGTTCAGGTCGACCAGCCACTTCGTGGCGGAGGTGTAGCCGTAGAAGCCGGGCACGACGGTGCGGCACGGGAACCCGTGCGCGACCGGCAGGACCTCGCCGTTCATCGCGACCGCGAGAAGGGCCCGGCGGCCGTCGAGGACCGACTCCAGCGGGGTTCCGATCGTCATGCCGTCCTGGGAGCGGCCGACCAGCTGGTCCGCCCCGGGTTTGACTCCGGCGCGGCGCAGCAGGGCGGGTAGCGAGGCGCCGAGCCAGCGGGTGGTGCCGACGTAGTGGCCGCCGACCTCGTTCGAGACGCACGACAGGGTGTGGTCGAGTTCTTCGAGCGGGAGGTGCAGGAGGTCGTCGAAGGTGAGCAGGAGGGGGTGGTCGACCATTCCGTGGATGCGCAGCGCCCAGTGGCGGGGGTCGATGCGGGGCAGGGTGAGTGCGGTGTCGACGCGGTAGAAGTCGCTGTTGGGCGTGGTGAAGGAGGACAGCCCGGGGACGGCGGGGTGAACGGCGGCCGGCAGCGGAGGGAGCGGTGTGGTCGGCGGTGGGAGGCGCACGGCTGCCCGCACGGCGACGATGTCGTTGCGGCTGTCGGAGAGTGCGCGGCCGCCGAATCCGGTCGACGCGGCGAACGCGATGGTTCCGCTGGTGGCCACCAGCAGGGTGCGCCGGCCCGTCACTCCTGCCGGCTGGTGAGCGGGTTCGCCCCCGTGACTCGTCGTGGCCGGCGAGCCCGGATGGTCCGCAGCGTCCGTGCGGGTGTCGGCGGTGGGGGGTGCGGTGGCCGCGCGCAGGAGACGGGCCAGGAGGAACAGCGTGCAGGCTCCGGCGACCCCGGCGGCGACCGCGGGTGCCGCGTCGACGAGCGTGGCACCGGGCCGCGAGAGCGCGGCCCGGACACCGACGCCGCCGAACAGGACGGGCACCGCTGCCCCGAGGACCGGCCGGTGAAGGGCCAGGAGTCCGGCGAGGACCGCGAGCAGCGCCATGGTCAGGTGGATCCCGCCGAGCAGGACCGGCTTGTCGTCGGTGCCGAACGTCCTGATCGCGTATTCCTTCAGGGGCGTGGGCGTCAGGTCGATCGCCGCCGAGCCGACGGCGTACACGGGGGCGGTGCCCGGACCGGTGAAGGCGGCGACCGCCTCGCCGACGCCGATCGCCGCCGCGGCAGCGGCGAGCCCGGTCACGGCGGCCGAGGCCGACCGGAACGTCCGGTCGCGCACGGGGCGCCGGGAGGTGGAAGTCTTCCGTGTCACATCGGCCGTTCGGCGCACCGGGGGCGCCGGATGGGCGGCGTTTCCCTCGTCACCCGATCGAGCGAGTCCCCCTGCGGAAAGCGGGGCCGGGCGTCGGCCGCCCCGGCGGCTGCCCCGGCGGCTGCCCCGGCGGCCGGCGTCACCGGTGCGGACGGGACGCTCCGGGCGGTCCCGGTGCTCGTCCGGATCGGAGCCGCGCCGCAGTGGACGGTGAGGTCGCGCTTCGGACCAATCCGCCGCGAACCCGGCTTCGAACCGACAAGTGTCACGACCGTTCGTTCGCCTCGGCCGGGCCCTCGCCCCGCCGACCTGGGAGGACCCCTGATGTCGTTCGTCCCGCTGCCCGCCCGGCTTCCCGGCCATCGGGAAGAGGAGCTGTCCCGATGAGCGCGGTCGTGCACCTCGCGGGCCCCGGCAGGCCCCGGCCCGATCTCAAGGAGCTACTGGGCAGGGTCGCCAAGGGCGACCGCGACGCCTTCAGCGGCGTGTACGACGTCGTTTCCGGTCCGGTACTCGGGCTGGTCCGGCGTGTGCTGCGTGACCCCGCGCAGTCCGAGGAGGTCGCCCAGGAGGTACTGCTGGAGGTGTGGCGCAAGGCCGCGCAGTACCAGCCCGAACGGGGCGAGGTGATGGCCTGGGTCCTGACCATCGCCCACCGCCGCGCGGTCGACCGGGTACGCGCCGCGCAGGCGGCCAGCGATCGGGAGAAGCGGATCGCCGCCGCGTCGCACACGCCGGCCTTCGACGAGGTCTGCGAACAGGTCGAGGGGCGCCTGGAGCGCGAACAGGTGCGGCGCTGCCTCAAGAGCCTCACCGAGCTGCAGCGCGAATCGTTGACCATGGCGTACTTCCGGGGCCTCACCTACCCGCAGGTGGCGGAGTTGCTCGGTGTTCCGCTGGGAACCGTCAAGACACGGATGCGCGACGGGCTGATCCGGATGCGCGACTGCCTGGGGGTGGGCGCATGAGCACCGCCGATCTGCACACGCTCACCGGCGCCTACGCCGCTCACGCCCTCGACCCCGACGAACGCGAGGACTTCGAGCGGCACCTGGAGCACTGCCAGGCCTGCTCGCTGGAGGTGGCCGAATTCACGGCCACCTTGGCCCGGCTCGGGGCGGCGGAGGCCGTGCCGGTCCCGGGTGAACTCAAGCACCGCGTGATGGCCGCCCTGGAGACCGTTCGTCAACAGCCTCCTCACGGGGCACAACCGACCGTTGCCGGGCACCGGGCGCGGCTGCGCAGGGCGTGGCCCCGGTTCGCCCTGGCGGCCTGCCTCGCGGTGGCCGTCGGCGCCGGTGGGCTCGCGGTGCAACAGCACCGGCAGGCGGATGAATCCCGTGCCCGGGCAACAGCGCTTCAGCAGCAACAGGACCACATCACCGGTCTTCTCACGGCCCCGGACGCCCGCACCACGAGCAGCAGGATCCCCGGCGGTGACGGGGTGGCGACGGTGGTGTGGTCGAGCAGCCGAAGCGAGGCCGGATTCCTGGCGTCCGGGATGCCGCCGCTGCCGGAGGGCACCACCTACGAGCTGTGGTTCGACGACAGCGGGACGATGCGGCCCGCCGGTCTGATGCCCGCCACCAGCGGAGCACTTCTGCTGAGCGGCCCCGTGAACGGGGCGCGCGGGGTGGGAGTGACCGTGGAACCGGCCGGCGGATCGGCGCATCCGACACGAACCCCGCTGGTGGTCCTTCCCTTCAGCTGATCATGCCCCCGTGCCACCGGCACGTACACACCCACTCACACTCGTCCTCGTCATCCTCGTAGGACATCCGATCACTTCCCCGGAACCGGTGGGTGACGGGGAGCGCGGACCGGCCGCGTCGACGATCCCGGCGGGTCAACGGCGCGACCGGTTCCCGGCCCGCTCGCACCCGGTCGGTGAACCGGGTCGAGGCGGCGCTCACTCGCCCTGGGTGTCGGCGCCGGCTTCCCAGGCGGCCGTGACGCAGCCCTCCTCCCAGTGCCACCAGCCCTTCGCCTCGCCGTGTTCGAGCAGCTTGCGAATCTGCTGGATGTCCGCTTCCGGCGGCACCTTCAGTGCGACCATCCCGAACTGTTCGATGCCTTCGCCGGTGGTACCGAGCCGGTGGAAGGTCTCCAGCACGGTCTGCCGGGCCGCCGCGGATCCTCCGTCCTTCCGGACGATCAACCGGATGGTGCAGTTCTCCGAGGGGTGAACGGTCTCCCCGGCCCAGCGCAGGCCGTCTTCGTCGACGTCGACGCGAATGACATCGCCGCTCGCGATGCCACGGACGAACCACGGGGTGTTGTCGAGGCGCACCGTTCCGTCGCCGAGGTCCACGGCCCACAGGCTCTCGACGCTTGCGGGCGGCCAGCCGTCCTCGTCGATCTCCATCCGGAAGTGGACCTTCACGTGGGCGTCGCTGATGTTCGTCACCGCGTCATCATCCACGGGGACCGGCGGGCAGGGAGCAGTGGGGCTGCGGGAAGCGATCGACCGGCCGTGATCCGACGGCCGCCGTGGGGCGCAGCCGGACGGTGGGACGACGGCGGGCCACGGGGGCGGCCCGCCCGCCGCATGTCGCGCCACGGCGGTGGCGCGGGGTGCGGCGGGCACAAGCGGCGTCAGCGTGCGAACTTCTCCTTGGCCGCCGGGGTGACGGGGGTGAAGAAGTTGACGAGGTTGCCGTCGGGGTCGCGGAACAGCAGCGACCGGTTGCCCCAGGGCATCGTGGTGGGCCCGGCGACGACGTCGGTGACGAAGCCGGTCAGGTCCCGGTGGACGCGGTCGACGTCGTCGACGAGGAACTCGGTGATCACGCTGTGGTTGTCCGCCGGGCGGGCGGAGCCCGGGGCGAACAGCGGGACGGTGCGGGTGCCGGCGATCGCGAGGGTGGCGCCCGCGGTCTTGAGCTCGGCGAAGTCCTCGGTTGCCCACGTCGCCTGCGCCCCGGTGGCCCGTTCGTAGAACTCGACGAGGCGCGCTACGTCGCTGGTGATGATGCGGATCGAGACGAATTCCATGGGGATCTCCTTGGCTGTACTGGAGGCGTGCACGTCGCAGACTAGGAGAAATAGTGGACAGAATCGGTCCTCTTTCAGCCCGGCATTCGCGCTATGTTGTGCGCATGTCCCGACCCACCGGCCGCGTGCTGACACTCCTGGAGCTGCTGCAGTCCGGCGGCACCCGTACGGTCGCGGAACTCGCCGACCGGCTCGGCGTCGAAGGGCGCACCGTGCGGCGGTACGTGGACCAGCTGATCGATCTGGACGTGCCCGTGGAATCGGTGCGCGGCCGGTACGGCGGGTACCGGCTCGCCCCCGGGTACCGGCTGCCCCCGCTCATGCTCAGCGACGACGAGGCCCTGGCCGTACTGCTCGGCCTGGTCGCCGGCCGCCGGGCCGGGCTGATGACGGCGCACCGCACGGCGAACGAGACGGCATCGGCCAAGATCCGGCGGGTGCTGCCCAGGCACACCGCCCGCCGGCTCGACGCACTCCTGGATTCCCTCGCCTTCACGGACCAGCCGGGCGATTCGGACACCCCGGACGCCGACGTCCTGCTCACCCTCGCCGATGCGGTCAGCAAGCGCCGCCCGGTGTCGATCCGTTACACCGACCGCGACGGACGGCGCAGCGAGCGCACGCTGCACGCGTACGGGATCGTCAACCATGCGGGCCGGTGGTACGTCACGGGCACGGACGTCCGGATCGGCGAGGACCGGACCTTCCGGCTCGACCGCATCGCGGACGCGCGGACCCTGCCCGGCGCGTTCGAAGCACCGCCGGGTCCCGATCCGGCACAGCGGGTGTTGTCGGGGTTCGCCACGGCCGAGTACCGGCACGAGGTGACCTTGCGGATCCACGGGACGGTCGAGCAGATCCGCGCCCGTCTTCCCGCCAGCGTCGCGACCCTGGCGGAGTACGGGCCTGCGGCGGGCGAGGACCCGGCAACCGAGCGCTGGCTGCGCGTCGAGCTGCGGGCGGAGCGGCTCGACTGGCTGCCGCCGGCACTCGCCGCACTCGACCGGCCGTTCGTCATCGAGCGCCCCGATGAACTACGTGACCTCGTCGTCGAGTTCGCCGATCGCCTCGCGTCCCGTGCCCGCGCCGAGCACGAGGTCGGGCGGGCTCCCGCTCCCTGATCCCGCTCCCTGATCCGATTCAGGCAGGCCGGGTGCGCGGGCGGTCGGCTATGCGGAGCTGAAGGCCGAACTCGCCCGGATGCTCCCGGCACTGGCGGCGCTGCGGACCGCCTCCGGCGGCACCAGCGCCCAGCAGTGCGTCACGGAGGCGCGCAGCCACGGGGCGCGTGCGCAGGCAGCGGCCGTCCGGGCCGCGCTCGGTCTCGCCGCCGAGTAGCGCCGGGGAAGGCGGCCCCGGCCCTACCGCGGCGCAGGGACCGATTCCGGTGCCCCGTCGCAGAGTTCAGGAAGTCGTCCGCGCGTCGGGCTGTCCGGGGTTCCCCGCGTCCTGTCCGGCCGTCGGGGACTGGTCGGCGGGTTGCGTGCCCTGGCGCCGTGGCCGTCGGGGGCCGGCGAGGGTGCGGTTGTCCGCGTAGTGCCAGATGTCCGCCCGCCGGTACCGGCGGCGCATGAACCCACTGGGGAGTTGTTCCTCCTGGGCGGGCTGCGGCCAGTTCCGCGGGGGCTTCTTGGGGTAGTGGGTGATGCTGGTGGGCTCGACGCCGAGGATGCGGGCGGCCTGGGAGAGGGTGACGAGGTCGTCGGGGTTGCCGGAGCGGTCGACGTCGAGTTCCCTGCGCTGGGCGCGCCGGCGGTAGTCGGCGTACCACGCGTCCCATTCCTCGGCGTCCCAGTAGGTCGTCTTCCGTATGGTCTTGACCGGTTCGGGGTGGCCGTTCTCCTCGCGCAGGGACCACATCCGGTCGAGGGTCCCCCGGGCCAGACCGTGCCTGGCAGCCAGCTCGGCGCGTGATTCCAGGTCTCGGGTGTCGCCCCGCTCCCGGTACCAGCGGTCCCACTCCTCGCGGTCCCAGACCAGTTCGCGGCCGACCGTGCCGACGGCCTCGGGGTGACCGGTCAGGCTGCGGTTGCGGTGCCACTTCTCCAACGGGGACAGGGTCATCCCGTACCTGTCCATCAGATCGCGCCGTGTGTAGACCTCACGGCCGTCCAGCGTCGTCACACCGTGCTCCTGGTTGCTCCGGGCCGGGCGCACCTGATGGCTCGGGGCGCCCGCGATGGGCTGCGTCGTTCCTGGAAGGGCTGCAAGGGCCTTCGGTCGGGAGGCGCACCGTGCGGGTCGGTGGCCTGCCGGCGTACTCCCACCGGCGCCGCCCGCTTCCCTCCCCGACATGAAGCCATTCGCCGTATCGAATACTGCCTGATTCCGCGGCGGTTCTCCAGACCCGAGTGGACGGGCGACGACAACCAGGCCTTCCTGCCCCGCCCTACGGTGTTCGACATCTCTGACGGTGGGACAGGGCCTCACGTCCGGCGAGGAGTCGCCGCCCTGAGCAGCGGCGAGGACCGTGGGCGGGATGATCCGCCTCCGGCGGGGAAGGGACCGGCCATGGACACCACCGGCATCCCCGCACCGATCTCCCTCGTCACCGGCGCCAACCGCGGCATCGGCCGCGAAACCGCACGCCAACTCGCCGAACTCGGGCACACCGTGCTGCTCTGCGCCCGCGACCCGAAGGCCGCCGAGGACGCCGCCGCCGACCTCTCCCACAGCCCCGGCGGGCGCGGCACCGTCCTGCCCCGCACCCTCGACGTCACCGACGCAGCCGGCGTCCGCGAACTCGCCCGCTCCGTCGAGGCCGAGTTCGGCCGCCTCGACGTCCTGATCAACAACGCCGCGACCAACTACGACACCGGGCGCCGCGCCGTCTCCGTCGACCTCGACGAGGTCCGCCGCACGATGGAGACCAACCTGTACGGCGCGTGGCAGGTGGCCCAGGCGTTCGTTCCGCTGCTCCGTCGCTCCGCCCACCCGCGGATCGTCAACGTCTCCAGCGAGAGCGGCTCGCTCGCCGCGATGGGCGGCGGGACCCCGTCGTACAGCGTCTCCAAGGCCGCTCTCAACGCCCTCACCCGCACTCTCGCCGGAGAGCTCCGCACCGACGGCGTCCTGGTCAACGCGGTCTGCCCCGGCTGGGTCGCCACCGACATGGGCGGCGCGGGCGGCGCTCCTGTCGCCACCGGCGCCGCCAGTGTCCTCTGGGCCGCCACCCTCCCGGACAACGGCCCCACCGGCGGCTTCTTCCGGCACGGCCGCCCCCTCGCCTGGTGAACCCCGCCCGCCCGGCGCCCCACGATGCGGTCGCGCGGGCCCGAGGCCCGGAAGCCGTGGCAGCCGCGGCAGCTGTCACATCTGCGGCAGTTCCGGCAGCTCCGGAAGTTGCCGGACCTCGCCCGTGCCCAGCTCGACCGTGAACCGGGCCCGCATCGGGCCGTCGCCCCGGCGGGAGAGGAGGGTGAGTTCGCCGACCCGTGCCGAGGTGGTGCCCAGGAGGGCGGCCAGTCGGGGCGCGAGCCGGCGAGGGTCCCGGGTCCGCCCCAGGGACAGGTGGGGTGTGAAGTCGCCCGCCCGTCCCCGGCAGCGGGGGAAGCGCTCCACCAGCGAGCCGTGGAGCGCCTGCCACGGGCCGGGGCCGTCGCCCGCCGGGTCGAGCCAGACCGTGGCGTCGTGGCGGTGGCGGAAATGACGTACTCCGTGCAGGCGCGCGGTGAACGGTTCGTGCTCGGCCGAGGCGGCGCCCAGCAGCGGGAGCGCGGGCCCGAAGTCCGCCTCCGGGACGAAACCGAACAGCACGTTGACGTGCGGCGGCCACCGGCGGATCTGCGGATCGTGCTCCTCCCGGATCCGCTGGACGGCCTGCCACAGGTCCGTCGGCGGCAACCAGGCGAGCGCCGTCCGGGGAGTCGGTCCCACGTCCAGGACGCCCGGCACCTCGATCGGGTGTCCGTCCACCCCTCCATGGTCACCCCTCCATGGTCACCGCTCCTGCGGGCCCGCGATCACCGTCTCGACCCACGGACGGGATCCCGACAACCGGTCGGGGTCAGTTCTCGGCGAGGATGTGGGACAGCTTCCCTTCGAAGTCGACGTGACGGTCTTCGGTGCCGGGCGGCACCGCGGCCTCCGTCCGCTTGAGGAACGACCGGAGCGCCCGCGCCGGGGCCTCCAGCAGGGCTTCTCCTTCCGGCGGGCTCAGCGCGATGCAGACCACCCCCTGCCCGTGGCTGCGTGACGGCCACACCCGGACGGCGCCGGTACCGGCGGGTCGCTGCAGCCCCTCCGCGAGGAGATCCCGGGCGAACACCCACTCCACGGTCTCGTCGGCGCCCGTGTGGAACGTGGCGTGCACGGCGTAGGGGTCGGCGGTGTCGTAGCGCAGGCCCGCGGGGACGGGCAGTGAGGACTTGTCGGACACGATGAGGCGCAGGTGCAGCTCGCAGCTGACCGTGGTGTTCACGAGCGGCACGTCCCGTGGAGCTGCCGAAGGACGTCGTGGCGCGCGCTTCGCCCAGACCGGCTTTCCGATCCCCGCTCGGTCACCCGGAGGGGAGGACTCCTCGACGCGCCGGCTTCCGGAACCGGCCGCCGCTTCCCGGGCCGCCGCACGGACCCGCTCGACGGTCGACGGCGGCAAGGGCCTGGCGAGAGCGGCTCGGACCTCGGGAGCGCCCAGGCTGGAGGCCTCCAGGAGCGCCGTGAACTCGTCGTCGCCGTAGTCGTCCGACACGTTGTGGTCGGTTCCCCCGGAAACGCCGCCGCGTTCGGTCATCGGACTCCCCCTTCCCCGAGTTCGAGCGTGCGGACCATGTCCCGCCAGTGACGACGTGCGCGGCTCAGTCGGCGCTCGACGGCTTTGGCCGAAGGGAGACCGACTCGTTGGGCGACCTCTTCATGGGTGTAGCCCAGGGACAGCCAGGCGATGATCTCTCGCATCTGCGGATCCGTGACGGCGGGAAGAATGCGCTGCAGTTCGTCGCGGGTGGCGGCGGCCTGATGGGGGTCGACCGCCCGCTGATCGGGAATCCCGGCGATCTCCTCGTCCTGGTCGGCCGGTGCGAGGCTCGCCCGCAGGGCCTGGCCTTGGACCCACTCGCGGTGCCACCGGCCGTAGACCTGCGGAAAGACGCGGATGACGGCATTCATGTAGTAGGTCGTCAAGGATGCGCCACCGTCCGGCTTCCACGTGCCACGAACCAGGCCGCGCTCCTTGAACAGGACGAACCCGGCGACGGCCGACTCCTCGGAGACCTGCTGCCGTTCGTCCCTGCACCACCCGGTCACGATCTTGTTGGCCGGCACCGGCCTCCCGGAGGCCTTCGCCAGGCGGAAGATCTCGCCGGAGAAGGTCCAGGAACCCATGACCTGGACGCCGTACTGCATCAGCTTCTCGGCGTAGCTCTCGAAGCGGGGGCCGGCGAAGCCGTGCGCGCGGAAATAGCGGACGAGTCC
Organism: Kitasatospora sp. NPDC101447; assembly: GCF_044767225.1. NCBI lineage: Bacteria > Bacillati > Actinomycetota > Actinomycetes > Kitasatosporales > Streptomycetaceae > Kitasatospora > Kitasatospora sp. NPDC101447. The sequence goes on from NZ_JBIWNL010000008.1 coordinate 142,631, forward strand.
GGCGTCGGCCTGTCGGCGCCGGGCCCGGGCCCGGTCGTCCTCCAGGAGGGCCGCATCGGGCAGAGCGCTCTCCAGGTCTGCCGCCTGTGCGGCGGTCATGCCGCCGAGGGTGTCCGGGGCGGGCCCCTCGGCGCCTTCGCCGTCCGGAAGTTCGGCGGCAGGGTCCTCACATGACACACCGACTCCCACGTGTTCTTGCCGTCGAGGCGAGACCGCGTTGCCTCGCAGGAGGGGTATTAGGTGCCGCCCCGGGGCTTCCCCCCTTGCCGACCGAGACTTTCCCCTTGTGATCCGGGTCACACATCGAGGTCGGGGGGTGATCGTGCGGCAGCCCCCTACAGCTCCTTCGAGGCCGCCCGAGGGGACGGCCGCACCGGACACCGCGAGGAGCGCCCGTGAACACCCCCAGCACCGAAGCCCGCCCCCGCCTCCAGCCCCGCCCTCGCCTCCGCCCTCGTCTCCGGACGCGGGACGCCTCCGCCGGCCGGCGGCTGCCGCGGCCCGACCTGCGGTGGGCGCCGGTCTCCCCCGTCGCAACCGCGGCACTGATCGGCTCCAGGGCCCCGCACGACCACTACCTGATCGCCGCCGTTGTCCTGCTCACCATCACCGCCCAGGTCTGCGACACACTCAGGGCCATCCACGCCGTCAGGCCCGGGGCCTGACCCCAACGGCCGCAGGACGCCGAGCAGTTGTACGGAGCGTTGCCCGCCAGCACGGCCGGGGCCGAGCCCGCGCCGACTCCCCGACAGCCGTCCCGCACTCCGGTCGGCGGGTGTCCACGCTTCGATCGGACCGGTCCGAGGACTTGATCATGACGGGTGGTCGGGGACAGGATCTCCCCCGGTTGGATCACAACGGGGGGAGCCGAGATGCCGGACCGGTCGGTCAGTCGTGGGCTGAGACAGCGCCACATCGCCATGATCGCGTTGGGCGGTGCGATCGGAGCCGGGCTGTTCGTCGGCTCCGGTGTCGGGATCGCCGCGGCGGGGCCCGGGATCGTGGTGTCGTACGCGGTGGCCGGGGTTCTCACGGTGCTGGTCATGCGGATGCTCGGGGAGATGTCCGCCGCCCACCCCGGCTCCGGGTCGTTCGCCGCGCACGCCACCCGCGCCTGGGGGCCGTGGGCCGGGCTGCTGGCCGGCTGGATGTACTGGGCGCTGCTGGTGGTGAGCGTGGCCGCGGAGGCGATCGGGGCGTCCCGGATCGTGGCGGGATGGCTGCCGCAGGTGCCGGCCTGGGTGTGGGTGGCGGCGTTCATGGCGCTGTTCACCGGGACGAACCTGGCGGGTGTGCGGCACTTCGGTGAGCTGGAGTTCTGGTTCGCCGGGGTGAAGGTCGCCTCGATCTGCGCGTTCATCCTGCTCGGCGCCGCTGCCGCGCTCACCGGCCGGACACCTGCCGCGGAGAACCTGACCGCGCACGGCGGCCTGCTGCCGCACGGCTGGCACGGGGTCGCGGTGGGCACCATCGCGGCGGTGTTCGCGTACGGCGGGCTGGAGACGGTGACCATCGCCGCCGCCGAGTGCGAGGACCCGGTGGGCGCGGTGCGCCGGGCGGTGCGCACGGTGCTGTGGCGGGTGGCGCTGTTCTACATCGGCTCGATGGCGGTGATCGTCGCCGTGGTGCCGTGGGACGACCCCGCGGTCGCCGACGGCCCGTACGCGGCGGCGATCGGCCGGATCGGGGTGCCGGGCGCGGCGCAGCTGATGAACGCCGTCGTGCTGGTGGCCCTGCTGTCGGCGATGAACGCCAACATCTACGGCTCCTCGCGGATGCTGCACGCCCTCGCCGCCCGCGGCGACGCCCCGCGCCTGCTCACCCGCGGCGGCCGGCCGGCCGAACGCGGCGGCGGCTCGGCCGACGCGCCCGGCGCCTCCACCGCCCCGACCGGCACCGGCCGCGCCGTGCTCGCCTCGGCCGCGTTCGGCTTCGCGTCGGTGGTGCTCAGCCTGGTGTGGCCGCGGACCGTCTTCCCGTTCCTGCTGAACTCGATCGGAGCGGCGATCCTGGTGGTCTGGATCCTGATCGCCGCCTCCCACCTACGGCTTCACGGCCGACAGCGGCACACGGACGCGCAAGATCGGCACGGGCCGGAGCAGGAGTGCGAGCCGCAGCAGGAGCACGGGCCGCAGCCGGTGGCCCCGATGCGGGGCTTCCCTTACCTGGGCGGCTGCCTGGCGCTCGCGGCGATGGCCGGGGTGCTGGTGTTCATGCTGGTCGACCCGGGCAGCCGCAGCCAGGTGCTCTGCACCGGCGCGTGGACGGCGGTGCTGCTGCTGGTGGCCGGGCTGCGGCGGTGCCGTCGCCGGCCGGACGCCGGTCCGGCCGCGGTACCGACGGCCGCTGCTCCGACCGTGACGGGCGCCCCGACCGTGACGGGCGCTCCGGCCGCCGGGCCCGCCGTCGCCGTGGTCACTGCTCCCGTGCGTACCGCGCCAGGAACAGGTCGACCCCGGAGATGATCATCCGGTGCATCTCGGCCTCGTCCAGTTCGGCTTCCGGGCTGAACGTCCGCACCAGCTGCGGCACGCCCACGGTGCAGGCGACCAGCTGCTGCACGGCCAGCGCCGGGTCCTCCACCGCGAGCACTCCGCGGCGGTCCAGTTCGGCGAAGGCCTCGATCAGCGGGCCGTTGTTCATGTCGTAGCTGACCCGGTACCAGAGCTGGCCGAGCTGCGGGAAGCGGTCGATCTCGCCGATCACCAGTCGGCGCAGCGACATGATGTCGGGGCGCAGCAGGATGCGGGTCCAGTCGAGGGTGAGCGTGATCAGCGCGGAGCGCAGGTCGTCGGCCTCGGCGATGGTGGAGTTCCACGGCTTGAGGTCTTCGTAGGTGGTGGGCAGTATGCCGCCGATCACCGCAAGGAAGAGCCGTTCCTTGTTCCCGAAGTGCTTGTAGATGGTTGCCTTCGAGACGCCGGACCGCGCGGTGATGGCGTCCATCGAGGCGGCGGAGTAGCCCTCCTTGAGGAACTCGGCCAGCGCGGCGTCGATGATCGCCTGCCGGCGCCGCTGGGCGGCGTCGACCGGGCTCGGGATGATCGGGATGCCGAACTCGTCGATCGGCTGGGGGCTGTCGGCGGCCATCGGGGCGCTCCTCGGGGTACTCGGGGGAGACGGTACGGGCCAGTATAGGAAACTGAACGGTTCGGTCCTACGCCTGACGCCTGACGCCTGACGCCTGACGCCTGACGCCTGACGCCCGGCGCCTGACGCCCGGCGCCCGGCGCCCGGCCCGGACGCGAGCCGGCCGGCGCTCCGGCCGACGCTCCGGCCGGCGTGCGGGAGAACCGGCAGCACCCGGCCGGCATCCGGCCGGCCCCGGCGGCCCGGCGGCGCGCCCGGTCAGTGCACCGGCGAGGCGGACTACGGGCCCAGCCCTGCGATCCGCTCGCCGAGCGCCGCCAGCTGCGGACCGAGCGCCGCGCCGAGCAGGAACACCAGGTTGAACAGCCCGATGGCCTCAGGCCGCCGCTGCGGCGCCACGGCGTCGGCGGCGACTCCGGTCAGGATTCCCTGGCCGCCGGCGTTGACGCAGGCGCTGGCCCCGGCGCCGAGCAGCACCAGCGGTGCCCAGGGGCCGAGCGCAGCGAGCGCGAGTGCGGCGAACGAGACGCCGAGCAGCAGGCCAGTGGTCCGCTGCAGGCCCAGCCGGGGCGCGGCGCGCACCAGTGACCAGGAGAGCAGTGCACCGGTCAGGGTGGCGAGCGAGCCGACGGCGCCGGTCTCGACGACGCTCCATCCGGTCAGCGCGGCAGCCCGCCGAGGTGCGGCGTACACCAGGCCGAAGTTGACGGTCGCCAGGACCAGCATCACCGCCGCGACGGCCCGGAACCGCCGCACCGCCAAGGCGTCCAGGCCCAGGAACGGGCGCCACGCCGCCCCCGCCCCCGGATCCGCATCCGCCTCCGCGCGCTGCGCCGGCCCCGGCTCCGGCTCCGGTCCGCCGCACCCGCGCAGGGCGGCCGGCAGCGCCGCCAGGGTCAGCACCGGCAGCACCAGGCAGACCCGCCAGCCCAGCCCGGCCGCCACCGCCGCGCCGATGAACAGCCCGGCGGTACCGCCCGCCGCGCTGCCGATCGCGACGACCCCGGAGGCTCGTCCGTCCGGTTGGCGCGCGGCCAGCTGGAAGGCGGCCACGTTGAACCCGGCCGCTCCGACCGCCATCACAGCGCGCCCGGCGACCAGCGGGCCGAGGGCCGCCCCCGCGGCGAGCGTGACCAGCACGCCGAGCAGCAGCGCCCCCGCGGAGGCGAGCAGCAGCGCCCGGGGGCCGCGTCGCCCGGCAGTGCCGGTGAGCAGGGGGGTGCCGAGCATCATGCCGAGCCCGTAGGCACTCATCAGCCAGGCGGCGGAGTCGAGGCCGACGTGCACCTCCCGCGCGATGGCGGGCAGGACGAGGCTCGGACCGGAGAGCCCGGCCGCCCCCGGGGCGGCGACCGCCGCGAGCAGCAGGCCGGTCCGGAGCGACCCCCGTACGCCCCGGCCGGCGCTGCCCGCCGACGGCTCCACCGGGAGCGTGCCCGCCCCGGCCGCCGTGTTCGGCTCTCCCGGACTCATTCCGGGATCCTCCCGAACTTTCCGTTCGAGAAGTCGAGTTGGGCCTGCCGCAGCTCGGCCGCGGTGTTCATCACGAACGGGCCGCCGCGGGCCACCGGCTCGCCGATCGGCTCGCCGGCCAGGACCAGCACCTCGGCCGGGCCGTCCGGCGCGGCGACGGCGATCCGCTCGCCGTCGTGCGCCAGCACCGCGAGTTGACCGTCCGCCAGCGGCGCGTCGGGCAGTTCGACGGCGCCGGAGAGCACGTAGACGGCGGCGTTGTGGCCGACCGGCGCGGTGAACTCGACCTGCCCGCCAGTGGGCAGCACGGCGTGCGCGAGCAGGACCGGCACGTGGGTCTCGAAGGGTCCGGCCACGCCGTGACTGCGGCCCGCGATCACCTTGACGCGGCTGCCGTCCTCGGTGTGCACCACCGGGATGGTGTCGGGCCCCTGGTTCTGGCTGCGGGCCGGGAGGTCCTTCAGCCGGGCGGGCAGGTTCACCCAGATCTGGAGCATGTGCTGGCGACCGCCGTGGGCGAGCAGTTCGGCGGTCGGCTCGTTGGAGTGGACGATGCCGGCGCCGGCAGTGAGCCACTCGACTTCGCCGGCGACGCTGGTGCCGCGCCGGCCGGTCGAGTCGGCCCAGTCCATCGAGCCCTCGATGAGGTAGGAGACCGCCTCGAAACCGCGGTGCGGGTGGGCGGGGGCACCCTTGGCCTCCCCGGGGGCGAGCAGCAGCGGACCGGTCTGGTCGACCATCAGGAACGGGTCGAGCATCGGGAGTTCGGCCACCGGGAACGGGCGGCGGACGGGGAAGCCGGCGCCCTCGAAGGTGTGCACGGGATCGATGACGGTGGCGGTCGAACGGACGGGGGCGGCCTGGGCCGCGGCGAGCTGAGTCGTCGTCATGCCGGAACTGAACTACACGATTCAGTTCATAGTCAAGACTGAACCGTATGGTTGACGCATTGAACTGAGCGGTTTAGATTCCTCGGCGTCGGAACGACCGCCGGCCCCGCAGCCGACCCGCACCGGGCAGGCCGCCACCCGCACCCCTGCGCACCCACCGCACCCACCAGCAAAGGAACACCGCCATGACCGCGTCCAAGGTCTTCGCCATCTCCGGCTCGCTGCGCGCCGACTCCCACAACACCGCACTGCTGCGCGCCGCCCGGAAGTTCAACCCGGCCGGCATGGAGATCGAGATCTACGACGGCCTGCGCGACATCCCGCCGTACGACTACGACCTCGACCACCCCGGCCTGCGCCCGGCCGTCGTCGAGGAGCTGCGCCGCAAGGTGCTCGACGCGGACGGACTGCTGATCGCCACCCCCGAGTTCAACTACTCGATCCCCGGCGTCCTGAAGAACGCCCTGGACTGGCTGAGCACCGACTGGAGCAAGACCGAGGGCCTGCCGCTGCACCGCAAGCCCACCGCGATCATGGGCGCCGCACCCACCAACTTCGGCTCGGTCCGCGCCCAGCTGGCGCTGCGCCAGGTCTTCGTCTGGACCGACAGCGACGTCGTGGTCAAGCCCGAGCTGGTCGCCTTCCGCTCGCACGAGCGCTTCGACGGCGAGGGCGAGCTGATCGACGAGGGCACCGTCGGCATCCTCAAGGACCTGCTCACCGCCCTCCAGGGCAAGATCGACTCCGCCCGCTCCTGACACCCGACGCCTGACGTCCGACGCCGTCGCCCCACCGACACCTGACGCGGTCCCCGGGCCACCCGCCCGACTGCCCGGCCCCGCCCGGCACCGCACCGCACCGCACCCCGATACCCGCCGCCCCCACGCGGCTCGAAGCCCCGCCGAACCCGGCGGGGCTTCGCCACACCTGCGGTGCCCGCCCCCACGAACACCCGACCGCCTCCGGCGATCCGCGCCCGCTCGTGGCGCCCGACGGTGTTGTTCGACAGGATGTTCCGGTGACGAACCTGACCCGGATCTGGACGACGACCCGCACCAACTTCCGCGCGGCCGACCGGGTCGAGCGGTGGACCGCACGCGCTGCCTGGGCGATGCTGACCGCCACGGCCTGGCTGGCCGTGATGTTCACGACGGTCTGGGGAGCCATGGTCGCCGGGGTCCCCACCGATGTCGTGGGATGGCTGGCGATCTTCCTGTCGCTCGCTGTCCCCCTCGTCTCCTGGATCGCCATCACCTCCGAGCCCGACGGACGTCCCGGTGCACCGGCGTTGACGGTCGTCCTCCTGCTGGCGGCGACCGTACTCGTCATCACCTTCATCTGAGTCGACGCGGGCCGGCCGTGCGGCCCGCGCGCCCCGGCACCGGTCGACTCACAGCGCGCGAAGGCCTCGTGGCGGGCCGCTGTACGGGATCATCCGGCCCGCCCCACACGCCGCGGCCCGGCCGATGCGGAGAACCGATCCTCCCGGCGGCCGCCCCGTCGGCGGCCACGCCGCCGGCGGGGTGATCACGAAGCCGGTCTCACAGTCCCTTGTAGGTGAACTCGGCCGCCGGGCCGGTCGGGGACGAGTAGCCGTTCGACAGCACGGTGACGTCGATGGTGCTGGGCTTGCCGATGCCGATGGTCGGGGCGGGCACGGTGGCGACGAGCTCGCTGGGCGCGCCGGTGCGCTTGACCTGGACGGACGGGGAGGGGTTCGTACCGAAGAAGACCTTCGCGTCGGAGCCGAAGTTGACGCCGGTGATGGTGACGGAGTCGCCCTTGCGGCCGCTGTCCGCGCTCAGGCCGGTGACGATCACCGGGGCGGGGCCGCCGTAGGCGAACCGGCCGAAGGGGACGGCCGGCGAGGTCCCGAGGTCGTTGGTGACCCGGACGTCGACCACGCCGACACCGGGGGGTGCGGGGACGCTGACCGCGGTGCCGTCGCCGCTGACGACCGGGTCCTGGCACGGGACCGTGCCGAAGTCGACCGCCGTGCCCGGGCCGAAGCCGGTACCGGCGACGACGACCGCGCTGCCGCCCTCGCCGACATTGGCGGAAATGGCCCGCACCACCGGGCCCGGCAGCACGTCGGGGGCACCGAGCAGGCCCAGGTAGGTGGAGTTGGCGTGCTGGAAGGCGACCTGGCCCATGAAGTCCTGGAGCGACTTCTTGACCATGACCGGGTCGTAGTCGCTCTGGTAGTCCGGGTGCAGCGGGTTGGCGTTGCCCGGCTGGGCGTAGCCGTGGGGGCCGGGCAGGGAGGCGATCGCCGTGATGACGGCGTCGACGTCGTCGTTCGCCGCCGGGCCGGGCGGATCCGGGTACCACTTCTTGGCGGCGTCGAGGTTCGTCCAGGCCTGCGGCACCAGGTCCCAGGTGTTGTAGTAGCGCTCGTTGGCGACCCAGCTCAGGGAGTCGACGTACGTCGCGAAGTCACTACCCCCGGCGGTCGGGGCGGCGAAGGTGTAGAGACCGAACCGCGGGGTGACGTTCTGCCAGGTCTGCGCCTGCAGGTAGGGCGCGACCATGGTGGCGATGCAGCCGCCCAGACTGTGGCCGATCACGTAGACGGAGGGGGTCTGTGCGGCCCCCGCGAGGGCCTCGGCGAGCGCCTCCACCAGGGTGTTGCCCGCCGCGGTCATGGTGACGACCTGGTTGAACGCCTCCATCGCGCCCTTGGAGACGGACACCGGGGAGTGTGGCGAGCCGACGGCGGTGAACGGCACCACCGTGCCCACGTCGAGGTCCTCCAGCAGGTCGGTGACGTTGGCGACCGTGCCGCGCAGCACCACGGCGAACGCGTTGGCGGAACGGCTCGCGGCCAGGTACGCCATGTTCGCGTTGTCCGGGCTCAGCGCCAGCCACTGAAGGCTCCAGTCGCCCCCCGTCGCGAGCGAAGGCGCGGCCAACTGCCGGCCGACGCCCTGGAAGGCCCTGCTCTGCTGCTGCGCCGGCGTCTCGCCCGACGGACGCGGGGTGGCCGCGGTCGCCGCGATCGCCGCCAGTGTCATGGCCACTTGGGGCATGGTTGCCGTGCTCTGTTCCGTCGGCATGCGTACTCCCTGGGAACGGAATGCCTCACCGGTCGGGGAGGCTCCATCTGGTTTCCGCCGCGAGCGCCTGACGATGTGCCCGGACACGGGACGTCATTCCATCGGGCGCGTACCGTCGCCCGGAACGAGGCGCGGGTGCGCACGCCGATCACCACCCGGTCACCACCTGATCACCGTCCGCGACATCCGGATGCCGCACCGCGCCCTCGGGCTCGCAGGCCGGGCACCGGGATCGGGTCAGTCCGTGGTCGGCCAGTCCCAGCCGAGCTGGATGAACATGCCGAGGCGGTCGCTCACGGCGCGGATCTCGACGATCCGGCCGGCGCGGACGGTGAAGATCCAGATCTGCTCGACGTCGCAGCGGCGGTTGGTCGGCTCGGGCATCCGGGCGTGGTAGCCCGTGTGCACACCGGCCACCCGCAGCCGGGCGACGACCTCGTCGTCCTCGGCGATGAGCTGCTCGATGTGGAAGCCGTCGCCCTCGGCCTCGGTGCTGAAGGCGGCCAGCTGGAGGCGGAAGCCCTCGATGGCGGCGCCGGGGGCGTCCTCCTCACCAAAGATGATCTTGTTGTGGTCGATGACCGACGGGGAGAGCAGCTGCACCCAGCCCTCACCGGAGCGGTCGTTGAGCGCGGCGACGAAGTCGCGGATGACCTGCTTGTTGGCGGTGGTCGTGGTGGTCGACATGGTGATTCCCCCTGTGGCGGCTTGTTTCTTACGCGGTAAGTTTCGCTGGGAACGAGTGTTCTCTTATGCTGTAAGAAAGTCAAGCCCGTACGGGGAGGTGGAGGAGCGGATGACGGAAACGGCGGAGACGGCGGAGCGTCAGACGCCCAGGCGCGGCCGGGGCGAGCGGGTCGGGCTGAGCAGGCAGCAGGTCCTCGACGCGGCGCTCGGCCTGGTCGACCGGGACGGGCTCAAGGGCCTGACGATGCGTTCGCTCGGCCAGGAGCTGGGCGTGGAGGCGATGACCCTCTACCACTACGTGCCCAACAAGGACGCCCTGCTGGACGGCCTGGTGGAGCAGGTGTTCACGGCGGCGACCCCCGCCCTGGACGGCTCGGCCGACTGGCGCACGGCCCTGCACGCGTACGCCACCGCCCTGCGCGAGGGCCTGCTACGGCACCCGGCCGTGCTCCCGCTCGCCACCTCCCGGCCCGCCGTCACCCCGGCCACCCTCGACGACCTCGAAGCCCTGCTGCACCTGCTCACGGCCGGCGGCTTCCCGCTCGGCCGCGCCCTGCACGCGCTCAACTCCCTTGCCGTGTTCGTGATCGGCCACGCGACGGCGGAGGCCCGGATCGTGGTCGGAGCCGAGGAGGCCGGTGGCGCCGACTGGCTGGCCGCGCTCGATGCGGAGCGGTACCCGCTGCTGATCCGCGCCGCGACCGAGGGGGCCGGCACGGACGACGCCGAACGGTTCGCCTTCGCACTCGACGCCCTGCTGCTCGGCTTCGACGCGCTGCGCTCGGGCTGAGGCGCGGGCAGAGGCACGACCGGCGCCCCCGGAGCGCCGTCCGGGCCGTCCATCCCTCCGGGCGGGTCGGGGACACCAGGGGCCGGCGCGGGTCATCGGCCGGGACGCAGCTCCCGTTCGGCGACCTGCCGGAAGCCGTGCGGCGGGCGGCCGGTGACGCGTCGGACGGTGTCGGTGGTCCGGTCCTCGGCCCCCTCCGCGATGGCCCGGTCCATGTCGGCGAGCATCCCGGCGAACTCCGCCGGCATCAGGGCGGCGAGGCGGTCGCGCAGTTCCTCGTGCGTCAGGCTGCGGTGGACCACCGGACGGCCGGTGACCTCCGCGGCGATCGCGGCGATGTCGTCGTGGGTGAGTGCGTCCGGGCCGGTGAGGATCAGGTCCGCGTTGGGCGCGGGGTCGTCGGTGAGGGCGTGCACGGCGACGGCGGCGATGTCGTCGGCATCGACGAAGCCGATCCGGCCGGCCCCGGCCGCGGTGAGGATCGTGCCGTCCTCGCGGATGCTGCGGGCGTGCACGTGCTCGCCGGTGAAGTTCTGCATGAACCAGGACGGGCGCAGCACCGCCCACTCGTCGAACAGCCCCGGCAGGGCCCGGTGGACGACGCCCACGATCGGCCCGCCCTCGGGCACGGCCGAGGAGCTGAGGAGCACTGCGCGCCGCACCCCGGCGGTGCGGGCACGGCGCAGGAAGGGCAGCATGACCGCGGCCGGGTCGGGCTCGCCGATGGGCGGGACGAGGTACACGCGCTCCGTTCCGGCCAGGGCCTCGTCGAAGGTGGCGGGGTCGTACCAGTCGAAGCGCACCGGCTCCGCACCGGCGGGTGCGGTCGCGGGCGCGGTGGTGGCCGCGGTGGCGGGTTCAGCGGCGCGCCGACTGGCGGCCCTGACGCGGTGTCCGGCGGCGAGCAGCAGCGCGGCCGTTCGGCTGCCGGTCGTGCCGGTGGCGCCGGTGACCAGGACGGTCCCGACGGCCGGGGCGGCGCCGGTGGTGCCGGGGGTGCCGGGGGTGCCGGCGGCCGGGGCGGTGGTGGTGTCCGTCATCAGGCGGCGCTCCCGGCGAAGTCCGTGCCCGGTTGCCGGACGGCGAGGGGGTTCCAGTAGTCGCGGTAGGAGGTGAACCGCCCGTCCCGGACGGTCACGACGGCGATGTAGGTCATGTCGAAGGGGTCTCCGGTCCGGACGAGCCGACCCACCCCGCGCATCTCCACCACGACGGTCGCAGGGTCGGTCGTCCGGTGGATCTGCACCTCCGGGAAGTCGTGCAGCTCGATGTGGTCGGGGTAGTCCCGCATGTAGGCGGCGACGGCCTCGCGTCCGTCCAGCCGCCGCGGCCACCCGGGCGGGGCGAACGGGAACTCCATGACGCCGTCCTCGGCCCACAGGCCGACCCAGCCGGGGACGTCCCCGGCCAGCAGCAGCCGCAGGCCGTGGCGGAAAAACTGCGCGGGCGAGGGGTTGTCGGGCATGCACGTCTCGGGCATGCGCGTCTCGGGCGAGGGGTTCTCGGGCGTGGGTGTCTCGGGCATACGTGTCTCCGTCCCGTACGATACGGACCAGCGGTCCGCTTAAATGAAAGATACGGACCGCCGGTCCGTATTGCAATCGGAGGTAGCCCGCCCATGCCCGAACCCGCGCCTGCACCTGCGTCTGCACCTGATCCCGCCGCGCCCGGACCCGCGGGTGCGCCCGGCGCTCCGGGCGAACGGAAGCCCCGGAAGGACGCGGTCCGCAACCGGGCAGCCGCCCTCGCGGCCGCCGACACGCTCTTCGCCGCCTCCCGCAGCCCCGAGGACGTCACCATGTCCGACATCGCCGCCGAGGCCGGCGTCGGAAAGGGCACGCTCTTCCGCGCCTTCGGCGACCGCACGGGCCTGATCCGGGCGCTCTACGGGACGCGCCTGGCGCCGCTCATGGAGGCCGTCGAGCACGGCCCGCCGCCGCTGGGGCCCGCCACCCCGCCCCTGGAGCGCGTCCCGGCCCTGCTCGACGCCCTCCTGTGCTTCAAGTTCGACAACCGCCACCTCGCACTGGCACTGGAGGGCACCGGAGCCGACAGCCCCTACCGGACGGAGCACTACGACCGGTGGCACGCCATGCTCCGGGACCTGCTGCTGCGGACCCCGGCCGCGGCCGGGAGCGACTTCACCGCCCACGCCCTCCTGGCGGCCACCCGCGCCGACCTGGTCGAGCACCTGGCCGGCGAGAAGCACACCTCCCGGGACGAACTCCGTTCCCAGCTCGCGGACTTCACCGGCCGCCTGCTCGGCACCGGCTCGCACCCGGGTACCGCGCCCAGGGAGTGACGACGCCCTGCCGCCCTCCCCCGGGCCTCCTTCCCGAACTCGACCGCCGGGACGGTGGAGCAGGTGAGGCGCGGACCGGCGGGCGGGTGAGCGAGCGAGAGGCTGTCGTCGTGATGGAACGGAAGGACTTCCGGACGCTCGTGCGTGGACATCGGCTTTCGGTGCACCGTCCGCTCGGCCCCGGGAGCTGTGCGGCCTCCCGGGGCCGACGGTCGCTCGCCGTCATCCGCGCCGAGGCGCGTGACAGCGAAACGAGTCGTTCAGGCGTCCGCGTCAGTGGTCCTGATCGCTCGTCGGCCCGATGCCCTTGGTCCTGGCCGGAGTTCCGTCCGGGGCGAACGGGTGGTGGAAGGTGAAGGCGTGCGGCGCGGGGCTGTGGTCGTGGAGGTGCTCCAGCCTGGAAACCCCGTCCCGCCAGGTGGGTATCGCGCCGTCGGAGACCCACCAGAAGACGTAGTTCGGGTGTCCCGACCGCTCGAACCAGTCGTAACGCCTGTTCAGCGCCTCGCGGTGCAGGCCGGTGTAGACGGCGTCGAGGGCGGAGCGCAGGTCGGTCCAGACCGAGAGGGTCGTGGCCAGGGCGGTGGTGTCCGCCGTGCGGCCCTTGTCGTACCAGGCCGGTACGGCGAACTCTCCCCAGGCACCCCAGTTCGCCTCGAAGAACTCTCCCGGGGCGCCGTCCGTCGCTTCGGCATGCCCGAGGTATCCGGGATGCTGGGCGATCTTCCGGTAGACGACCTCGCCGATGTCGTAGAACTCGCGCGTGAGAGGTGCGGGATCGGCAAGGGGTGACTTCAGGACGCCGAACGTGTACAGAGCAAGATGGGACATGCGTCTCTCCCTGGTTGGGGCTGCCTGGCGTGGACCCGGTTCGGTGACTTCTGCACGGAGCGAGGGTTCGTGGGGGCATGACGGACTCCGTTTGTGGCGGGCGACCCGGCCTGGAGGAACCCCCTGTGCACCATGGGCGGCCACCGACGGCGAGGTGAAGGTAGCCGCCCCGGTGGGGTCCTGTCGAAGTTGCGTTTTCCTTGCTCAAGTGGCTTCTTGCACAGGCCATGGCGGGAACCGGCGGGGTGGCGCCGTCCCCCGCTCCGGGGCCCCGGGAGCCGCCGTGAACAACCGTCAGGTGCCACCCGTCGCCGAGATCGACCATGACATGGATAATCGATTATTGATCTGATCATCTATCATGTAGCCATGGCTCAGACGACCCAGACGACACACACCTCGCCCTCGCCGGGCAAGCAGATGCTCTCCGAGCAGGTCTACGCACACCTGCGGGACGCGATCATGCGCGGGGACCACGCCCCCGGTGACGCCCTCAAACCCCAGGAGCTCGCCAAGGAGCAGGGCGTGAGCCTGGCCGTCGTACGTGAGGCGCTCGTGCGGGTGGTCGGCGAGGGCCTCGCCGACCGGCTGCCCAACCGCGGCTTCGCCGTCCCGGCCTTCTCCGACCGCCGCTGGCAGGAGATCACGGAGGCCCGCCGGGCCATCGAACCGGTCATGCTGCGCATGTCCGTCGAACGCGGCGACGTGGACTGGGAAGCCCGCGTACGGGCCGCCCACCACCGCCTGGCCCGCACCCCGACGTACGTGCCGGAGGAGGGCAAGCACTACAGCAGCGCCTGGGCCGAGGCCCACCGCCTCTTCCACCGCACCCTGCTGGAGGGGTGCGGCAACCTCGTCCTGCTGGAGACCTTCGACCGGCTGTGGACCGCGAGCGAGCTGGCCCGCCGCTGGTCGGCGCACCGCAACCCCGGCCGGGACGGCCTCCTGGAACATCGCCGCCTGGAGGAGGCAGCCCTCGCCCGAGACGCCGACACCGCAGCCGACGTCCTGACCCGACACCTCACCCGGACCGCGGCCGGACTGACCGACTGCCCCCACCACGAGCCCGCGGACGAAGCCTGATGCGCCTCGCCCACCGGCCGCACCACCACACCCGATCCACCGACACCGGAGCCACCGCATGACTTCCTTCGAGACGCCTTCCTTCGAGGCGAGCACGGGCCGCCGCTGCCACAACGCCGTCAACCCCCTGCACGCATCGGTCTACTTCGCACCCGAGCCGCAGGACGAACTCGCAGCACTCGGGCTGGAACGCGGACCCATGGTCTACCTCGCGAGCCGCGCGGCACCGCTCGGGGCCGTCGCCGCGGGCACCGTCACCGCGACGTTCTACAACTTCAACCACGAGCACGTACAGCGGTACATACCCGCCGCGTGGACGGTGACCACACCGGCGGAGGTGCTCGCGGCACGGCTGCGCGGCGCGGACCGGACGCTGCAGCGGTTACTCGGGAATGACGCCCTCACGTCCGCGGAGATGACCGAGACGGCCGAACTGGCGCTGCGCGCCACCGAAGCCTGCCGCCGGGAGGCCCGGCCGCTGTACGCCGCCAACGCCGACCTCCCCGTACCCGAGGAACCGCACCTGGCCCTGTGGCACGCCGCGACACTGCTGCGCGAGCACCGGGGCGACGGTCACCTCGCCGCCCTGGCGGTCGCCGGCCTGTCCGGCATCGAGGCGCTGGTTCTGCACAACGCCACCGGCACGGCGCCGACTTCGGCACTGTTCATGCGGACCCGCGGATGGTCCGCGCAGCAGTGGGACGCCGCCCGGGACCGGTTGCGCGAGCGCGGCCTGCTGGACGAGGAAGGCGACCTCACGCAGGCGGGTGCGACCCTGCGCGAGGAGACCGAGGCACTCACCGACCGCCTCGACGCCGCCCCGTACGACCACCTCGGCCCGGCCGCCACGGCACGCCTCACCGAACTGGCCGAGGGATTCTCCGGGGCCCTCAGGGCGGCGGGCGCCTTCCCCTCGGTGCACTTCGGCAGGGACTGAGAACGGGGGTCGGGGGCCGGGGGCCGGGTGTCCTCGCACCAGCCACGGCCCCCGGCCCCGGCCCCGGCCGCGTCGTGAGCGGCCAGGGCGTGAGCGGCCGGGGCAAGGTGGCAGTCCCGGCTACTCGCCCGGGCGCTTTCCGTAGTAGGCGCTCACGGTCCTGGCCAGTTTCCGCTGGATCGTCCTGAGAGCCCTGAGGGTGTCCTCGTCACCGAGCCCGGTGGTCGTTCGCCACTCGACTCCCGAACCGACGAGGTCGCTGACGAAGACGATCTCCGCTGCCAGAAGGATCCGTGCCCACTCGACCGGTTCGAGGGGAGCATCACCGCCCAGGGCGTCGCGCAGGACACCGCACTGGTCGAGCAGGTCCCGAGCGTCCGCGAAGCCCATGCCGAAGGCGAGTTGGTCGCTGCACCGCGCCGGGCCGCCCCATTCGACGAGCGCTCGTCGCAGCAGGCGGACCTCGCCCTCGGCCAGCAGCTCGCTCGGCCTCACGGCCTGCTCGGACTTCATCTCGTCTCCCGTCGTACCTTCGCTTCGAGCGCCCGGTCCACCGACCACGCGGCGCCGTGGCGGCGCGTGCCGAGGAACGGCTCAGGCGGGTGTGCGCTCCGCGAGCACGTTCCACAGTTCCTGCGTCGAGGCCCGGAGGACGTCCGGCAGGGCCGACTGGTCGGGCCCGTCGATCCAGCGCGCGAAGGCGACCTTGAACAGGGCGATCCCGGTCTCGGCGGCCAGGCGCGCGGCCGGCTCGGGGGTGCCGCGCTCGCGCAGTGCGTCGGTCATCGCGTCGGCGAGCCCGGCAAGCTTGATCAGTTCGCGTTCCCGCAGTTCCGCGTTGGCCGACACGATCGCGTCCCGCAGCCTGACCTGCTCGGAGTTCTCCTGGAGCCGGGCCGCCAGGGCTTCGACCGCCGCGCCCACCACATCCATCGCGGACGCCTCGGCGGGCGCGTCGGCGACGGACCGGGCCAGGAGCTCCTTCGCCATCTCCGTGCCGAAGAACAGCACTTCGCGCTTGTCCGCGTAGTGCCGGTAGAAGGTGCGCTCGGTCAGTCCGGCCCGTGCGGTGATCTCCCCGACGGTGGTCCGCTCGTACCCCTGCTCGGCGTAGAGCTCCAGTGCTGCCTGTGCCAGCCGGCCTCGCGCGTTCGGCTCCCATCGACCCATGCCGCGATCCTACGTGATGACAGGCCCTGTCATCACATGTAGTGTGATGACAGAACCTGTCATCACTCATCGGGAGGCACCACCATGCGGGTTTTCGTCACGGGCGCGTCAGGCTGGGTCGGCTCGGCCGTCGTCCCCGAACTCCTCGGCGCAGGCCATGAGGTCCTCGGGCTCGCCAGGTCCGACACGTCCGCCGCCGCCATCACCGCCGCCGGAGCCCAGGTGCTCCGCGGCGACCTGGACGACCTGGACGCCCTCAAGGCCGGGGCGACCGACTGCGACGCAGTCATCCACCTCGCGTTCATCCACGACTTCAGCCGGTTCGACGCCTCCGTGCAGACCGACGCCCGCGCCATCGAGACGCTGGCCGCCGCGCTGGAAGGCTCCGGCAAGCCCCTGGTCGTCACCGGCGGCACCACCGCGGTGCCCGGACGGGTCGCGACCGAGCACGACACCTCCGCCCCGGGCTCACCCGGCGCCGGCCGGGACGCGAACGCCAAGGCCGCCCTCGACTCGGCGACCCGCGGCGTCCGCCCGTCCGTCGTCCGACTGCCGCGGACCGTGCACGGCGAGGGGGACGGCGGTTTCATCGCCCAACTGGTCACGGCGGCCCGGGAGAAGGGCGTCTCCGGCTACGTCGGCGACGGGACCAGCCGCTGGCCCGCCGTGCACGTACGGGACGCCGCCCGCCTGTACCGGCTCGCGCTGGAGCAGGCCCCGGCCGGCTCGGTGCTGCACGCCGTCGGCGACGAGGGCGTGCCGGTCCGGGAGATCGCCGAGACGATCGGCCGGCACCTGGGCCTGCCGACGGCCTCCGTCCCCGCCGAGGACTTCGGCTTCCTGGGCCGGATCCTGGCCGTCGACCAGCCCGCCTCCAGCGCCCTCACCCGCGAACTGCTCGACTGGCGCCCGTCCGGGCCGGGCCTCGTCGAGGACCTCGACAAGGGCCACTACTTCCGCTGACCACGGCCGCCCCGCGCCGGGAACCCGCCGGCGCGGGGCACCGGTCGCCGGCGTGAGGCCCGAGGAGCCGGTGGCCGGCGCGGTGGCGCGGTGGCGCGGGGCACCGGAGCGCGGAGGGTGCGTGCGAGCCGAAGGTGAGTACGCGTACTCATGCGGTGACCGTCCGCACCGTCGGAGGATCATGGCGGGCCGTCCGACGCGGCCCGCCGCCAGGCTCGCCCGCACCGACGAACGACTTCCACCTCGGCCGAGGGCGACCACGATCCTCCCGGGGGACTCCCTTGCGCTCCGCATCCGCATCCGCACGCCGTTCCGTCGCCGTCCCGGCCACCGCCGCACTGGCCCTCCTCCTGACCGCCTGCGGCCCCGACAACAGCGACACCTCCGCCGGCGCGACGCCCACCGCGCCCACCACATCCACCGCCACCGTGAGCCCGAGCACCGCATCGCCGTCGACGGCGGCCCCCGCGCTGCCCACCATCACCGCCGCACCGCCCACCGCCACCCCGACGGCCCCGAGCCGCTTCGCCGACGCCCTCCCGCCGTCCGCGACCGCGACCGGCACCTTCACCGACAGCGCGAAGGGCGACATCTCCCTCACCATCGGCCCCACCAGCGTGGTCAAGGGCGACATCGCCGACCTCGCCGCCTTCCTCAAGCCGGAGGACATGGCCGGCAAGACCCCGTACTACGTGCGCGTCACGTACACCCACACCGGTGGCAACGGGATCTACGAGCCCTACTTCAACCTGCGGCTGCGCGCCCTGGTCAGCGACACCGCCCAAGCCCGCAAGGTCGACCTGCTCAGCGCCTTCCCCAAGTGCGAGAGCGACGTCCCCCACGGCGGCAAGGACTTCGTCAAGGGCCAGAGCAACCACGAGTGCGCCATCTACCTCGCCCCGGCCGACAAGCCGCTGCAGTACGTCGTGTGGCTCGACAAGGACAACAAGCCCCTCGCCTGGAAGGCCAGTTGACCCGGACCCGTCCGGGCAGGCGAGCCACAGGTCACGCCCGACAATTCGGAGGCGCACGGCGCCGTCCTGCTGACAGGATGGGCCGCATCGCCACCGGTGCGGTGAACGGGCGGAGAAGGCAGGAGAGACCTTGGCACGGCGCATCATCCGAACGGCATTGCTGTCACCGGCACTGATCGGCCTCACCGCGGCCTGCGCGGCGTCACCGCCGAGCCCGGCCGGCGTCCGCGGCAGCGCTCCCGCAGCCGACGCCGCAGCGCCACCGTCCGCGGCCGCCCCGGCCGGGCCCGCACCCGCCTGGCGTACCCTCGGGCCGCTGTCCGCCGGGCAGTTGACCGATGTCCTGCTGTCGGCCGCAGACCTGCCGCCGGGCAGCACCATCGAGCCCGCCGACGTCCCACCCGCCGCAGAGCCGGACCCCCTGGCTGCGGCGGCGCTGCGGTTTCCGGCCTGCGCACCGGTCCTCACTGCCGTCTCCGAGCAGCCTGCGACCGCTGCCCGGCGTTGGTACGTCACGGGGGACAACACCCTCGCCAACCGCACGCTGGTGGACGTCGGCAGCTTCACGGACGGCCGGTCGAAGGAGCGCTTCGACGCACTGGAAGCCGCCGCGTCCGGGGGCTGCACCGGTTTCCACCTGGACGGCGCCGGAGGCGGGATCGATCTGCGGGTCGAGCCGGTACCCGCCGGCACGTCGGAGGTGCCCGCGGTCGGCTTCCGTGTCGTCTCGCCCACCGGTGGGGTGACCTCGCGCGGCGGTTTCACCCGCGTCTACCTGTACGCAGCCGTCGGAGACAACCGGGTCCTGTTCCACACCGGCGACGACACCGCGCACCAACCTGCCTTGCGCACCGACCTGGTGACTGCCCAGATCCACCGACTCACCGCATCCGCAGCGACGGGCTGAATCCGTTCCGCACACGGCCACGCGTTCACTGACGCCCGGTCCGGGCAATGCGTGCGGATCCTGATCAGCAGTACTCAGCCGATTGTCGAGTACATCCGCCCATGAGTCCGTGCCGGCTGCTTCCTATCGTGACCTGCATGAACACGGACACGAACTCGACCGCCACGACTCCTCCGGCCACGGCAGAGCAGCGGTGGGCGACCGGCTGCGGGATCGCGGTGGTCGTCCTCACCGCCCTCGCCGTCCTGGGAGCCGTGGCAGTGGGCCAGTTGGAGAAGAGCCTGACCGGGTACGGGCACCTCGAAGGCACTTCCGGAAGCGCGGCCGAGCCCCTCCGCCCCGGTCAGACCGTCCGCTACGACGACGACCTGACGGTCACCGTGAGCCCGGCGCACCAGGAGCCCGACGACGCCTACAGCTTCATCATCACCTACGACAACGGCACGGACGGGGAGCTGCGCCCGGGCGGGACGCCCCCGGACACCGGCATCGGCACCGGGAAGAGCAGCTACGCCCCCGTCGTGGTCCACGGGGGGACGCCCCTCTCCCCCGACATCCCCGGCTGGGGCGTGACCGTGCTGGACCAGGCCGGCTCCGCGGCCGCTCTGATGCCTCCCATTCCCCCGGACGGCAAGCGCACCGTGCCGGTGCGGGTCAAGCCCGACAAGGCGGGGAGCTTCGTCACGGTGCAGGTCAACCCGGAACCCGGCGGGAACCGCGACACCGCGTACTGGCAGTTCACCCTGGGCTGACCGCAGGGGCAGAGGCGCCGGCACCGCCCCCGGCACTGGCACAGACGGGACGGGTGCGGGCGGCGTAGGAGCGGGCGGCCACGACGAGGCCGATGCCCAGACCACCGAAGGCCAGGCCGCCGAACTCGACGAACCAGGTGACCCCCGAGCTGGAGGTGAACGGCGGCGACGGCTTGATCGCGGGCAGTGCGCCGACGGCGATGAGCGGGGCCATGATCGTGAGGAAGACCCCGTACATCGCCAGTGGGACACCGGTCAGCCAGGCCGGAATCAGGGGCAGCAGGCGCGGCACCCGTCGTCCGGCCAGGAACAGCGTCCAGCGGGGGAACACCTGCCCCCACACGTACAGCAGCCCCAGCAGCAGGAAGATCCCGACCATCGCGGCCAGCACGGTCACGTCGATCCCCGCCGACGCGGTGGCCTTCGCCGGGCCCGAGGCGTCGGCGCTCGACATCCGCTGCCAGTCCTCGCCCGCGATGCCGAGCGCGTTGCCGCCCAGCGTCCAGACGGTCTTGGTTCCCGCCCACGGCAGGAGTCCGCACATGAGCAGGTACACCGTGACGCGGGTCCGCCTCGGGGCCAGGGAGGCGGCCGGATGGGCGAGCGGGCCGTCGGCTGCGCCGGCGTGCGGCTGCCCGCACCGCGGGCAGTCCCCGCGCAGCCGTCGGCGGTACGACAGGCCGACGAGGAGCAGGAGGGCGGCGCCGGCCGTGTTCAGCAGCACCTGGGCCAGCCCGGTCGCGCTCTCGACGCCCGAGAGCGTCACCAGCGTCACGAAGTAGATCGGCAGCCCGTTCGTCCCCACGACGAACACCGGGAGCGCGATGCCCAGCGCCGTCGCCACCACGACCCGGCCGGGCCTGGCGAGGGTTCGGGTGCCGGCCAGGCAGGCGGCGCCGGCCAGCAGCGCGAGGGCGGCCAGGAGGAGCTGGACCGCCGGCGCGTACGCGGAGTGCTCCTTCCACTGCACGGTGGTGCCCGCCGCCGCCCAGGCGACCTCGACGGCGGCGTACGACACGCCCCACACCGCAGCGGCCGCGGGCACCCACGCGGGCCACCGCCGCCACCACCTCCGCCCCGAGCCTGTGGTCGGCGGGGCGGGAACGCCGACCGCCTTCGAGTGCGCAGGAACAGCCACGGTGACCCCCGTACGTCCGGATTGCTGACACTCCGAGACTCGCCGTCGCCCGCGCAGGTCACATCCGCCCCACGGATCATCCGACTCCCCCGCGCGGGGGAAGGCTGCCGGGTCGCCGCCCGGTCGGGCCGGTCGGGCCGGTCGGGCCGGTCGACGATGTGACCCGGGTAACTTGTGTCGCGACACATGTGTCGTGTAACGTAATTGCTATGAACGCGAACGATGCAGAGAAGAATCCGACCCTCGTCTTCATCCCCTGCTTCTCCGGCGCTCCGTGGAGCGCCGAGCAGCTCGCCCCCTACGGCGAGGCGCCCACGCGCACGCTGCGCCTGCCCGAGGGCGTCAACGACATCGAGCGCTACGCCGACCACATCGAGAACGCGATCGCGGACCTGGACGACTACGTGCTCATCGGCGACTCGTTCGGCGCGAACATCGCGCTCGCACTCGCCACCCGCCGCCCGCGCCGCCTGCGCGCCCTGGTCGTGTCCGGCGGATTCGCGTCCAACCCGGTCGAGTCGAAGCCGTGGAAGGCCCTGATGCGGACGATCGGCAAGGCCCGCGGCCCGGTCTACCGGCAGCTGACGCTGCGGGCCCACGCCCACCGCCTCGCCTCCCCGTTCGACGGCGAAGGGCAGGTGCCCTGGAGCGAGGCGCGCAGCCGCGAACTGTTCGTCGCCAACACCCCGGCCGCCTCCTTCGACGCCCGCCTGCAGGCCGTGCTCACCGCCGACTACGTCGACGTGCTGGGCCGGGTCGAGGTCCCTACCCTGATCCTGACCCCCTCGCACGACGTGCTGATCGGCGAGAACGCCTCCAAGACCATGCTCGCGGGCATCCCCGACGCCCGGGAGGTCGTGCTGCCGGGCACCGGCCACATGTTCCGCTTCTCCCACCCGGCCACCTACGCCGCCGCGGTCAAGGACTTCCTCGCCACCCAGCCGACCACCCGACAGGACGCCGATGCGTAAGGCCGAACACCTGCGGTTCGCGATCCTGGCAGCCCAACGCGAAGGCAACCGGCTGCTGATCCAGGCCCTCAAGCCCCACGGCATCACCCCGTCGCAGGCCGAGGTGCTGGGCCTGCTCCAGCAGCACGGCACCCTGACCCTCAACGGGCTCGGGCAGCTCCTAGTGTGCGAGAGCGGCACCAACCCCAGCCGGCTGGTCGAACGCGTCGTCGCGGCCGGGCTGGTCGAGCGCCGCACCGACGCCGCGGACCGCCGTTACCTCCGGCTCAGCCTCACCCCCGAGGGCGAACGCCTGGCCACGGCGGTCGCCGAGATCGAGGACTACCTCTACAGCTCGATGGACGCCGCCTGCGAGGGCCTGGACACCGACGACATGCTCCGGTTCCTGCACACCTTCATCGACACCCTGCCCTCGGGCAAGGCCCTCAACAAGCGCCTCACCCTCGACTGACGCCACGCCCCGCACCGCTCGTGGTCCCGGAAAGGGTGCCGGAGCCCGCCGACGCGCCACTGTCATCGCACCGTCAGGCGACCGGCACCCGCGCCCGGTCACAGCCCGGTGGCCAGCCAGCCGGTCACGGCCGCGGTCACGGTGAGCACGGCGTTGAGTGCTATCCGGCGGTCCTCGCCCGTCAGGTGGACGGCGATCGCGCCGGCCTGCAGGAGGACGAAGCCGATGGCCGCGGCCGGCGCCAGCGGGACGGCGATGCCGGTCAGCGGAGGCAGGATCAGACCGGCCGCGCCGAGTATCTCGACCGTCCCGAGCGCCCTGACGGCGGGCAGGGGCATGCGGTCGACCCAGGCCATCATCGGTCGGAGGTCGTCGCGGCTGCGGATCACCTTCAGCGTGCCCGCGTACAGGTAGAAGAGCGCGAGCAGTCCCGCGACGATCCAATAGGCGAGGTTCATGGTTTCCGTTTCATGGGCTGCGTGGATGTCGTCGATGCCGTCGAGGACCGGGCCGTGCCGTGCCGTACCGCACCGTCGGCTTCAGGCGGGGGCGGTGGCGGGGGCGGTGGCGGGCTCGGTCGCGTAGCGGCTCATCGCGTCGACATTGGCCTGCGGCGTCAGCGGCCGGCCGGCGGCGAGCACGTCCTGGAGGTCCCGGAAGTACTGGACGTACAGGTCGGGGGTGAAGGTGCTGAGCATGACGGCGGGTCGGTCGGTCGGGTTGGCGAAGGTGTGCGGAGTGCCGGGCGGCACCATCACCAACGTGCCCGCGACGGCGTCGTGATCCTCGTCGCCGACGGTGAACCGCACGGTGCCGGAGAGGATGTAGAAGCCCTCGTCGTGCCGGGCGTGGCGGTGCTGCGGCGGCCCCTGGGTGTGCGGGGCGAGGACGGACTCGGCGATCGCGAGGCGGTGCCCGGTGTGGCTGCCGTCCTCCAGGACGCGCATGCGCGTGGTGCCCAGGACGATCGTCTCGCCGTCGCCGGGCCCCACCACCGACACGGCGGGGACGGTCTGCGCCTCGCCGGGCTTCAGCTCGCTGGTCTTCGGCTCGCCCGGCTTCGGTTCGCTGGACTTCGGCCCGCTGGTCTTCGGTTCTTCGGTCATGCGCACCAGTGCACCGCCGGGGTCCCGCCGGCGTCCAAGACCCGTTCCGGGGAGCCGATACCCCGTGGGTATCGTTGCAGCGTGGAGCTACGCACCTTGCGCTACTTCGTGGCGGTCGCCGAGGAACTCCACTTCGGCCGGGCCGCCACCCGACTGCACATGAGCCAACCGCCGCTGAGCCGGGCGATCAAGCAGTTGGAGGCCGATGTCGGGGCCCCGCTGTTCACCCGCTCGCCCACCGGGGTCACGCTCACCGCGGTGGGTTCGGTACTGCTCGACGAGGCGCGGGCCCTGCTCGACCACGCCGACCGCGTCCGGGTGCGCGTGAGCGCGGCGGCCGGCGTCGCGACCCTCACCGTCGGCATCCTGGGCGACGGCACCGACCCGGGAGTGGCCCGGCTGGCCGCCGCCTACCGTCGAAGCCACCCCGGCATCGACATCCGCGTCCGCGACACCGACCTGACCGACCCGACCTGCGGGCTGCGCGCCGGACTGGTCGACATCGCGCTGACCCGGGCGCCGTTCGACGAGACCGCCCTGACGGTGCGTCAACTGCGGTCCGACCCGGTCGGCGTGGTCCTGCGCGCCGACGACCCGCTGGCCCGCCGCGAACGGCTGCGCCTGGCCGAGCTGGACGACCGCCGCTGGTTCCAGTTCCCGCAGGGCACCGACCCCGCCTGGCAGTCGTACTGGAACGGCGGCAGGCCCCGCCGGGGCCCCGTGGTGCGCGCCGTCCAGGAATGCCTGCAGGCCGTGCTGTGGAACGGTACGGTCGGCCTGGCCCCGCTCGGACACGACCTGCCCGCGGAACTGGCCGTCGTGCCGCTGACCGACATGCCGCCGAGCCGAGTGGTGGCGGTGTGGAACGAGAGCGACACCAACCCGTTGATCCGGTCCTTCATCGAGACCGCGACCGCCGCGTACCGCCGCTGAGCGCCGCCGCTGAGCACCGTCGAGCGTCGGCGCCGAGCGTCGGCGCACCCCCGTGACGCGGCTCACACGGAACTCCGCACGGCCGGCGGACAGGGAAGGGCATGGAACTGTCACAACGGGCGCGCCTGCGCGCCGGGGACCAGGACGCGCTCGGCGAGGTCTTCGACGCGCACGCCCAGGCCGTGTACGCGTACGCGATGCGCTCCCTGGGGGACTGGGCGGCCGCCGAGGACGTGGTGTCGCTGACCTTCCTGGAGGCCTGGCGCCTGCGCGCCAAACTGCACGAGGGCGACGACGACCTGCGCCCCTGGGTCTTCGGGATCGCCACCAACGTGCTCCGCAACACCGCGCGGGCGGCCCGGCGTCACCGGGCGGCGATGTCGCGCCTGGCCGAGCGCGAGGCCGTACCGGACTTCGCCGACGAGCTGGTCTCCCGGATCGACGACAGCGCCCGACTGGCCGCCGCACGCCGCGCACTGACCGCGCTGCGCCGTTCCGAGCGCGAGGTGTTCCGGCTCTGCGTGTGGGTGGGGCTCGACTACGCGTCGGCGGCGGAGGCGCTCGGCGTCCCGGTGGGCACGGTGCGCTCGCGCCTGTCCCGGGCACGGGCCCGGCTGCGCACGCTCGCCGAGAACGAGCTGCACGAACCCGCGAAACGCCGGGAACCCGCTCCCACCACCGGACAGGTACGGGGTGGCGGCTTCGAAGCCGCCCGGTCGTTGCAGGAGGAGACCCGATGAACAACTCGCCCGAGATGCTCCCCGCCGGCCGCCAACGGTTCCTGAAGGAGCATCTGATGAGTGAGATCGCCGCCGAGACGAACGCAGCGCGCCCGCGGCGCAGGCGGGTGTGGCTGGTCGCCGCGCCGCTGGCGGTCGGTGCGCTGGCGGCCGTCACCGTGGTGGCCGTCCCGGGCCGCGACCACGGCGACGCCACCCCGGCGGCGCCGACCCTGTCGGCCTGGCCCGCCACCCCCACCCCGTCCGCGTCGACCACTCCGTCGTCCACCCCGTCGATGTCGTCGACCCCGTCGACCTCGTCCACCCCGTCGACCACGCCCGCGCCCGGGCCGACCGACGCCGCCGACCTGCTCGCCCGCGCCGCGAAGGCCGCCGCGAGCAGCCCCGACCCCCGGGCCGGGGCCGCCCAGTTCGTCTACCGGAAGGAGATCCAGGACGGCGCCCGCGAGACCAAGCACGAACGCAGGTCGTGGTTCCCGGTCGACGGCAAGTCCGGCGGCCTGATCCTGGACCCGACCATGGGCAACGGTCGCAGCCCGTGGCCCGCCAGGCTGTCGGACACCGTCCCCGGCGCCCCGCGGACGGCGAGCTTCGACGCCCCGACCTACGAGTTCGTCGCCTCCCTGCCCACCGAGCCGCAGCAACTCCTGCAGCAGCTGCTCTCCTTCGACCGCGCCAAGCGGGTGTCGGGGATGACGATGACGCCGAAGCTGTACAACCAGTTCGCGTTCGCGGACGTCCAGATGATCTTCCAGAACATCGCGGCGCCGCCCGCCGTCGCGGGAGCGCTCATGGAGGCGGCCGCGAAGATCCCGGGCACGGCCGTGGTCGCCGACGAGACGGACGCGGCAGGCCGGCACGGCGTCGCGGTGGTCGGCACCAACGGCACCATGCGCGTGGCCCTGATCTTCGACCGGACCACCGGCGCCTTCCTCGGCGTGCGCGAGGTCCTCCTCTCCGACCTCCCGGCCGCCAGCCCCGACGGCCTCCCGCCCGCGGGCAACCCGTCCCCGGGCGCCGGCGACGGCAAGGGCTACGAGTACGCCACGGCCATCCTCACCTCGACCGTCGTCGACAAACTGGAGGCGGAACCCGCCAACTGACCGACCACGGGCGGCAGGAGACCCGGGGCGCCGAAGCCCCCGACGAACTCCCGTACCGCCCGACAAGCCGGCGAAGCTCGGAGGCAGCCACGGGGGTGTTGCCTCCGAGCCTCGCCCAACCGGGGCCAACCACCAGCCCCTCCCCGCTGCCCACGCGTCCAGGGGCACTACATTGCCGGCATGTGCATCTCGACCAGTGAGGCCGCGTTCTCCGGCACGATCGTCTACTGCGGCCGGCAGCACCACCCCGTGCACGGCCTCATCCACGTCCTGGGCTACCAGAACACCGCCGTCAACCTCACGGACGGTCCGAACGCCATGCTGCTGCACGTGCCCACCAGCCGGCTCACCCCCGGGCAGTTCCTCCCCGTCGGACGCAGCGGCGACGTCCTTGAGCGCATGGTGTCCGCCGTTCGACCCGTCCCCGTGGCGACCGACCGGATCGACTGGATGTGCGGTGACCCGGAGGCCGTCCAGGTCTTCGAGCACGACGTCTACACGGTGCTCCTGGCCGACGACCCCACCGCGATCCCGGCCGCACTGCAGCAGGTGCCGTCACACCGGCGGCCGGACCTCGACCCGGACCTCCTGCGCTTCTACGCCGACCACTTCCCCGACCACACCATCGTCCTCTGCTGCTTCGACAACGCCGACGCGCAGCGCGCCAAGCCGCTGCTGCTGTGGTACCGGCCGCTCGACCCCGACCGGCTGACCGTGCCCGCGCTGGACAGCCACACCGGGGCGGCCCCGGACCTCGACTCCGTTGTCCCGGTGGACCATTGGGTCCTGCTGTCCACCGACCAGGCTCCCCCCGGCTGGGGCGAACCCGTCGACTATCCCAGGAGCATGCGCCACAGCCTGCGCTCCTTCCTCCCCGACGAGGTCGTGGGCCGGTACTACGGCGGAGGAGAAGCCCTGCCCAACGGAGACTTCACCATCAGCCACAGCGACCTCCTCACCGGCGACCTCGACCTCGTCGAACGCCGTCAGCCGACTCGCCGCTGATCCCGGCGCCCCGGTGCGCAACGCCCACTCAAGCTGCCCGACTCCGCCGTTGAGTCTCCACGACCATTGAGACTCCACGACCCGGGCGGTAGCGTGCCGCAAGCATCTCGGAGGGGGATCGGACCATGGACCCGGATCGCGAGTCCCGCGACTCTGTCGAGGCGGAATGGGACTTCCAGGCGCGTGCCGCGACGCACTGGGACGACCGGTCCCGGGGCTCCACCACGACATGGGTACCGCCGATCATGAGGGCCCTTGTCGACGCGGCACGGCACAGCGCGCTCGGCCGGTTCCATCCCTTCACCAGCCACGCCAGGCTCTGCTTCAGCACCGATGGTCGGCACTGGCCGGGAGAGGGCGACATTCTTCCCGTGTGCATCGCCCTTCTCCCCGGCGGCAGCTACTCGGTGGCGCTCAAGCACGACCCGGCCGAGGTGGTGCTCGAAACGACCAACGCCGACGAGGCCGTGGCGGCGGCCGTAGCGGCGCTGCAGGAGTACCTCAGGTCGTAGCGGCCGGAACACACCGCTGAGCCGGAGCCGGCTCCCGTGTCCCCCGGGCGCGGTCAGCCGAAGTCCTGGATCACCACGCTGCAGGCCAGGCCGCACATCACGCTCACGGCGGAGGCGACGAAGCGCCACGGGGCCCACCGGATCCGTGGCGGCAGGACCGAGGCAGCCACGACGAGCACCAGCTGTGCGCCCATCAGGCCGTGGGCGACGTCGTACTGCGGGCCCCAGTCCCGCCCGCAGGCGCCCCGGGGCGTGCACTGGTCGACCGCGACCGCGCGGACCAGTGCGAAGTACCAGTAGAGGATCTGGCAGAGCGGCAGCAGAAGGCCCGCGACGAGCGGGTACTTCCACGCGTGGCGGTCGTGCCGGTCCGATGCGGATCCGGCGGGGATGTCGTCCATGGACCCGATTCCACCGGGCCGCGCCGGACCGCACATGAGCTCCACTACCCGGTCGGGAACGGTCCGGGTACTCAGGCTCCCCTGGTCAGAAGGGGGGCTCGTCGTGCCAGGTGCCGGTCCGTAGGGCGGGCGGCCGGGGGTCGTGCTGCCGGAGGAGGGCCACGGCGTCGTCGATGCGGCCCAGGTCGATGAGGTGGCCGGCCAGGTCGCGGCGGTGGGCCGGCTCGTTCCGGTCGAGGACGGCGACGACCTCCTCGGTGCGCCCGGAGCGGGCCAGGAGCCAGGCGACGTGCGCGACCGCGTACCAGGTGCCGCCCTCGGGATGGGCCCGGGCATGCTCGACCGCTTCGTCGACCCCTGCGGCGGCGGCGATCAGCGGCAGCCGCATCCAGAACAGTTCCCACTCCTCCTCGCCGCCACGGCGGGCCTTGAGGTCGTCGAGGTGGGCCAGGCCGTCCTGGGCGCGGCCCTGGTCCAGGCACAGGTCGGCGAAGGTGTGGAGGATCCAGTCCTCGTAGGGGCGGGCGTCGGTCTGGGCACGCATCACCTCGATCGCCTCGTCGCCCCGGCCGTGCCGGACCAGGAACTGCGCGAGCGCGTACGCCGCGTTCGGGTCCCCGGCTGCCGGATCGGCGGCCTGCCGGTACGCCGCGACCGCGCCCTCGACGTCGCCGCGCTCCTCCAGCAGCTCCGCCAGCCGCTGTGTCGCGTGCCCGTGGTGGTCGGTCGCCGCGTACGCGCGCAGCTCCTCGATCCGGCCGTGCCGGGCCAGCAGGTCGGCCAGCTGGTCGCGGTTGTTGACCGAGGTGCTCTCCCGGGTACGGAGCAGGGCCACCGCGTCGTCGACCCGGCCCTGGCGTTCACGGATCGTCGCGAGCAGGCCGACGGCGTTGAACGGCTCGACCTTGCGTCGGCCGTCGCACGACGGGGAGTCACAGCAGCGCGGGGTGTCCTCGATCCGGCGGACCAGCAGCTCAGCGGCCTCCTCGTCACGGCCGATGGTCCCCGCGATGTCGACGAACGCCTCCGCGAGGCTCCAGTCCCCGATGTGCGGGCGCAGCAGGGTGAACGCCTCCTCTGCGCGGCCGTGCCGGGAGAGCAGACGCGCGAGGAATCCCAGGGCGGGCCGTTCGCCGTCCTGCGCGTGCGGCCGCACCAGCGCGATCGCCTCGTCGGACCGGCCGCTCGCTTCCAGCAGCTCGGCCCTGGCCTCGGCGGCCGGCCACCAGCCCGCCGCCGGGTACGGCGCGAGGACCTCCAGCGCCTCCGCGGGCCGGCCGTCGCCCGCGAGCAGCCGCGCCCACTCCCGCGCGCAGAACCACTCCCCACGCCCGGCCCAGGACTCCACCGCGTCGGAGCGCCCGAGTTCCAGGAGCCGGGCGACCAGCTGCGGGGGGATGCAGCCGGACTGGGCCCGGACCCGGTAGTCAAGATCGTCGATGTCCACGGCGCAGCACCGTAGCCCGCGCCTCTGACAAGCGGGTTCAGCGGTCCAGTCGTTCAGCAGCTCAGCAGCTCAGCAGCTTGGCGGTTCGGCAGCTCAGTGGTTCTGCAGCTCAGCGGTTCACCGCCCGCATCCCGTCCTCGTCGTAGCGCTCGCCCGCCACCTCGGGTAGCTCGGCCTCGATGCGGGCCAGGTCCTCGTCGGTCAGCTCGACGTCGACCGCGCCCGCGTTCTGCTCCAGGTAGGTGCGACGCTTGGTGCCCGGGATCGGCACGAGGTCCTCGCCGCGGGCCAGTACCCAGGCGATCGCCAGCTGGGCCGGAGTGACCTCCTTCTCCGCGGCGATCTGCTTGACCTTCTCCGCGAGCCGGAGGTTGGCCGCCAGATTGGCGTCGGTGAAGCGCGGGTTGGTGCGGCGGAAGTCGTCCCGGTCGAGCTCGTCCGGGGAGCTGAAGCGGCCCGCCAGGAAGCCGCGGCCGAGCGGGGAGTACGGCACGAAGCCGATCCCGAGCTCCCGGCACATCGGGAGCACCTCGGCTTCCACGTCCCGCGTCCAGAGCGAGTACTCGCTCTGGACGGCGGTGACCGGGTGGACGGCGTGGGCGCGACGGATGGTCTCCGCGCTCGCCTCGCTCAGCCCGATGTGCCGCACCTTGCCCTCGGCGACGAGTTCGCCGAGCGCGCCCACGGTCTCCTCGATGGGCACGGCCGGGTCGACCCGGTGCTGGTAGTACAGGTCGATGTGGTCGGTGCCGAGCCGCGCGAGCGAACCGTGGACGGAGCTGCGGACGTGCGCGGCGGAACCGTCCTGGGGGCCCACCGTGGACATGTCGCCCGGAACGGCGCCGTCCATCCGGTAGTTGAACTTCGTGGCGATCACGTACTCGTCACGGTGTCCCCGCACGGCCTCGCCGACCAGGGACTCGTTGGTGAGCGGTCCGTAGACCTGCGCGGTGTCGAGGAAGTTGACGCCGAGCTCCAGGGCGCGCCGGATGGTCGCGATGCCCTCGTCCTGGTCGGCCGTGCCGTAGAAGGCGGACATCCCCATGCAGCCGAGGCCGATGGCCGACACCCGGAGGTCCCGCAGACTGCGCTGTTTCATGTGACGTCCCAGCCCTTCTCTCGTCCTTCCCCGGCCGGCCGGGGCTTCTCCGACGACGCCTGCTCCGCGACACCTGGTCCGAGACGCCTGCGCCGCGATGTCTGCGCCGCGCGGACGGCCGGGCCTCGTGTCCTCGGTGAGGACCTTACGGTGCGGGTGTCCTCCGACGGCGGACCGGCACGTCCGGTGCGATGGCCGTATCGCCGTGTCCAATCCGCTTCACCACCCGGCTCCGAACTTCCCGTGACCGTACGGCGGCACGGGAGGTGGACCGATGACACACCACGCAGTGCAGGCTCCGGCCGGGGCAGCGGAGGTCATCGTGGTGGGGGCGGGCCTGGCAGGTCTGGCCTGCGCGCTCGACCTGACGGCGGCCGGTCGGGACGTCCTGGTTCTGGAAGCCGCCGACGACGTGGGCGGACGGATGCGCACCGACGTGGTCCGGGGCTTTCGGCTCGACCGCGGCTTCCAGGTGTTCAACACCGCCTACCCGCAGGTCAGGCGGCGTCTGGAGCTCGCCGCGCTGGGGCTGCGCCCGTTCACGCCCGGGTTCCTGCTGGCCGACGGGCGGGGCTCGCGCCGCGTGGTCGATCCGACCAGGCGCCCGGGCGCGGCCGGTGACCTGCTGCCCACCGGGCGGTTGCGCGGCGGGCGGTTGCGCGGCGGACTGCTGCCGCTGCGCGACCTGGCCGCGCTGGGGCTGCTGTGCGCGGGGGACGCGGTGCTGCCCGCCGCCCTGCTCAAGCGCCTGCCGGAGACGAGCACCGCGCGTGCGCTGCGGCGGGCCGGGGTGTCGCGGCGCACCGTCGACGGGGTGCTCCGCCCGTTCCTGGCCGGGGTGTTCCTGGAGGAGGGGCTGGAGACCTCCAGCCGGCTGTTCCATCTGGTGTGGCGCAGCATGCTGCGCGGCAGCCTGTGCCTGCCGCGGGACGGCATCGGGGCCGTGCCGCGGCAGTTGGCGGCCCGGTTGCCGACGGACCGGCTGGTGCGCGGCACCCGGGTGGGGCGGGTGACGGCGGACGGCGTGGTGCTCGCGGACGGCTCGGTGCTGCGGGCCCGCGCGGTCGTGGTGGCGACCGGGACGGCGCAGGCCGCCCTGCTGCTGCCGGGCCTGGAGGTCCCGGCGGTGCGGGCGGTGACGACCTTCTACCACGCGGCACCGGTCAGCCCGCTGCGCGAGCCGACGCTGGTCGTGGACGCGGGCCGGCAGGTGCTGAACACCGTGGTGCTGTCGGAGGTCGTCCCCGGCTGCTCACCGGACAGGCGGGCGCTGGTGTCGACCTCGGTCCTGGGGACGGGCACGGACGAGCGGGTGGCTCGGGCCCGGGCCGGCGTGCTGTACGGGGCGGACACCTCGGCCTGGGAGCCGCTGGCGGAGTACCGGATCGCCGAGGCGCTGCCGGCCGGGCCGGCGCCGCTCCCGCTCAGCCGCGGCACGCGGTTCGCGCTGGGGCGCTACGTGTGCGGGGACCACCGGGCCACGGGCTCGGTGCAGGGGGCGCTCGCCTCGGGTGCGCGGGCCGCCCGGGAGGTGCTGGCCGATCTGGCCGGTGGCGCGGTGGCCACCCGCTCACGGCGGTGACTGGCCGCGGTCCCGTTCGGCGGCCAGCAGTTCGGGCAGCCCGTCCAGTCGGCCGCCGGCGCAGCACCGAGCGGGCCTCGATCATGACCACCGGGGCGTCCGGGTCCGGGCCGCCGTCCCCCGGGGCGAGGAAGTGCGGCCCGAGCTGGTCGCCGAACAGCCAGTGCGGGCGCGGTCCGCTCATTCCGGTCCTCCGGCGCCCTCGTGCGTGGCCGCCGCCGGGCGCGGCCCGTCGTACGGCTCGTCGTGCCGCTTCATGGTCCGCTCCGTTCCCCTCCTCGACGGCCGGATGGGCGCGGGGTACGCCGCCTCCTCTGCAGGATCGGCCGTCGACGGCGGCGGGCACAGGTGCAGCGGTGCCGCAGCGTCTGCGCTCCCGGTCCCCCGCCGAAACGATGCACAAACGGTCCGACTCCGCTCGCGGTGCCGAATCGCTGCAGCGTGGGGGCGTGACCTCGCTCGTACTGACCCGTACCGACCCGGATCCCAGCGGCAGGCAAGTGCCGGCGGCTGCCGATCTGCGGCATCTCCTGGAGCTGTCGGCGCACGGCGACGACCGCGCGTTCGAGGTGCTGTACCGCGCGGTCGCCGCACCGGTGTACGGCGTCGCCCTGCGGACGCTGCGCAGCCCCGCGCACGCCGAGGAGGTCGCCCAGGAGGTCCTGCTGGAAGTCTGGCGCACCGCGGCGGCCTACCGGCCCGAACGCGGGTCGGTGCTGGCCTGGGTGCTGACGATCGCGCACCACCGCGCGGTGGACCGTGTGCGCTCCGCCCGCGCCGCTGCCGAGCGCGACCACCGGGTCGCGGCCCGGGAGCCCGTGCGGAGCGATCCGCCGGAGGAGGAGGCGGTCCGCTCGCTGGACCGGCTGCGGGTCAGGTCCGCTCTGGCGGATCTGAGCTCGGTGCAGCGCGAGGCCGTGGTGCTGGCCTACTTCGGCGGGTACTCGCACCGGGAGATCGCGCACCGGATCGGCGTGCCGTTGGGCACCGTCAAGACCCGGATCCGCGACGGCCTCATCCGGCTCCGGGCCGCCTTCGCCGTCGAGTGCGATCGCCCGTGCGCGCAGGAAGGTCCGGCCGGACGGTCGCCCCGGCCCGGCCGTGTCGTGGGGGCGGGGCGATGACGGCGGCGGCTCCCGGCACGGAGTCGGTGCGGGACCGCCGGAGAAAGCGCGCAGCCCGGCCCGCCGCGTCCGGGAGCGGTGCGGAAACGCTGCGACTGGGAGCGGGGAGCCGCCGGATGCAGCATGGAGATGTCGGGATCCACCGAGGACCGGATCCACCGCCGACCGCGGGAGGACGTCATGACCGTCGACCAGCAGCTCCCCACTCAGGAGCGTCCCGCTCCCGCGAGCCCCCCTACCGAGACGCCGGAGTGCGAGGCGTCGACGTGCGCGGGCATCTCCACCCCGGAGTCGGTCGAACTGCACACGGCCTGGCCGGGCTGGATTCCCCTGCTGGTCATCGCCGTCATGGTGGTGTGCTGTGTGGGTTTCGCCGTCGGGAGGATCGCAGGATGGTGACCTCCTCGGCCGCCCTCGATGCCGGACGGCGGACCGGGGAGCGGTCCGGAGGGCCGGACCCGCTGTCCGGCCCGCTTTCCGGCCCTCCGACCGGCCCGCCGGCCGGCCCGGCGGAGGACGTGGGGCTCCCGACGGGCGGCGTGGCCCGGCGTCTGGGCGTGTCCCCCACCACCGTCCGTTCCTGGGAACGCCGCTACGGCATCGGCCCCGCCCACCGGGAGGCCGGGCATCACCGCCGCTGGAGGCGTCAGGACATCGCCGTCCTGGAGACGATGTGCCGTCTGACGGCACGCGGGGTCCCTCCGGGCGAGGCCGCCCGAGCGGCCCTGGCCGAGCGCAACGTCCCCGCCCCCGAGGACGGCCTGCGGCCCGCGCTCCCCGTACTCCCCGCACTCGCCGCGCCGCCCGCGCCGCAGGCGGGCTCCCGGGGCGGCGAACGCACCGGTCCCGGCCCGGGCGGAAGCCGCGCCCTGCACGTCGGGACGGTGCGCCCCGAATGCCGGGGCCTGGCCCGGGCGGCGGTACGGCTCGACGCGCCGGAGGTCGCCAGGATCCTGCGGGAGGCGCTGGAAGCGCTCGGCGTGGTCGACGCGTGGACGGACGTCATGATGCCGGCCCTCCGTGCCGCGGGCCGCAAGTGGGCGGCGGACGGCGAGCAGTACGTCGAGGTCGAGCACCTGCTGTCCTGGCACGTCTCCACCGCCCTGCGGGGCGTGGCCGTCGGTGCCTTCACGGCCCGGCCGGCGCGGCCCGTCCTGCTGACCGCGACGCCCCTCGAACTGCACACCCTCCCGCTCGACGCCACGGCCGCGGCGCTGACCGAACGTGCCGTTCCCTTCCGGATGTTGGGCGCGGCCGTCCCGTCCCGGGCCCTGCTGGACGCCGTCCACCGGATCGGTCCGGGGGCCGTGATGATCTGGTCCCAGGACCGGCACACCGCGGACCGCGAGCTGGTGCGCAGGGTCGGCGACAGCGTGTGGGGTCCACGCGGCTCCCGCGGCGGGGCCGTGGTGGTCGCCGCCGGTCCCGGGTGGGCCCGCAGCCGGCCGCCGGCCGGCGCCGTCCGCCCCTTCACCCTCGCGGACGCCGTCGACCTCATCGAGCAGGCCGTCACGGACTGAGGCCCCGTCCCGGCGGCCGCCTGCCGGTGACGTCCCGTCCCCCTGCCCCTGCCCCTGCTCTGCCGTCCGTGCGCGCGAAGTCGGGCCAATCCGGGCCGGGCTCCGCTTCCGAAGATCCGGTGCAACGTCCATGCGGGCCGCGTCGCGGCCCCCTCGGGAGGGGCTCTCGTGACCATGTTCGACACCGTCTCCACCACGCGGTCCACCGCCGCGCTCCCCGGCGGGCGTCCACGCACGGTGGCGGTGGTGGGATCCGGCGTCGCCGGGCTCACCGCGGCCCACGAGCTCTGCCGGGCCGGGGTGGAGGTCGAGTTGTTCGAGGCCGAGGGCCGCCTCGGAGGCCACGCCCACACGCAGCGGGCCACGGACCGGGACGGCCGGACGGTGGCGCTGGACACCGGGTTCCTGGTGCACAACGAGCGCACCTACCCGTACCTGGTGCGCCTCTTCGCCGAACTCGGCATCCGCACCCAGGACAGCGTGATGAGCATGTCCGTGCGCTGCGACGGGTGCGGCCTGGAGTACGCGGGCGCCAAGGGGCCGGCCGGGCTGTTCGCCCGTCCCGACGTCGTGCTGCGCGGCCGGTACCTGCGCATGCTCGCCGAAGTGCCCCGTTTCCACCGGCTCGCCCGCCGCCTGCTCGCCGACCCGGGGGCGGGCGATCCGAGCCTGCGGGACTTCCTCGCCGCCGAGGGCTTCTCGCCCTACTTCGTGAGCCACTTCATGACCCCGGTGGTGTCCGCCGTGTGGTCCTGCGCCCCCGACCTCGCGGGCGACTACCCGGCCCGCTACCTCTTCGCGTTCCTCCGCAACCACGGCATGCTCTCCGTGACCGGATCGCCGACCTGGCGCACCGTCGTCGGCGGCTCGCGCACCTACGTCGACCGGATCGCGGCGCGGCTCACCGCCGTCCACCGGTCCGCCCCCGTTCGTGCGGTCCGCCGACACCCGGACGGTGTCACCGTGGTCTGCGCGGACGGGCGGCGCACCGAAGCCGACGCGGTGGTGGTCGCCACCCATGCCGACCAGGCGCTGCGGCTGCTCGCCGACCCGAGCGACGCCGAGCGAGCGGTCCTCGGTGCCTTCACCTACTCGGTCAACCCGACGGTGCTGCACCGCGACCGGACGGTCCTCCCCTCCGCGCGCCCGGCGCGCGGTTCGTGGAACTACCGGATGCCCCACTGCAGCGCGTCCTCCGACCGGGTGCGGGTCAGCTACCACCTCAACCGGCTGCTGCGGCTGGACACCGACACCGACTACCTGGTCACGCTCAACGAGGACCGGCAGCAGCCGATCCCCGAGGAACTGGTGGTCTCCCGCACCGTCTACGAGCACCCGGTCCACACCGCGCGTACGGTCGCCGCCCAGCGCCGGCTGCCCGAACTCGCCCGCGCCCGAACCGTGTTCGCCGGTGCCTACCACGGCTGGGGCTTCCACGAGGACGGCTGCCGTTCCGGCGTCGAGGCCGCCCACGCACTGCTCGGGGTGAGCGTGCCGTGACCACCGCCCTGCCCGGACCGTGGGGGGCGATCCTCTACGACACCGTCACGACGCACGTGCGCACCGCGCCCCGCAGGCGCTCGTTCCGGCACCGCGGCTACCTGTGGCTGGTGGACCTCGACCGCCTGCCCGCCCTGCCGCGGCCGCTGCGGCCGCTGGCCCGGTTCCTGCCGCGCGACCACGCCCTCGACCCGGCCGCCAGGCCGCCGACGCTCCGCCAGGACCTGGAGCGCTTCCTCGCCGCCCGCGGCATCCGGCTGGGCGACGGGACGGTGCTGATGCTCACGCAGGCCCGTTCGCTGGGGCACGTGTTCAACCCGCTGACCGTCTACTGGTGCCGCGACCGGTCCGGCCGTCCGCTCTGCACGGTCGCCGAGGTCCACAACACCTACGGCGGCCGGCACCGCTACCTGCTGGCGCCCGACCCCGACGGCCGCGGCGAGAGCGACAAGGACTTCCACGTCTCACCGTTCTTCCCCGTCGACGGCCGCTACACGATGGTGCTGCCCGAACCGGCGGAGCGGCTCCACCTGACGGTCCACCTGGAGCGCCGGGGCCGCCGGGCCTTCACCGCCACCGTCCGCGGCACCGCACGGCCGGCGGGCCCCGCGGCCCTGCTGCGCGCCGTCCTCACCCACCCGTTCGCCACCTGGGCCGTCAGCCTGCACATCCGCTACCAGGGCGTCCGCCTGTGGCTCAGCGGCCTGCCCGTCCACCCCCGCCCGCCCGCCGGCCCGCCCCGGACCGCCGACGGGCCCACCGCTCCCACCACGGAAGAGGCGCCCACCCCATGACGACCACGCTTCCCCCGACAGCAACGCCGACGACCCCCGTCGACCCCGCGCGCTGGCCGGACGTCGCCCGGGTCCCGCACGCGCCGCTGCGCGCGGCCGTCGCCGCCTGCCTGCTGCGCCGGGTGGCCTCGCGTCGCGGCCTGCGCGTCGAGCTCCCCGGCGGCCGCACCCCGCGGCCGGCCCCGCCCGGGGCTCCGGTCCTGCGCCTGCACCGCCCGCGGGCCTTCCTCCACCGGGTCGGCGCGGGCGGCCTGATCGGCTTCGGGGAGTCCTACCAGGCCGGCGACTGGGACAGCCCCGACCTGGTCGCGCTGCTCACCGGACTCGCCGCCGCGCCCCAGACCCTCGTGCCGGCCGGCACACAGTGGCTGCGCCGCCTCTACGTCCAGAAGCCTCCGGACGACGAACTGTCCACCCCGGGGAACGCGCGGCGCAACATCCACCGGCACTACGACCTGTCCAACGACCTGTTCGCGCTGTTCCTCGACCCGACGATGACCTACTCCTCGGCCCTCTTCCCGACCGGCCGCGCCCACGAACCGCTCGCCACCCGGGACGGCCTGCCCGCGGCCCAGCACCGCAAGATCGACCGGCTGCTCGACCTGGCCCGCGTCGGCCCCGGCACCCGGCTGCTGGAGATCGGCACCGGATGGGGCGAACTCGCCCTGCGCGCAGCCGCCCGCGGCGCCCGCGTCGTCAGCCTGACCCTCTCCGGGGAACAACTCGCCCTCGCCCGGCGCCGGATCGCCGACGCCGGGCAGGCGGACCGGGCGCAGGTCCGGCTGTGCGACTACCGCGCCGCCGAAGGCCGGTACGACGCCGTCGTCAGCGTCGAGATGATCGAGGCCGTGGGCCGGCCGTTCTGGCCGGACTACTTCGCCACCCTCGACCGGGTCCTGGCGCCCGGCGGACGCGTCGCCCTCCAGGCGATCACCATGTCCCACGACCGGATGCTCGCCTCCAGCCGCACCTACACCTGGATCCTCAAGTACGTCTTCCCCGGCGGTCTCATCCCGTCCCTGCGGGCGATCGAGGAGGCCGCCACCCGGCACACCCGGCTGCGGACGGTACGGTCCGACGCGTACGGGCCGCACTACGCCGAGACCCTGCGGCTGTGGCGCGAACGCTTCACCGAACGGTCGCCGCAGGTCGCGGCCCTCGGCTTCGACGAGGTCTTCCGGCGCACGTGGGAGCTCTACCTCGCGTACTCCGAGGCCGGGTTCCGCACCGGCTACCTCGACGTCCACCAGATCCTCCTCACCCGCGACGGGGTGACGGCGTGAGAGCGGCGGCCCCCACCGGCACCGCCGCCGTCGTCCTCGTCCGGGCCGGCCGGCCCGGTGGCCGATCGTCCGCGCTCCAGCCGGCCGACCGGTACCGGAGCCTGTCGTGAACGCCGCCGCCTTCGCGCTCAACCTCGCCGTCAACGCCGCCGTCGCCCTCGCCGTCATGCTCACCGCGTTCGCGGCGGGGGTGCGCACCGGGCGTCACCGCGGGGTGGACGTCGCCTGGGGGCTCGCCTTCACCGCCGTGGCGCTGAGCGGCTTCGCGCTCTCGGACGGCCACGGGAACCCCGAGCGCCGCCTGCTGGCCACCGTCCTGGTCACCGTGTGGGGCCTGCGGCTGTCCGGGCACATCTGGTGGCGCGCCCGCGGTGCCACCGAGGACCCGCGCTACGCCCGGATGCTCGCCCGCGCCCCCGAGGGGCCGGCCCGCACCCGGTACGCCCTGCGGACGGTCTACCTGCTCCAGGCCGCCCTCGTCTGGTTCGTCTCCCTGCCCGTCCAGACCGCCCAGTACCTGCCCCACCCGCCCGGCGTGCTCGCCTGGGCGGGCACCGCACTGTGGGCGGTCGGCCTGTTCTTCGAGACGGTCGGGGACCGGCAACTCGCCCGCTTCAAGGCCGACCCGGCCAACCGCGGCCGGATCATGGACCGCGGTCTGTGGCGGTACACCCGCCACCCGAACTACTTCGGCGACGCCTGCGTGTGGTGGGGCCTGTTCCTGCTCGCCGCCGACGCGCCCGTCGGCTGGGCCTTCGTCCTCAGCCCGGTGCTCATGACCTGGCTGCTCGCCTTCGGCAGCGGCAAACCGCTGCTGGAACGGCAGATGGGCGCGCAGCGGCCCGGTTGGGCCGAATACACCGCCCGTACCAGCGGTTTCGTGCCCCTGCCCCCGCGTCGAACCCGGACGGCCCCGGCCGCACCCCCGGCGAGGCCCCGCCCGTGACCGTATCCAGCGCAGTGTCCGGGACTTCGGAGCGGTCGGACGCCCGGATCAGGCCGACGCCACGGTGGACCAGGCGTCCGCACCCGTTCCGCGTCAGCCCGGGGACGTAAACCCGTGGGCCCATGCGAGGTGACGGACGGTCAATCCCCGGGCTGATGTCGCCCATCGGCCCCGCGTGACAGCCTTCCGGGCATGGACACCACGCCGATGGACACCATTCCGACGGACACCGCGCCGAGGGACGCCGCGCCGGTACGCCGTACCGCACCGACCCGCCGCCGCATGCTGGGCGCTGCCCTCGCCCTGGGCGCCGTCGCACCGCTGGGCCTCGCCCGCGCCGCCTCGGCCGCTCCCGCATCCGCAGCCGCATCCGCAGCCACCGGCACCGTCCCCGCCGCCCCCGCACGGCTCACCCTGCCCGCTCCCACCGGCCCCTTCCCGGTGGGCATGGTGCCGCTGCACCTGCGCGACGAGTCCCGGCTCGACCCGAACGCCAGGCCCGGACGGTTCCGCGAGCTGATGGCCACCGTCTGGTACCCGGCCCGGGTAGCGGACGCCGACGCGTACCCGCTCGCCCCCTGGATGACCGCGGGCGCCCTGAAGGCCTTCCTCAACGACGTCGGCTTCCCGCTCGACCCCTCCCTCGCCCCGCTCACCAGCGGCCACCAGGGCGCGCCCGTCCACCGGACCGGCCGGCCGTTGCCCGTCGTGCTCTACTCGCACGGCGCGGGCAGCCACCGCGCCGACCACACCGTCATGGTCCAGGAGTTGGCCAGCCACGGCTTCGCCGTGGTCACCGTCGACCACACCCATGACGCCATCACCGAGTTCCCGGACGGGACCGTCGTCACCCGGGACGGCGTCGCCCCAGGGCTGTACCCGAAGGACTACGCCGCCGACCTGCTCTTCCTCCTCGAACGCGTCGTCGACCTGGCCAACGGACGCAACCCCGACGTCGACGGCCGTACCCTGCCGACCGGCCTGCTCGGCGGCCTGGACGCGCGGAACATCGGTGTCTCCGGCTGGTCCAAGGGCGGCACCGCCGCCGCCCTCGCCATGGTCGCCGACCCGCGCATCCGCGCCGGCCTCACCCTGGACGGCCGGATGGAGTCGAACCCCGCCGTCACCACCGACATCGACCGGCCGTTCATGCTGATGACCGCCACCTACACCCGGGCCGCCAGCCCGTACGTCGAGACCTTCTGGGGCCACCTGCGCGGCTGGCGCCTCGACGTCCAGGCCACCGGCGCCGTGCACACCTCGTACGGCGACGACATGACGCTGATCCCGCAGGCGGGCAGGCTCCTCGGCATGACCGAGCAGCAGATCCAGTCCGCGGTCGGCACCCTCGACCCCGACCGCGGCATCCTCATCCAACAGGCCTACCCGCGCGCCTTCTTCGACCTCCACCTGCGCAACCGGCACTGCGGCGACCTGCTCGACGGGCCGTCGAAGGCCTTCCCCGAGGTCGTCTACCACCCGTAGGTCCGGCACGACGGCGGGCGGCCGCGACGGGGGTGCGGCCGGCCGCCCTCGTCGCGGCCGCCCAACTCCGTCCTCGTCCACGGCCCGGGGCGGACCACCGGCAGAGGTCTGTCAGGGGGGTGGCACACTCTCCGGTTCCCGGTCCG
Organism: Kitasatospora sp. NPDC101447; assembly: GCF_044767225.1. NCBI lineage: Bacteria > Bacillati > Actinomycetota > Actinomycetes > Kitasatosporales > Streptomycetaceae > Kitasatospora > Kitasatospora sp. NPDC101447. Next base: position 183,822 of record NZ_JBIWNL010000008.1, read on the forward strand.
GGAGAGTTGTCTCCGGCCGGCGTCATCGACCTTCCGCCGGAGACCCCATGAGCACCCCCGCGCCCGATCCGTCCCGCCGGGACTCCACCGACTTCAGCACCGCCCGTCTGGAGGCCTTCAGCGACGGCGTCTTCGCCATCGCCATCACCCTGCTCGTCCTGGACCTGAACGTTCCCGAACCCGACGGCCTGCACGGCCAGAGCCTCGCCGGGGCCCTGGCCCACCAGTGGCCCTCCTACTTCGCCTACCTCGTCAGTTTCCTCGTCATCGGCATCATCTGGATCAACCACCACGCCATGTGCGCACTCGCGCGCCGCGTCGACCGGCGGACCCTCTTCGCCAACCTCTTCCTCCTCCTCACCGTCTCCGTCATCCCCTTCCCCACCCGCCTGCTCGCCACCTACCTCACGGCGGAGGACACCGACGCCCACACCGCGGCCGCCGTCTACGCGGCCACCATGGTCGCCATGGGCCTCGCCTTCACCCTGCTGTTCCTCTCCTTCACCCGCGACGCGCGCGCCCTGCGCACGCCCGTCCCCCGGGCCGACGTGAACGCCGCGATGCGCCGCTTCGGCCTCGGCGGCCTGGCCTACCTGGCCACGGTCGGGATCGCCTACCTCAGCCCCGTCGCCATGCTCGCCACCCATGCCGTCCTCGCCGTCTACTACTGCTTCGACCAGCTGGCACCCGTCCGACGGGCTCCCGCGACGCCGCACTGACACCGGTCGGGCGGCCCACCGTCCGCGACCGGACCGCCCGACGGAATGACCGATATGCTCCGACGCTCGTGCACCTCGTCCGTTCGTTCGAACTGACGACGGTCCCGCCTTCGTCACACGGTTTCAGGAGTTCCATGGTGATCGGTCGTCAACAGGAGCGGGCGGTCATCGCCGACGCGCTCTCCCCCCGGTCGGCGTCGCCCGCCGTCCTGCTGCTCGGGGAGGCGGGGGTGGGCAAGACCCTGCTGCTGGACACCGCGGTCGAGGAGGCCGAACGCGAACACGCCCGCGTCCTGCGGGTGCGGGGCAGCGTCGCCGAGAGCGAACTCGCCTTCGCCGGCCTCCACCAGCTCCTGCTGCCCGTCCTCGACGACGGGGTCGACGGCCTGCCGGCCCGCCAACGGGCCGCCCTGCTCGGTGCCTTCGGGCTCGGTGAGGACCTCACCCCACCGGACCCCATGATGGTGAGCCTGGCCGTGCTGACGCTCGCCTCCCGGATCGCGTCCACGGGCCGGCTGCTGCTCGCCGTCGACGACGCCCAGTGGCTCGACCCGGGAAGCTGCCAGGTCCTGGGCTTCCTCGCACGCCGGCTCGCGGGCGAGTCGATCGCGCTGCTGGTCGCGGCCCGCGGCACCCACCGGCCCGACTGGCTGGACTCGACGGTGCCGCAGGTGGTGGTCGCTCCGCTGTCCCCGGCCGAGGCGGAGGAGCTGCTCGGCGCGCAGCCCGAGCCGCCCGTCGGCCCGGCCCGGCGCCAGGTGCTGGCCACCGCCGCCGGCAACCCCCTCGCGCTCATCGAACTGGCCCGGCGGGCGGCGCGGGACGGTCGCCTCCCGCCCATGGGGCCGGTGCCGGTCACCGACCTGCTGGAGAGCACCTTCGCCGCCCAGGCCGACGGATTGCCGCAGGCCACCCGCGAGGCGCTGCTGATCGCGGCCGCGGCGGAGGGCGCGGCCCTGTCCGACGTCCTGGCCGCACTGCCGCCGGGCTCCGACATGGAGGTGTGGCTGCCGGCCGAGCAGGCAGGGCTGGTGCACGTGCGGGCGGACCGGATCGAGTTCCGCCACCCGCTGGTCCGTTCCGCCGTCTACGGCGCCGTCCCGTTCGCCGAACGGCGGCGCGCGCACCTGGCGCTGGCGGCCGCGCTCGCCGGCGACCCCGACCGGCGGGCCTGGCAGCTGTCGGCGGCGACGGTGGCCCCCGACGCCGCGGTCGCCGCGACCCTGGAGGCCACCGCCATGCGCACGTTCGGCCGGGGCGCCGTCGCCGAAGCGCTGGCCGGTCTGGAACGTGCCGCCCAGCTCCACCCGGACACGGGCGAGCGGACCAGGCTCCTGTCGACCGCCGCCTACACCGCCGTCCTGGTCGGGGACCTCGACCGGGCCGAGACCCTCGGCGCCCAGGCCTCGCACCTCACTCCCGATCCGGCCGCGACCAGCTGGATCAGCGCCATGAACGGGCTGGTCGCCATGCTGATGCTGCGTCTGGAACGGGCCTTCGCCCTCGTCGTCGGCGAGGAGGTGCCGGCCGCGGGGCCGCTCGCCGAGGACGTGTCCACCATCGCGACCGGGATCGTCTACCACTCGGGCATCGCCGCCCAGCGGGAGCGGATCCGGCCGATGCTGGCGGCCCGCGCGGCGGAGGGCGGCGAGGCGCTCGGCCGGCCGTTCCACCTGTGGGACATCGGCGTCACCGACCCCTTCACCCACGGGAACACCGTGCGCGCCCTGCTTCCCGCGGCCGCTGCCGCACCCGGCCTGATCCCGACCGAGACGCACACCCTCGGTGTCCTCGGCATGCTGCTGGACGAGACCGAGACGGCGGTGAGCCTGCTCGGCGACATGGTCAATCCGCAGTGGGAGGACGCGGCCGACTTCCACGCCGGAATGACCGCCGCGGACCTGGCCTGGGCCAACTTCGACTGCGGCCGGTGGGCCGACGCACGCCTCGGCGTCGAACGGCTCGCGGAACGCTTCCTGGCCGGGCACCGCAACCTCGGCTCGGCGCGGGCACTCACCGCCCTCGCCACCGTGTGCGCCGTGACCGGCGAGCCCGGGACGGCGCTGCGCCACGCCTCGGCGGCGCTGGCCGTCACCGAGCCGGCCCGGGCGCTCGCCACCGTCGTCCGGGCCCGCCGGGCGGCCGCGCTCGCCGCCACCGCCCTCGGTGACCACCACGCCGCCCACCTGCACCTGAGCTCCGTCTTCGACGGCTCGGGCGCACCGGTGCACTACCACCTGTCGTGCTACGCCGTCGCCGACCACGCGGCGGCCGCCGTCCTCACCGGGCACGCCGGGCAGGCCCGGGCCGCCCTGGAGCAGGTGAGCGCCGCGGTCGGCGCGGGAGCCTCGGCGCGGCTGCGGCAGATCCTGCTCCGGGCCACCGCGCTGCTGGCCGAACAGGCCGCCGCCGGGGCGCACTTCCGCGCGGCGCTGGAGGATCCGGCCGGTCAGCGCTGGCCGTTCGAACGGGGCCAGGTCTGGCTGGAGTACGGCGAGTGGCTGCGGCGGCAACGGCAGATCGCGGATGCCCGGACGGCCCTGACGAAGGCCCGTGAGATCTTCGACGGACTGGGCGCCGGCCACTGGGCGGCACGGGCCGAGGCGGAACTGCGGGCGGCGGGCATCACCGTCGGGACGGCCCGGCACAGCGCGCTGCGCTCCCTGACCCCGCAGCGGCAGCGGATCGTACGGCTCGCCGCGCAGGGCCTGACGAACCGGCAGATCGGCGAGCGGCTGTTCCTGTCGCCCCGGACCGTCGGGACCCACCTCTACCAGGTCTTCCCGGCCCTCGGCGTGACCTCGCGCAGCCAGCTGCGCGACGTCGTGGAGCGGGAGGCCGGCCCGGGGCCCGGCCTGTGACGACGCAAGTCATGTGACGGATGGCCGGGGCGCCGATCGGCCCGAGAGTGGGGGGAGAACCACCCGCACTGCGCCCGGAGCCCTCATGTCCGTCACCCTCGTCACCCTGCCCCCGCACACGTCACCCGCGACGCCACCCGCGACGCCACCCCGCGACCGCGCCGGACACTGGCACGCGCTGGTGTCCGGCACGTTCGTCCCGCTCGACCTCATCGCGCACGAGGACGTCTGCCCGGTCGGGACGATCACCAGCCGGCGCCTCGGCCCGCTCCGGATATCCGAGGTCGAGGCGGGCCCGCAGACCGCGTCCCGCAGCAGGCGCCGCATCTCCCAGGGCGGTGCGGAGTTCCTGACGGTCACCCTCCAGCAGCGGGGCACCGCCCGGCTCACCCAGGACGGCCGGCAGGCGCTGGTGGGACCGGGAGCCTTCACCTGCTCGGACGCGGGCCGTCCCTACCGGCGGGAGCATCCCGAACACTTCCGCTTCACCGCGTTCCGGCTGCCCAAGGCGGCCCTCGGGGTGACCGACGACGAGCTGCGGGCCGTCACGGGGACGGTGTTCAACGGCAGTTCGGGAACCTCCGGGCTGATCGCCGGCTACCTGAACCGGCTCGCGGCACAGGCGGCGGACTTCGACCCCGGCACCGGACACCGGCTCGCCCTGACCACCGCCGACCTGCTGGCGGTGCTGGTCCGCGAGCGTCAGGGCCGGGCGGTCCGACAGCACCCGGAGGCCGCGCGGGGCATGCTCGCCCGGATCGAGGACTACATCCTGCGTCACCTGGGCGAGCCCGACCTCTCGCCCGCCCGGATCGCCGAAGCGCACCACATCTCGGTGCGCTACCTGCACAAGCTGTTCCGCGCCGAGGGGACGACGGTCGGCCGCTGGGTGCAGCGCGAACGGCTGGACCGCTGCCGGCGCGAGCTGTCCCGTCCGGCCAGGACGATGCCGGCCATCTCGGCGGTGGCCCACCGCTGGGGCTTCGTGAGCCCCTCGCACTTCAGCCGGTCCTTCCGGACGACGTACGGCATGTCACCGCGGGAGTGGCAGGCCACCACCCGGCTCCGGCCCGCGGCCCCCGGCGCAGCAGCGCCCTCCGGGGCCGGCGCGTGATGCCGCGCGGAGCGACCACTGCGGCCGGCGGCAGGCCCGCGGTTCCGCCGTCCTGCGGCACTGCCGCCCCCGGCGCACGCTGGAGGTAGCGGCCGGCGGCGTACCGCAGGCGGGGCAACCGGGCGATGACCCGTCGGGACCGGCCACGGGCCCCGTCGCCCTCGTGACCGCTCGACCCCGTCGGCCGAACGGCGGACAGGCGGCGGACTCGCGGGAGGCAGCGATGAACACGGCGGGCGCCGTACCGGGGACGACCGAGGGCTGGGTGGTGGACCGCCCCGGGCCGATCGGCCCGGCACACCCGGCGCCGCTGGTGTGGGAACGGCGGCCGCTGGCCGCCCCCGGGCCGCACGAGATCCTGCTGGAGGTGGAGGCCTGCGGCGTGTGCCGCACCGACCTGCACCTCGCCGAGGGGGACCTCGCCCCTCGGACGGCCCGGTGCACGCCGGGGCACGAGGTGGTCGGGCGCGTCCGGGCGGCCGGCCCGGCGGTCGAGGGCTTCGCCGTCGGGGACCGGGCCGGGGTGCCCTGGCTGGCCGGGACCTGCGGCAGCTGCGCCTACTGCCGGAGCGGGCGGGAGAACCTCTGCCCCGGTTCGCGCTACACCGGCTGGGACCGGCACGGCGGCTACGCCGGACACCTCACCGCGGACGCCCGGTTCGCCTACCGGCTGCCCGAGGGCCCGCCGGCCGAGGAACTGGCTCCGCTGCTGTGCGCCGGGATCATCGGCTACCGGGCCCTGGAGCGGGCACAGCTGCCGGCGGGCGGACTCCTGGGCATCTACGGGTTCGGCGCCTCCGCGCACCTGACCGCCCAGGTCGCCCTGGCCCGGGGCGCCCGCGTGCACGTGTTCACCCGCGGCGCGAACGCGCGGCGCCTGGCCCTGGAGCTCGGCGCCGATTTCGCCGGTGACTCCTTCGACCCGCCACCGGAGCCGTTGGACGCCGCCATCCTCTTCGCGCCGGTCGGCGAACTCGTACCGGTCGCCCTCGCGGCCCTGGACCGCGGCGGCACGCTCTCCGTCGCCGGCATCCACCTCAGCGACATCCCGGCCCTGAACTACCAGCGGCACCTCTTCCAGGAGCGGACGCTGCGCAGCGTGACCGCCAACACCCGGGCCGACGGCCTGGCGTTCCTCGCGGAGGCGGCCCGCACCCGCCCGGCGGTCCACGTGACCCGCTACCCCCTGCGCCAGGCGGACACCGCACTCGCGGACCTCGCCGCCGACCGCGTGACCGGCGTCGCCGTGCTCGTCGCACCGTAGGCGTCGGCCGGCCTCCCCCGTGGGGAACTCGGCGAAACCGGGCGCCGTGTGCTCCTCCTGTGGGAGCATGCCGCCCAGCGGCGCCGACCAGATGGGGGAACGGGCGTGGTGGACCGCAAGGTGGACAACAGGTTTTCGGGGAACGCCGACGTCGTCGTCCAGGCGGGCGAGGTCGGTGACGTCCACATCACCCACGTCCACGTGGAACCAGACGACCACGTGACCCAGGCAGCCCGTCGACTGGCCCGCGCGGTCGACGCACAGTGGCGGGCGGAGGCGGCCATACGCGGTCTGTTCGGCGGCGAGCCGATACCCGTCGACTGGGACACCGAGAACGGCGGGGCCACCGGAACCGTCCGGCCTGAACCGGCCCGAGGAGCCGAACTCCCGGGCTACTTCCGCCGGTTGGAGGGCCCCGGCCGCCTGGTGATCCTCGGCCCGGCCGGTGCGGGCAAGACCAGTACGGCCGTGCTGCTGCTCCTCGGACTGCTCACCGACCGCCGGCCGGACCAGCCGGTCCCCGTCCTGTTGGCCCTGGACAGTTGGGACCCGGCCACCGAGCACGTGACCACCTGGATGCACCGTCGGCTCACCGAGGACTACCCCACGCTCGGGCGTGGGCGCCATGGCCTGAAGAGGGCCGCGCAGCTGCTCGACTCCCACCTGATCCTGCCGGTGCTCGACGGCCTGGACGAGTTGCCGGCCGCGCGGCGCGCCGCGGCTCTCCGCGGGATCAACCGGATCCTCGACGACCGCACCCCGCTGGTACTGACCTGCCGCACCGCCGAGTACCACGCGCTCGACCACGAGGGCTTCGCCGTTCCCGGCGCCGCGGTGATCCGGGCCCGCCCCGTCGGTCCCGAGGCGGTACGCCGCTACCTCACGGCGCCGGGCGGCTCCGAGCAGCAGGCACGCTGGCGGCACGTGCTCGACCTCCTGCAGGACGAGCCGCAGGGGCCCCTCGCGCGGACATTGGCCAACCCCGCGCTGCTCGCACTGGCCCGAACCGTGTACGGCGCCGGAAGCGGCCGCGAGCCCGCCGCTCTGGCCGCACTCGCCCGGACCGCGACGGCCGACCGGCTTGCCGACCACCTCCTCTCGAACCTGGTGCCCACCGTCTTCGACACCGGCCCCGTGGCTCGCAACGCCCCTGCCTGGTGGCGGCGGCAGTGGACCCCTGAACAGAGCCGGCGCTGGCTCGCCTTCCTGGCCCGCGAGTCGATCAGACTCGGCGGCAACGACCTCGCCTGGTGGCGCCTGGAGAGTTACCGGCCGCCGGGCGTCACCGGCGTGGACATCGGATTGACGGTCACCGCCGGGTTCGCGCTGGTCGTCACGGCCACCCGGCTGATCGGCGGCTCGGGCGTGCCCTGGGGCTTCCTGTGGGGATCGATCGGGACGGTCGGCCTGTCGTGCGGCGTGATCGCCAGACTGGGCGCTTCGAACCGGCAGCGGTTCGGCGGCATCGGGATGGACCCTCTGGGCGTGGTGCTCGGCTCGCTGTTGGGCGGCGTGGCCTTCCTTCTGCTGGGGTGGGCCGGTCACGGATTCGGCGGAGTGCCGCTGCTACTGCTGGCCCTGGGGGGCCTGGCGTACCTGACCATGCTGCCCCTCCAGGTCGTCCAGCTGGTCCAGAGCCGCCGCGAGGTGGACGCCGAGGCGATGGACCCGCACCGTCTGATGCGCCGGCAACGCCGGTCCTCACTCGCCCTGCTCGCGGCCACGTTCGCCGGGATCCTGGCCGTCAACCACCTCCTGGCCACCGCGGCCGTGCACCTCGGCGTCGGGTTCGCCGACACCGGCCTACCCGTCGCCTACTCCCAGGCCGCGCCCGTGGTGTCACTCCCGCTGGGCATCCTCTTCGCCTCCCGTTGGGGCGCGTACAGCGTCGTCCGTGTCCGCCACGCCCTCTGGGGCCGCCTTCCGTGGCGTCTGATGCGCTTCCTCCAGGACGCCCACCAGCGCGGCGTCCTGCAGCAGGTGGGGGCCGTGTACCAGTTCAGGCACGTACGGCTGCGGGACACGTTGGCCAAGGAATAGGCCGTACCGGCCGAGGCCCGGCCGGCCTCCCGCCTCCGTCCTGGGCCAGTGGCGTCGGCCCGGCAGCGGACGGTCTCCTGCGGTTCCCGCATGCCTCGGCGAGCGCGGGCCGGCGCCACCGGGTGGTTGCCGACCGTCACCGCGATGTGAGCTGGATCCCCTCCGGCCGGGTGTCGGCGCGGGCCGGCCCGTGACGGTTGTCACGCGCTCCGGGCACCTCCTACCCTTCCTAGTGGATCGCTCCCCCCGTCCCGCCGCCGGTGTCGAACTGGCCGGCCACGGCCCCTGCCACGCTGCCGTGCGTGTGGCCGGAGCCCCACTGTTTCCCGGCACAAACCGGCGAACACCGACCTAAATGTCCGAATAAAGCCAGGTTTGTCCGCCTGAATGGCGGGCAGCGAGCCGGCCGCCGCAGGGCACGTCCACCCGGCCCAGCTACGACGCCGCGTCGTAGCGGGCACCCCTTGGACCCGGCCCCCGAGCCCGCTAACAATGGCTGAGTCGCCAGCTGCGGCGGTGGTCCGATCCACTGCCACACCTTCCGCCGGCGGTCACCACCCGTGACCGCCCCGGTGTCGACTCCCGCCCGCCGGCCCTCCCGGGCCGGCCGAGCCGCGGGACGAGGCACCCCCATGATTGAGGTCGAACTCCCACATGCCCGTGATCGCCACCCGCATGCGCAAGTCCGCCGCCCTGCTCACCGCCGCCGCCGGCATCGCCGTCATCGGCGCCGCCGTCGTCCCGACCGCCGCCTCGGCCAGCACGCCGCAGGAGCTGGCCGCGAGCATCGTCCCCGCCGACCAGCTCGCCTCCTTCAGCCAGATCATCTCCCACGAGAGCGGCTGGAACGTCACCGCGACCAACGCCTCCTCGGGCGCCTACGGCCTCGGCCAGGCGCTGCCCGGCAACAAGATGGCCTCCGCCGGCGCCGACTGGAAGACCAGCGCCTCCACCCAGATCAAGTGGGCCTACGACTACATGAACGGCCGCTACGGCAGCCCGAACGCCGCCTGGGCCTACTGGCAGATCCACCACAACTACTGACCGGCCCCACACCCGCCGGTCACCCGCACGCCCCGCGACGGACGCCACAAGCCGAATCCGGGGCCGACCGGGACCACCTCCGAGGGGCCCGGTGCGCACACCACGCGCACCGGGCCCCTCGGCGTCGTCCACGGCGCCGCACCCACCCGGGCCCGGCCACGCGGTCGCGCGACCCGGCATCGATCAACGCACGGCGCGCGGCCGACGCGCGGCGCCGAACCCGGGGTTGCCCGGCCGGCCCGCCCGCAGGGGCAGCGGATCGCGCAGCCTGGCCACGTACCGCCGGTAGGCCCGCGCCTCGGCCGTGACGGCCTCGACGTCGGCGAGGCGGTCGGGGAACAGCACGCCGCCCGCGTGCAGTCGGGCATCCGCCCCGAACAGGTTGCCGTGCAGACGGCCCGTCGTCAGCCGGCCCCGGTTCCCCGGTACGACCGCGGACCGGCCGGCCACCACCGGGCCGCGGTTGACCTGGAACCAGACCTCGCGCCTGTTCCCGAACAGCACGACACTCTCGCGGAGATCACGCACGTCGGTGTACACCTCGAAGTCCCAGTCGCCCGGGGCTCCCCCCGAGCCGTGGTTCCCGCGGAGGTGGTGCATGAAGCGGGGCAGGCCGACGGGCGCACCGAACGGAATCACCGCGTCGGCATACGGCTCACCGGCGACGAAGTGGATCCTGAACTCCAGCCCGTACAGCCGCCCGTGGACCCTGTTCCTGATGCAGAGCGAGAACGTGTCCGCGTCGCCGTGGCCGGCGCGGCTCTCGGCAGGGACGTGCCGGCTCAGGTACTCGAACGACAGTGTCTCCGGATCGGCCAGGAGGCCGGGGATCCGTTCGACCGAGCCGTGCACCAGGTAGAGGCACATCAGGTCCACCGGATGCGTCTCGTGTGCCAGCCGCGTCAGGAATCCATCGGAAAAGCCGTCCCGCACAGGTGTCTCCCATTGTCACGTGCAGCCGCCCGCCCCTCAGGACCGTCGACCCGCAGGTCAGCCGGCCTCGGAGCCGACGGGCGGAATCGGGCTCTCATCCGGGAGGGCCCAGCCCGGCCTTCGGCCGGGCTGCGGACCGGCGAGGACCTGGACATCGAACGGGCTCAGGTCGTTGCCGTGGTTCCGGGCGGTGAATCCGGCCGCCGACAGGATCGCGATCACCGCGTCGGCCATGGCGGCCTCGACCTCTCCGCATTGCCGGATCGCCGCGGTGACCCCTCGTTGATGCATGGCGTCAGCGATGACATTGCTCCGCAGCTGCGGGCCGACCCTCCAGGTCACGACGACTTCCGGATCCCCCTCGCCGAAGAAGAGGAGGTCCGCCATGTCGACGATGACCTCCGCACCGACGGCCACCTCGACGGCCAGTCCGGGCGCGACCACCGGCAGCCCGGCCGCGGCGAGCTCGTTACGGACCCGCTGGGCCAGCCGCTCGTAGTCGGCCCGCACGCTCTCCACACCCGTCTCCATGCCCGCAACCTATCCGGCCGCTCTGACACGAAGGGCTGCGGCGGCGTCACGGCTGCTCGGCAGTGCGGTGGGGTGCGAGCGCGAGGTGGGTGAGGACCGCGCCGAGCGCGGACAGGGCCGCCAGGACGAGGCCGAGCGTGTGGAAGGCGCTGGTCAGACCTTCTGCCAGCGCTGCGTGATGCGCTCCGGCCACCTGTCCCTGGACGGCTCGCCCGGCGATCCGGGTTGCCGAGGCGGAGGGGAGGCCGCTGCCGTGGAGCCGGGTGGCGGTGAGCGTGGTGAGCAGGGCCGCGGCGCCCGCGACGGCGACGGACTCGCCGGTGATGCGCATCGTGTTGAAGATGCCTGCCGCGGCTCCGGCGTTCCGGACCGGGACGGTGCTCACGGCGGCGTTGTCCATGACCCCGAACGCCAGTCCCACGCCGGCGCCGAAGGGCAGCAGGGGAAGCGCCAGTTCCGCCCACGATCCGTTGCTGTGCAGGGTCACCAGGAGCAGGGATCCGACCGCGATCAGTGCGGAGGCACAGGTCAGCACCGTTCGCACGGAGGTGCGGGCGGCCAGGTGACCGGCGGCGAGCGGCAGGAGCAGGACCGGGGCGGTCATCGGCAGCAGGAGCAGGCCGCCGGCCACGGCGGTGCGGTCGGCGACGCCCTGGAGGTAGGCGGGCAGGTAGACCAGCAGGATGACGAAGCCCAGGGTGACCGTGAAGGGCTGGCAGACCACCGCGACGAATCCGGGCCTGCGGAACAGGCGGACGTCGAACATCGCGCGCTCCCCCAGCCGGGCCTCGACCGCACCGAACAGCGCGACCAGCGCCACGGCCGCCGCGAGCAGCAGCAGGGTGCTCGGCGCGCTCCAGCCGGCGGATCCGGCCCGGACGAAGGCGAAGGACAGGCAGGCCAGGCCGGCCGTGAAGGCGACCAGCCCGGCCACGTCGAGGGCGGGCCGGGCGGCGTTGCGGGATTCCGGGGCCCGGGTGGCGCACAGCCACGCGGGGACGGACATCGCCGCGACCAGGACGAACACCGACCGCCAGCCGGCCGCCTCGACCAGCGCTCCGGCGACCAGCGGCCCGATCGCCAGGCCCGTACCGAAGGAGGAGCCGAGGATGCCGAAGGCCAGCTGCCGGCGCCGCCCGGACGTGGAGTGGGCCAGCACCGCTGCTCCCGAGGCCAGCACGGCCGCGGCCCCGCACCCCTGGACGGCCCTGGCCGCGTCGGCCACGGCCATGGAGGGTGCCAGTGCGACCAGCAGGGACACCGCTCCGACCAGTGCGATGCCGGTCAGCAGGACGCGGCGCCTGCCGAGCCGGTCGGCGAGGCTGCCGGCCGCGAGCGGCAGCGCGGCGAAGGTGATGTTGAAGGCGTTCAGCATCCACTGTGCGGCACCGACCGAGGAGCCCAGGTCGGCGGCCATGCTCGGCAGGGCCACGGCGGCCCCGGTCACGGAGAACGGCAGCATCATGCTGGCGGACCCGACCGCGACCACCGTGGGCCAGTAGCCGCGCCCGTGATCATCGAGAGAGGAAGGTGTGGACATGCCCTCGATCGTCCGCAACCGGCACCGGCGGATGAAGAGAGCGCCGTTCCCTGGGACTGACAGGGCCACCTTCCGACCGGTGCACCCCAGCCGACGCCCCCCATACTGGGGCGCATGGCCGACCCGATCATGATCGCCGGCAGCCTCGGCGACTACCTCCGCGCCCGGCGAGCCCTGGTGTCACCCGCCGACGCGGGCCTGCCGGCGACCGGCCGGCGCCGGGTGCCCGGCCTGCGCCGCGAAGAGGTCGCGGAGCTCGTCGGGCTGAGCACCGACTACTACGTCCGCCTGGAACAGGGGCGCGCGGACCGGCCCTCCGACGCGGTCCTGGACGCGCTCGGCAGGGCGCTGCGGCTCGGGCCGGCCGAGCGCGCCCATCTGTACGACCTGGCCCGGCCGCCCCGCCGTGCCGCGGCGAGGGCAGCGGCCGGTGGACGGGCGGACGGGCTGCGGTCCACCCTGCGGCAGGTGGTCGAGGCCGTCCCGACCGCCCCCGCCATGATCATGAACGACCGCAACGACGTCCTGGCCTGGAACGGACCGGCTGCCGCGCTGATCGCCGACTTCCCCAACCTTCCGCCGCGCGAACGGAACATGGCCCGCCGGATCTTCCTGGACCCCGACGCGCGAGAGATCCACCTGGACTGGAACGAAGCCGCGCGCACCACGGTCGGCATCCTGCGCATGGCCGCCGGACGCCACCCGCACGACCCCGAACTCGTGCGCCTGGTCGGCGAACTGTCGCTGGGCAGCGAGACCTTCCGCAAGCTGTGGGCCACCCACCACGTCCACGAGAAGACCCACGGTCCCAAGCGCTTCCGGCACCCCGCGGTCGGAGAGCTGACGCTCGGTTACGAGTCCTTCCAGGTCCCCGGCGCCGCCCACCACCTCCTCGTGATCTACACGGCCCCGCCCGGAAGCCCGGCGGAGGAGGCGCTGAACCTCCTGGGCAGCCTCACCGCCTCCGGGGCCGCCTCCCGGACGGCTCCCGTCATCACTCCCCGGGCGGGGAGCACGGCGAGCTGACCGTCCGGGTCCTTGTGGCGGACCGTCGGCGGGCCCCTGGCGGACCGTCGGCGGGCCCGTGGCGGACCGTCGGCAGGTGCACGGCGGACGGCCGGCGGAAACCGGGTTGCCCGGGCGGCGGCCCGTCGACGATCATCCTGTGGTCCTGACACCCCCAACCCCGGAGACACATGGCCACCGAACTGTCCGAAGCCCGGAAGCTCTTCGAGTCCGGTGACTCGCAGGGATCGATGCGGGTGCTGCGCTCCGCCGCAGACCGGCTCCCGCCCGCCGAGACCGCAGCGCTGGTGGCCGAGTTGGCCAGGGGCGCCGGCTTCGAGGACCTGGCCGAGGCTTCGACAGCGCTGGCGGCCGGGCCCGGGCAGGCCGACCGGCTCTACGCCTACGGCTACGCCTGCGTCGAGCGCGGCATCGACGCGGTGGCCGTCCCCGCGCTGCGGGAGGCGCTGCGCCTGGTCCAGGCACCGCCCGCCCCCGCGCCGCCCACCCCCGCGGCGCGCACCGGCCTGTTCCGCCGCAAGCCCAAGGAGCAGAAGGAGCAGAGCGGCCGACAGCCCGGTCTGCGCAAGGTGCTGCTGGAGCTGGTGTCCGCCCTGGAGGGCTGCGAGCGGCACACCGAGGCACTGGCCGTGCTGCGCGAGCACGACGCCCGCCTCGGCGACTGGCCCGACCGGTACCTGACGGTCTACAACGCGCTGATGGCCGGCCGGATATCCCTGGCCCGCGAGGTGTACGAGGCGCTGTCGGTCCCCGAGGGGGTCTGGGTCGGCCCGGGGCAGCGGGTCGGGCGGATGCTGGAGCGGGCCGCGGCCCTGCCTCCCGCCGACGACCGGGACCTGCGCGGCTGGCACCACGTGCTCACCGGTGGCCTGCTCACCACCCTCTCCCCGCACGGGTACGACCAGGGCATGACCGGCCGCTGGGCGTACCTGCAGGACGACTTCGACCAGTGCCGCCACGGTCTGGAACGCCTGCGCACCGTGCTCGCCGCGACCGGCCGCAAGCCCGCGTCGGTCGCCCTGCTGACCGACCGGGGCAGCCGGGCCCTCGGACTGGCCGCCGCGCAGCTGCTCGGCGTGCCGGCGGCGCCGTTCCGGCCGGGGCAGCCGGACGTGCTGGTGGTCGCGTACGACCTGAACGAGTGCGATCCCGCCGAGGTGGCGCAGCTGCGCGAACGGGCGGAGGGCCAGCTGCTCTTCGAGCACGCCACCTGCTGGACCGACCCACCGGCGGTCACGGCCGACGTGTCCACCCTGCTGGGGCAGATCGTGAACGCCCCGTGGGAGCCCGGCCTGCAGTTCGGCGAGGACGGCGAACCGGAGGAGGCCGGGCCCGACCGGCGCTCGGCCGAGGAGCTCGCCGAGGAGATCCTGGCCGCCGCTCCGACCGCCCCGGAGGGGGACGGTCAGACCCCGCCCGACGGGGACGACGTCCTCACGGCCTTCGTCACCCGCGCCACCGGCTGGCCCGCCGCGGGCCCGCGTGACCGCATCGGCTCGGCCGGCCCGGTCCGGAGCTCGCGCTTCGCGTGACGGCCCGACCCGACCGGTCCGGTCCGCGGACAGGTCACGGCCCTGTCCGCGGACCGGACCGGTGGGTCCGGTGCCTCACCCCGCCCCGCCCTGCCGCCGCTGTCCGCCGGCCCGCGCTGCCACGGCTTCGGTGAGGCGGCCCAAACCTTCCACGCCGGCCTGGAGGAACAGGTTCGGTTCGATGAGTTCCAGTTCCAGGACGACCGGTTCCCCGGCGTTGTCCAGCACCAGGTCCACCCTGGCGAACAGCAGCGCGTCGGGTGACGGGACCGCGGCCAACGCCGCCGACGCGGTGCGGAGTTCGGCCTCGGTCGGCCGGTACGGTGCGACGCCGAGGTGCGGCACCCGGTCGTTGTCGATCACACCGGGCTCCGTCAGCAGGGGGTCCTTGCGGATCGCGTGGCTGAAGGCACCGCCGATGAAGATCAGCGCGCGTTCTCCCTCCGCCACCCGGGGCAGGTACGGCTGGACCATCACGCTGCGGCCCTGCTCCAGCAGCATCCGGGCATGACGGGCGGCTTCCGCGTGCCGGCCGGGCTCGTAGCGCGCGGTGTCCACGGCGCCCGCGGAGACCGCCGGCTTGACCACCACACCGTCCGCCCCGCCGAAGTCCGCCGGGGTGCAGGCGCTTCCGGGGTCGAGGAACCGGGTCGGCACGACGGCGACCCCGCTCCGGGCGAGCTCCCCCAGGTAGTGCTTGTCGCTGTTCCAGCGGACCACGGGCGCGGGGTTCCACAGCCGGGTGGCGCCCGCCGTGGTGTCCGCCCAGGCCAGGAACTCGTCGAGCCGTTCCACGTAGTCCCAGGTCGATCGGATGACCGCCAGGTCGAACCGGCCCCAGGCCCCGGGGTCCGCGTTCACGTCCGCGTCCCACACCACCGGCTCCGCCGACAGCCCGCCGGAGCGCAGCGCGTCCACGATCAGCGGGAGGTCCACGTCGTATTCGAGGCCGACCCCACTGGTGACGACAGCAACCCGCGCAGCACTCATGCAACTCTCCCGCCGAAGACCCCGGCCGCACCGGGAAGGGGCGGCGCCCGCACAACGGCTGCGATCATGCCATCACCACCCCGGGGCAGCCCCGTCCGCACCGCCCGCACCGCCCCGCTCCTCAAGGCGGCTCCACTTCAGGACGGCTCCACTTCAGGACGGCTCCGCTTCAGGACGGCTCCGCTTCAGGACAGCTTCGCCTCCGGGGCGAAGGCGGGCAGCTTGGCAAGACTGCTGCGCACGGCCTCGGCGCCGTACTCGAACATCTGCCGCTCGTAGTCGCCGACCGCGTCGAGCAGGTCCCGGCGGCCTTCGTCGGCCTCGATCAGGCGGCGGCGCAGCAGGTCGGCGTCGCGCAGCGCAGTGTTCGCGCCGTTGCCGCCGGTCGGGGAGGTGGCGTGGATCGCGTCGCCGAGCAGCGTGACCGGGCCGGACGCCCAGCGCTCACCGGGCTTGACCACCCGGATGGACAGCAGCGTGCTGTTGTCCGGGTCGGCCTGCTCGATCAGCGCGCGCAGCTGCGGGTGCCAGCCCTCCGTCCTGGCCAGCACGGCGTCCTGCGCGGTCAGGCCGCCGAGCGAGCCGTTCGGCGGCAGGATCATGGCCCAGCGCACGTAGTCGCCGATGTCGGGCAGCGTGACGTCGGGGGCCAGGTGCTCGGCGGCCTGCTTCGGCGGGGTGCGGAAGCGCATCGCGCCGAGCAGCAGGCTGACGCCGTCGCCCGTGATCTTCGAGCCGTAGGCCCTGGACAGGTCGGCGAACTCGTCGGTCAGCGGGGTGCGGCCGATGACGAACCGGACGCCGGTGTCGGTCGGGGTGGTCTGCGGCGACAGCACCCCGCGGACCGCGGAGGTGACGCCGTCGGCGCCGACGAGCAGGTCGGCGGTGGCCGGGTCGCGGCGGGCGAACCGGGCCCGGACCGTGCCGTCGGCCGCCAGGTCGTAGCCGGTCAGCGCGGCATCGGTGTGCACGGTGAGGCCGGTCAGCAACAGGTGCCGCAGCACCTGCCGGTCGACCACGATGCCGGTCCGGCCGGCGCCGATCCTGCCGATCTCGTTCAACTGCGGGTCCAGGACCAGCTGCTCGGCGGAGGCGTCCGTGACGATCTCGTCCAGCAGCGCGTGCCAGCGCGCCGGCAGGCAGTCGCGCACCGCCTGGAAGCCGATCGGGTCCAGCACGAGCCGGTAGCCCTGGAACCGCGCGACGATCCCTGGGTCGCGCTCGAACACCTCGGCCTCGATCCCGGCTCCGCGCAGACCCTGCGCGAGCGCCAGGCCTCCCAGACCGGCTCCGACAACGGAAACTCGCATCACACACCTCCGGGACATCGTGCACTTCCGGGACATCGTGTACCTCCGGGACATCGCGACGAACTTAGTTCGTCTTGACGTTCTAAGTTCTAATCAACGAACTTAGTTCGCGTCAAGGTATAGTGGTCGGCATGTCCCCCGATCCCCGCCAGAGCCGCGCGGCTCGCCACGCCCGACCCGCAGCGGAGCCCGCGTCGGCACCCCGCAGGAAGCCGATCACCGTCGAACGGATCACCGACGCCGCCCTGGAGGTCGTCGCCACCGAGGGGTACGACGCGCTGACCATCCGCCGGGTCGCCGCCGTGCTCGGCACCGGTCCGTCGTCGCTGTACGCGCACATCGTCAACAAGGACGACATCGACGACCTGCTGATCGGCAGGCTCTACTCCCGGGTCGTGCTCCCCGCACCCGACCCGGCCGCCTGGCGCGAGCAGCTGCTCGGGGTGTACGCACAGATCCGCGACCTGTACCTGGAGTACCCCGGGATCTCCCGCGCCGCGCTGGCCTCGGTGCCGACCAACCTGGAAACGCTGCGGGTCGGCGAAGGAATCCTGGCGATCCTGCTCACGGGCGGCATCGAACCGAGGACCGCCGGATGGGCCCGCGACGCACTGTCCCTCTACGTCAGCGCCTACGCGCTGGAGCAGTCGCTGGTGCGGCACCGGCGCCGGCAGCAGCACCAGGAATGGGTGCTCAGCCACGAGGAGTTGCTGGACCGCTTCACCGCCCTGCCCGCCGAGGAGTTCCCGCAGACCCGACGCCACGCCGCCGAGCTGATCTCCGGCACCGGACACGACCGCTTCGACTTCGCCCTCGGCCTGATCGTCGACAACCTGCGACCCACGTCCGGCTGACCCGCGGAGTAGCGGGCACGGCGATCCGCTTGGCCCAGCGGTCCGCTTGGCCCGGCGATCCGCTTGGCCCGGCGGTCCGCGGGTGCCCGGTCGAGGCCGCCCCGGGGGCCGTGGTGGGCAGGTGCGGAAATCGGATCCCGGAGCAGCGATGAGTTTCGCCGCCCGGGCCGGTCTACATCCCGACCGGAACGACCCACTCATCGGGAGTACAGACATGGGCCTGATCCACATCGAACTGTTCACCACCCTCGACCTCGTCGGGCAGGCACCCGGCGGCCCCGACGAGGACCCGGTGGGGTTCCCCTTCGGCGGCTGGCAGGTGCCCCTGCTGAACGAGGTCACCGGGGCGCAGATCCTCGCCGCGTACGAGGGCACGGACGCCCTGCTGCTCGGGCGGCGGACGTACGACATCTTCGCCGCGCACTGGCCGCACCAGAAGGACGGCGAGATCGCCGAACTGTTCAACCGCGTGCCGAAGTACGTGGCCTCCCGCGGCACGCCCGACCTCCCGTGGGCCGGCTCCACCCTCCTCGGTCCGGACCTGCCCGCCGCGGTGCGCGGGATCCGGGACCGGCACGAGCACGTGAAGGTCGTCGGAAGCCTCGACCTCGTCCAGACCCTCCTGCGCGAGAAGCTCTTCGACCGCATCGACCTCTGGGTACACCCGATCGTGCTCGGCGTCGGGAAGAAGGTGTTCGACGGCGGCGCGGTGCCCACCAACCTCACACTCGTTGAGCCCCCGACAGCCGGCCCCCAGGGCACCCTGTACCTGCGCTACGGACGCGCCGACGGCACCCCCCGCACCGGCGACATGAACGCACCCGACCGCGGCCTCGGGCACGACGGAAGCCGGTGATCCCGATGACCACCGTCAACACCCGCGGGGTCACCCTGGGCATCGAGTCGTTCGGTGACCGGGACGCACCACTGGTCCTGCTCGCGGGCGGGCCGACGATGCTCTCCTGGCCCGACGCGCTCTGCGAGCGCCTCGCCGCCGGCGGACACCGTGTGGTGCGCTACGACCTGCGTGACAGCGGGCAGTCCACGACGGAGGATCCGCAGTCGCCCGCCTACACCCTGCGCGATCTCGCCGCCGACGCCGCGGCCCTCGCCGACGCGCTCGGCGGGGCGCCCGCGCACCTCGCGGGGATCGGCGTCGGCGGCATGGTCGCCCAGGTGGCCGCGCTCGACCATCCGGACGCGTTCCGCGCACTGACCCTGGTCGGCACCCGCCCGGTCGCCCCCGGCCCGCCCGACGACGACCTCCCCGACCACGACCGGGCGGTGATGAGCCGGCTGTTCGCGCGTCCGATGCCGGACTGGACCGACCGCGAAGCGGTCGCCGCGTTCGCCGCGGCCGGCGCGGAGATCCTCGGCGACGATCCCGAGGCCGCTCGCGCCACCGCCGCGCGCATCTGGGACCGTACCCCCGGCACCACGCCCCCGGTCCAACTGGCCAACCAGCTGGGCCTGGTGTTCTCCGGCCTCGACTGCACACCCCGCTGGCGCGAACGCCTGCCCGGGATCGGCGTCCCCACGCTCGTCGTCCACGGCCGGCGCAACCGGTTCTTCCCGGTCGGCAACGGCGAGGCGATCGCCCGCGCGATCCCCGGGGCACGGCTGCTCGTCCTCGACGAGGCCGCCACCGCGCTCCCCGAGACCGCGGTCGGCGACGTCACCGCAGCCATGCTCGCACTCCGGTAGCGCGCGGAGGGCTCACGCCTGCGCCGCGCCGTCCGCCCCCCCGGGGCCGGGCGGCGCGGAGCAGCGGCCGGCGCCGCCCTGCGCGCGGTGCCGACTGTCGGGAGGCGGCACTACGGTGCCGCATGACACCCCGATTCCGCCGCCGCCTTCGTCCCCTCGGCCTCCGTGGACTCCCCTCGCGACGGTGCAGGGCTGGTCAGGCGATTCCGTCTCACTCCGTCGGCAGACCTGCCTCGGCTGCGAGGACGGCGAGGGCCTGCTGCAGGGCGGTGAGCTGGGCCGGTGTCAGGGCGGCGGTGAACTGCCGGTCGAGGGTCTGTGCGGTGGCGGTGCACCGGGCGAGGAGTTCGCGGCCCTCGTCGGTGAGGGTGAGGATCTGGCGGCGGCGGTCGGCGGGGTCGCGGACCCGTTCGACGGCGCCCAGGCGTTCGAGGTGGTCGGCCAGCGAGACGACCAGGCTGGGCACCACTCCGAGTCGGGCGGCCAGGTCCTGTTGCGACGCTGACGTCGCGTGAGCGAGGGCGACCATCAGGCCGACGTGCTTGGGTTTGAGGCCCAGTGGCTCGACCGCGGCGGCGAAGCGGTCGGCGGCGACCGTCCCGAGCGTGCCGAGCTTGAACACCACGGTGCCGGGGATGCCTGCGCCCTCGACGCCGGCCGGCCGACCACCCTTGACTTCATCCATGCCTCGAAGCATACAATCGCCATAATGATTCACGGCTCGAATGATTCGAGGAGAGAAGAACATGCAGATCGTGCTGGCGAGCCTCAACGCCGCCGTCGCCCTGCTGTCGGGGGTCTCGTCCCTGGTCGGCCTGGCCCGGCCGTCCCTCGCACTGGCCGAAGGCGAACAGCTCGGCCCCGGCGGGACGTTCTTCCTCGGCGCCTACGCCGCCCGGGCACTGCCGCTGAGCCTGGTCACCCTGGTCGCGCTGGCGGCAGGTCCCGCAACGGCGCTGCCCCCGGTGCTGGTGGTGTCGGGGCTGGCCCAGGTGGGCGACGCGGTGCTCGGCGCCCGACGGGGCAACCGGCCGATGGTCGCCACCTGCATCGTCCTGGCCCTGATCCACCTCGTCTCGGCCGGCTGGCTCCTCGCCCGCTGACGCCCCCCGACGCCCCGTCCGCCCGCCCGCTGATCCGCCATCACCCCGGCCGGGCCTGAGGAATCGGAAGGACCATCGAGTTCCGCTCGCTGCGGCCATCGGGCAGCTGCTCGGTCCGGATCCGTCAGGGGCCGGCCACGCGGCAGCTCGGCCACGGGAGGCCGGCCGCGGCGGCGGGAGGCGTGGTTGGACGGCGGCCCCGACTGCGGTGGGGGCCGCCGTGCCGGGAATGCTAGACCGGCGAACCCGTTGCGAACAAGGCTTTGACCTGGGATTTTACGGCCGCGGACATGCCATCCGGAGCATGGCGCTCCGCACTCCGCCCTGCCCCGCCGCCCGCCGGGGCGCCGGCGGACCCGGGCGGGGCGCGCCGAGGAGCCGGACCGGCGGGCGGCGGGACGGGCCGCCGACCGGTCCGACTCCTGGTCGCCGTGCTCGCCGTGCTTGCCGGGACACAGTCGACAAGGCGTCCGGACGGGCGGGCGAGGACCTCGTGGGAGGGGTCAGGGGTTGCAGGTGGCGGGGGTGGTCGAGGTGTTGGGCTCGGTGCACAGGGGGCCGAGGCCCGTGACGGCGTCGGGGCGGGTGATGAAGGCGAGCGGCCCGGCGTTGTGCTCGCCGTTGAACGGCGTGCTGCCGGTGAAGCCGCAGGGCGCCGCGTCGGCGGGGCTGTTGAACCAGAACCCGACGTGGAAGGTGTTGGTGGGCGGCAGGGCGACGTCCGGGTCGAAGCCGAAGATCTGGTCGAGCAGGATGGTGCGGATCCGGGCCCGGCCGTCCCCGTGGTGGTCGGTGTGGAGGTCGGACTGGTACCAGGCCAGGCCGAAGCTGCCGGTGAACGAGGGGTCCGGGCTCCCGTCCGCCAGCTGGTTGCTGCGCTGGACCGTGAACAGGTCGAAGTCGAGGTCGGGCTTGAAGCCGTGCAGCTGGATGTCCATGGTGTCGTTCAGTTCGCCGCGGCGGACCTCGGCCTCGACGCGCGGAGTGCCGCCGTTGCCGGCCAGGCACGGCAGGAACGTGGCGTTGGGGAACAGGCGGAACTTGGTCGTGTCGTTCGCACCGTTGTGCGGTGCGACAGCGCTGGCGGTGCCCGTGCCGGAGAGGGTGAGGGCGGCCAGTGCCAGCGCGAGCCCGAAGGCGCGGCCCGGGCGGAGCCGGTGCAGGGACATGAGTCTCCTTCCAGAGAAGATGACACTCTGAGTATCTGAAGGTCACATACTGTGACCCGGCCCCAACCTGTACCACCCCGTCGCACGGCAACCGCTCCGGCACGCCGTCCGGCCACGGCCGACGCGTCCCTGACAGGCCATCGGACCAATCCTCGCCGCGCGAGTGGCCGAAGTGCCGACGCTCAGCCCGGTTGCGCCGACCGGGTACGGCACGGGCCCGGGCCACCGTGTGGTGGCCCGGGCCCGGGTGGCGGCGCAGCACGCGCCTGGCCGGTCAGCCCTCCTGGGTCTCGTGCCAGGGCTCCGGGGAGTGCGGGTCGAGGTCGATCCGGAACTCCAGGCAGTTCACCTCTTCCACGTTCTGAGCGTGGTCGACCGAGCGGTACTCGACCTGGTGCCGGCCGTTGCCGCTCACCGTGAACGGCCCGGTGTAGGGCGTCCACGCGCCGCCGTCGACCCGGTAGTCGGTCATCGCGACACCGCTGATGTCGTCGGTGGCGTCGAGGGTCACGGTGACGTCCGAGTGGAAGACGCCGTGCCGGTCGGGGTGCGGGTGGGTGCGTGCCGTGGTGACCGGCGGGAGCGTGTCGAGGGGCAGCTCCATGACGGCGTCATCCATCGTCATCTCGTTCTCCTCGGTCGGCGCCGGGACGCCGTTCGCGCCGGAGTGGGCGATCGAGCCGCCGCGCAGCTGGATGCTGCCCCAGTCGTCGTGGCCGGGCAGCAGGGTCTGCACCGTGTCGTTGTTGGTGTCGAACGCGACGGTGTTCTGGCTGATCATGCCGTCGCAGTTCCAGTCGACCTGGCCGGCGCCGGACTGGACGGTGACGAACCGCGAGCCCTGCTTGGTGTTCGGGCACCAGTGCGCGACGTCGTAGCCCGAGGTGCTGGGCGGGAACTGGCGCTCGTTCAGCGTGGGCTCGTTCAGCGTGCCCACCTGCCGGGAGTAGTCCATGATCCCTGTGGTCGTGCCGATCGACAGGCCGCCGAGCTGGTAGGAGTAGTTCATCACGCTGAAGTACTGCGGCTGGTGGTTGGGCGTGTCGGCGTTCCCGGCGTGCTTCAGGCCCAGATTGTGCCCCAGCTCGTGCATCAGGGTGCCGGCCTGCTGGTCGAGGTCGCCGACCTGGTTGGCGAAGCTGCCCAGGGTGACGATGAAGTCGCTGCTCGGGGCCCCGGCGGCGATGCCGCTGTAGGTCACGCCGGGCTGCAGGTTGTGGGCCGAGATCGCGTAGTGGAAGATCGAGCTCCGGCCGGTGCTGATGAAGCCGCCCTTGGCCGTCTTGATCTTGTTGAAGTCGTCCCAGAGGTAGCGCCCGTTGGCGTCCACCGTCCCGAGGTTGGCCGCCTCGGTCTGCTTCTTCGCCTTGCTGAGCGTCCCCCAGGTGGTGTTCTTCGAGAAGTCGAGGATGCTGTCCGGGCCCTCGTCGACGTGCAGGTTGATCCCCGTGGTCGGGCTGTGCCGGTTGTACGGGGAGTTCTTGAAGGCGTCGACCACCTTCCTGATCGCGTCGCTGGTGAGCGCGTGGCTGTGGGTGTCGTCCGCCATCCAGTCGACCTGGACGAAGATGTCCGGCTTGTTGACGTCCGCGCCCATCGCCTTGAGGTCGATGAACTGCGCGGGGCTGCCGTCGCTGGGCTGGATCGTGACGCCGTTGCGCTTCCAGTCGTCCGGGATCCCGTCGCAGGTGGTGGAGTTGCAGTCGACGGTGAAGGTGACGGGGGTGAAGGGGTCGGTGCCCCCGGTGTGGCTCACCACGTAGCCGGTGGGCGCGGTCTCGGTGAAGGTGTTCGGCTCGTCGAGCGGGGCCGGGACGTTCCAGCCGAGCGTGACCACGGTGCCCTGGCTTTCGCCGGCCACCTGGTAGGTGACGGTCCCCGACGCGCCGGCGGAGCCCCTGCACACGCCCACGTTGAACTGTCCGGTGCCGCCGAGAGCGGCGAGCCGGGCCGGCGGGTTCGTGTTGGCGCACCCGTCGGTGATCTGGAGGTTGACGAAGGTCAGGTCGCGGTCGCTGCTGTTGACGAGGTTCACCCCGACCAGGCCGCCCGCCCGGCGCGCGGCCGCCGCGGGGGTGATGGTCGCGACGAGGGTGAGCAGGGCGAGGGCCAGCACGAACAGGGGTGCCGGGCTGGGGTGTCGGAGGAACCGTGGGAGCACGGCGGCGCCGGGAGGACGATCTGCAGTCATGGCATCACGCTAGGTGTCCGGCCGTCGCGAACCTGTCATGCCCCGTCGGACAGTCACCCCGACGGCGGCCAGCCGGGAGCGGGCGGCCGCGTCCGCTCCCGGTCGGCGGCACCGTCCGCTTCCGGTCGGCGGCGTCGGATCAGACGCCGGACGGGGCGTCGGATCCGGCGCTGGAGGGGCCTTCGGACGAGACGCCGGACGGAGCGACGGATCGGCTGTCGGACGTGACGCCGGCGGCCGTACGCACGGCCGGGACCGCGGGCGCGCTCGCCCGCCGACGCCGCCGTCGCACGGCGTGCCAGCCGCGGAGCGAGGCGGCGAGGGCGGCCGTGAGGATCATGGCGAGGCCACAGCCGACCAGCAGGACCGGCGCCGCCACACGGTTCAGGAGCAGCCCGCCGAGCGCGGCCCCCAGCGGCGAGGCCGTGATGAGCACCGCACTGCGGGCGGCGAGCACGGTGGTGAGCGATCCGCTCGGCGCCCTCTCCTGGAGCAGCGCCAGCGACAGCGCGGAGTACGGTCCGTAGACGACGCCGGCCGCGGCGAAGCCGATCAGTGACGGGACGGCGGTGTGGGCGACCGCGAACGGCAGCAGGCCGATGCCGTGGCCGGCGACGATGGCGAGCATGGTCGGCCACAGCGGCAGTCGCCCGGCGGCTCCGGCACCCAGCGCCCCGACGACGGCTCCGGCGCCGAACGCGGCCCAGTAGGCGCCGAGCAGGCCCGCGCCGTCGTCCAGGGAGTGCGCGACGAACAGCGGCAGGGCGACCTCGACCGGCCCGTAGGCGAGGTTGAACAGCCACGTCAGCACCAGCAGTCCGAGCAGTTCCGGGTGGCGCCGGAACACCCCCAGCCCCTGCCGCGCCCCACCGGTGCCGGGCGGCCCGGCCGGTGCCGCCGGCAGGGCGATCCGGCCGACCTGCACCGCGAGCACGGCGAAGGTGACCGCGTCCAGGCCGATGATCCACGCCGGCGACACCACGCCCGCCAACAGGCCTGCCAGCACCGGGCCGAGCACGGTCGCGCTCGACAGGCTGGTGCTCAGCACGCTGTTCGCGGCCAACCGCAGACCGTCGTCCAGCAACGGCGCGAACAGCGCGTACTTGCCGGCCTTGCCCCAGGCGTGGAGGAACGAGGACGCGCCCAGCAGGACGACGTAGCCGACCGGGCCGAGCACACCGGTCAGGTACCCGACCGGGACCGCGCCCAGCAGCAGGGCCCGCAGGACGGCGTCGGCGACGAGCAGCCGCTGCGCCGACAGCCGCCGCAGCCGGCGGCCCAGCACCAGCGCGCCGAGCGCGCCCGGCAGGGTGTACGCGGCCACACAGATCCCGACCAGCGCGCCCTGACCACCGCGCGGGGCCAGCGAGAGCGCCAGCCAGGCGACGGCGACGGTGCTCATGCCGTCCCCCAGGTCCGACAGGGCGAAGACCGGCAGCAGGCGGCGGAAGGGGCGGACGGCGAACAACGGGCGGTAGGCCCCGGGCAGCACGTGCCCCAGAGATGAGAACATGCACGTCACGGTCGTGCTTCAAGCGCGCGTGAAGTCAACCCGTCGGGGGCGTGGGCGTGCGGTACCTGGGAATTGGCGAGCTGTCACGGACCGTCGGGGTCCGGGCGTCCGCGCTGCGCTACTGGGAGGAGCGCGGACTGCTGCCGGGCGCCCGGCGCGAGGCAGGGCGCCGGGTCTGGCCGGCCGGTGCGGTCCGGCGGGTCGCGCTGATCCGGATGGCGCAGCGGGCCGGCTTCACCCTCGCCGAGATCGCCGCCCTCCTGAACGACGACACCTCACCCGGGGCCACCCGCCAGTGGCGCGAGCTGGCCGCCCGCAAACTCCCCGAACTCGACGAGCACATCGCCCAGACCCAGGCGCTGCGCCGGGCCGTCGCGGACTGCATGGCCTGCGGCTGCATGAACTTCGACCAGTGCGTGCTGCTGACGCCCTCCGGCGAGGCACCCTGACGCCTGCCCCCGGGGGGCAGGGACTGTGCCCGCAACAGGTTCGCTGATCTACCTCTGAGGCGCCGGTCCGTTGTCCGTCCTGTCAGTTGAGGCAGGACGGACCCATGAGCGTAGTCAAGATCAATATACCGACCGCTCCCGCCGAGCACCGCGAGGTGCTGGAGAAGCGCTTCGCCTCCGAGTCGGCCCACCAGCACGGCGGTGACGGCGAGGCCCCGAAGCGCCCGGCGGCCTCCGGCTCCACCCTCTGGTCCTTCGGGCCCTTCCCCTGTCGGGGCAGGGCCCGAAGTGCTTGCTCAGCTGCCCGCGATGAGAGAGAGGTGGGCAGCGGCTGACCGGGACAGGCTGTCGAGGAGGGCTTTGCCCTTCGCCGCTGTTCCGAGCGACGGCTGTCCGATGATGCCGTTTGTCGTGTAGCCGGCCATGCCGAGCGTGAGCAGGTGCGGGCGCTCCGGGGCGGAGTGGTCGGCTTGCGCGATGCCCTCGCGGATGAGCTCCGGGGTGCCGTGGAGGAGGAGCGACACCTCCAGTTCGCCGCCGTGCATGTCCTCGGCGCTGCTGCTGTCCAGCCCGGCTGCTTCACGGGCCTGGTGCCAGTCTTCGCGGGCGGGGAAGAGGGCGACGCGCGGGCCGGAGGTGTTCGCCTCCTGGACGACGTTCGAGAGGACGTAGTTGCCGCCGTGGCCGTTCACGATGAGCAGGCCGGGAACGCCGGACGCCTGGAGCGACTTCCGGATGTCGTTGACGACGGCGTAGAGGGTGGCGGCGCTGATGCTGACGGTGCCCGGCATGTGGGCGTGCTCGTGGGAACAGGACACCGTGATGGGCGGCAGGAGGAACAGGTTGTAGTCGGCGGCTATCCGCTGGGCGATGAGACTGGCGACGACGGTGTCCGTGGTGAGCGGCAGGTGGTCGCCGTGCTGCTCGAAGCTGCCGACCGGCAGCACAGCGACCTTGGCGCCGCGCCGGCGTTCGTCTGCGGAGGTGGCGGCCGTGATCAGTGCGTCCATGGCCCCACCCTCTCTCATCAGCTTGTTGCAGGTCGAGAGGCAGCGGTGCCGCTCATCAGCTTCAAGCGGCCGGTGAAGGTGGCGACTTCGGTCACGGTGCTCCACTGCTGAAGAGCCTTGTCGGCAGCGAACAGCTCCGCCATAGCCCGGGCGGACTCGGTGTCGATGGCGATCGACAGCGCACGGTCCGCCGCCGCGGCGGCCTGCTCCGGCTCGCCGGACACCGCATAGGCGCGTGCCAGCCGTGAGAGGTACACGCCCTGGTCGTTGCGGTAGATCGGCGGCAGGCTTTGAAGCTCGGCCTCGAACATGCCCACGGCCGTTCGCGGATCGCCGAGTTCGATCAGGCAGTTCGCGCGCTGCATCTCGATGTAGGTCGGGGTGCAGTACGCCAGATCAAGGGCGTCGTCCGCATGTGAGTCGTCGGATTCGGCTGCGAGTTCGTGGGCCTCGTCGAACTTCGCCTGGGCGAAGCGCAGGTTGCCGATGAGGGCGTGGCCCTGGGCTTCCTGCTGTGCGGCGAGCGCACGGATGCGAAGCGTCGCGCCGGCCGACCGCTGGGCAGCGCGGGCAAGACTGACGGCCTTCTGCGTGTTGCGTTGAGCGGTGGCCTGGTTGCTCTTCCGGAAGAGCACATAGGCGGCCATGACGTCGTCCCCGGTCTCCTGCGCCCACTCCATGGCGCGGTCCGACCAGTAGAGTGCCTGGCCGAAGTCCCCGAGATCCTGGTTCAACCAGCCGAGGAACTCCGCGGTACGGGCGCCGATGGTGAGGAGTTCATCGCGGGCGCGGCCGCCGACGTTCACCTGGAGGCGGTCGAGTAGCTGGACGTGTCGGGTCACCGCGTCGAGTGCGTGGCGGGAGCCGAGCAGATTCGCAGCCTTGTAGTGACCGGGCATCAGGCTGCGCAGATGGCTCACGAAGAAGTCGGGGTCGATCGGTGCGCTGAGCCCCTGCCCACCGATGGACGGCTCGATCGATCGCGGTCGGACCTGCGGGGCGGCTGGCGCTTCCTGCTCCCATTCCCGAGACGCCAATCCGAGCATGTGGCCAGGGATGTGCAGCCCGTCCGCGATGCGCTCGATGACGTCGATCTTCTCGATCCTCGGCTTACCCGCCATGACCTCGCCGACGCGGCTCGGCGTCATGTCACAGGCGCGGGCGATGCGCGAGGGATAGATCCCGGCCAGCTTGAGCAACCGGAAGATGGCGGCGAAGTCTCGTCTTCGACAGGCGGCGATCATCTCCGGGCTGGAGAGCAGACCAGGCGGAAGCCGGTCCGGAACGCGCGCCTCGGTCACCGCGGCCCCCGCTGTCGATGATCGATCACTGCACGGAAGTTGATTGCCTGTGAGTTTACCCACGGTGGGTATTCAGCTTGGGTACGAAGTCCACACTCCCTCTCGGCAACCTGGAGTCAAGGGCCGGAACGTCCAGGTTCCGTGCTCCCTTTGGGCGCTGGGAGGGTGGTGCACATGCTCAGCTTGGGAGAACCCCAAGTCACCGCTGAGTCGCCTGAGGCGGACGCCGGGATAGCTGCATTCGACGCAAGGCTCACCCGTCACCGGAAGTCCGCCGGAACGGCTCGAAGTCACCTCCGCGCCTTCCTCGCCGGCGTGCCCGGTGGGGACGCCCTCGTGGATGACGCCCAGGTCGTGCTCGACGAGTTGGTGACCAACGCCGTGACGCACGCCCGCGTGCCGCGGGGGCGGCGAATCGGCATCCGCTTCGAGATGGTGCGCGATCACCTCCGCCTGGAGGTGCACGACGCGAGCAGCGAGAAGCCCGCGATCCGGCCATCCACGGGCGCGGATTCCGAGTCGGGGCGGGGGCTGTGCCTGGTGGAGGCCCTGTCCGTGGAGTGGGGCTTCATGCCTCGTCCGGAAGGCATCGGGAAGATCGTTTGGGCGCTGGTGGGCCCGGGAGGTGGTGTGGCGTGAGCACGAGGGCGTCCGGGTCGGCGGCGACCCGGTGCTTCGACTGCGGCGCGGGGCCCGCGGGCGCGTCGGCGCTTGTCGGCGAGGTGGCCCGGTTCGGCCGGCCCTCGGTGCGGGTGCGCGTGGAACTGGAAGTCGTGGAGCGAAGGCCGGGCGGACCCACGGCCAAGCGCCGCAGCCCGAGGAAGGGGAAGTCGTGACCGACACCTTGCACACGGCCACGTCGAACGTGCCGTACCCGTTCCCGGTGATCGCGGAAGTCCGCGGTGTGACGACACCCGCGCGCTTCAGCAGACTGCCAGAGGCGATGGCCGCGCTCCTGAAGACCTTGAGCGCGCTGCCGCTCAGCCCGGACCAACAGGTCTACTTCGCCGAGCTGTTCGGGCCGCCGGCGGTACAGGCGATCGGGCACCGGCTTGCAACGCACGGAGAGGTGCGGGCCCTGGCCTTCCTCGACCTGACCCCGACCGTGGTCCGTCTGTACCCCGCCGACCCCGGGGCACCGCAGTGATCCGGCACCTGCGGGCCCGGTGGGACCGCGCCTCGACCTGGTGGCTCTTGGACGGCCAGTTCTCCTGGCCGGTGCGGGCCGTCTCACCGGGGCGCCGAGCCGCACACCGTGACGTGATGGCGTGGTGCGACGAACCTGGTTTCGCCGACGACCAGCGATCGCAGCTGATGCGGCGCATCTGGCGCGAGGAGACCGGAGTTGATGACCCCCTGATCGGCCTGAGCGAGCCGGAGCTGTTCCGCCGGATCTTCGGCTGTGAGGAGCCGACGCGGTAGCGCACCTGAGCTGATCAGGGACAACTGAAGACGTGCCGGACCACCCCAAGACCTTGACGGGAGAGGGGCGGTCCGCGCGGCTGCTCCTGCCACCGCCCCCGGGGAGAGGTGCGGTGGCCCGGGGCTGAGTTGACGGGGGTCAGCCGGCGGGGGTGCCGATCTGGTCGCGTTCGAGGGCGGTCCGCAGGGTGGAGAAGGCCTGTGCGACGGCTGTCAGCGCGGGGCCGTCCAGGGCGCCTCCGAGCAGTTCGGCCAGACCGTCCGTGAAGGTGCGGTCCGCCTCCTCGACGAGCCGTGCGCCGTCCTCGGTCAGGGCCAGCAGTGAGGAGCGGCGGTCAGCCGGGTTGGGCCGGCGGACCGCCCAACCCTGCTTCTCCAGGCGGTCGATGCCCTTGCTGGTCGCGCCGACGCCGATGGCGAACTCGGCGGCGAGGTCCGCCACCCGGCACCCGGGGTGGTCCCGCAGGTAGGCCAGGAACTCGTACTGCGAGGTGACGATCCCGTGCCGCGCGCGGAGGCGGTCGCTGAGGGCGTTGTAGAGGCGCGTCTCGCACCGGACCAGGTCGGCGAACAGCTCGGAGAAACCCGCTGCCGCGGCTGCTCCGCTCGATGTATATTCCACGGCATATAGTGTACAGGAAGCTACTTCTGGCAGGAGTGTGCCCATGAGCAGGGAACAACGCATCCGGGTCGACGAGATCCTGAGGCAGCCGGGCCCGGACGGCCCCCACTCGGTCGAGGAGCTCCGGGCCGGATTCCGGCAGCTGATGGCCCGGATGATCGTGCCCCACGACCGCATCCGCACCTCGCCGACGACGCTCGGCGACCGGCCGGCACTGCGCGTCGAGCCGACGGAGGGAACGGGCCCCGGGCCGGACGGTGGCTCCGGCTCCGGCTCCGGCTCCGGCTCCGGCTCCGGCTCCGGCTCCGGCTCCGGCTCCGGCTCCGGCTCCGGGACGATCCTCTACTTCCACGGTGGCGGCTGGGTCTTCGGCTCGCCCGAGACCGCGCTCTCGCTCACCGGGAACCTCGTGGCCAGGACGGGCCTCGGAGCGTACTCGCTGGACTACCGGCTCGCCCCCGAACACCCCTTCCCCGCCGCGATCGAGGACACCCTGAGCGCCTACCGCGCCCTCCTCGACCGCGGTGAGGACCCCGCCGCCATCGTCCTCGCGGGAGACTCCGCCGGCGGCGGCCTCGCCGTCACCACCTGCCTCGCCGCCCGGGACGCGGGGCTCCCTCAGCCCGCCGCCATCCTGGCGTTCTCCCCCGGCACGGACGCGACCCGGACCGGCGGGAGCATGGAGACCAAGGAGGGCGTCGACCCGATCTTCACCCGCGCGGCCCTCGGCCACACCGGGGCGATGTACCTCGCCGGAGCCGACCCGCGCCACCCCCTGCTGAGCCCGGCCGTCCACGCCGACCTCACCGGCCTGCCCCCGATGCTGATCCAGGTCGGCACCAACGAGGTGCTGCTGGACGACTCCACCCGCCTGGCCGCGCGGGCGAGTGCGGCGGGCGTGGACGTCATCCTCGACGTCACCGCCGACGCGCCGCACGTGTTCCAGGCCTTCGCCGGCGTCCTCGACGAGGCGGACGAGGCACTGGACCGTGCCGCCCTGTTCCTGCGTCAGCGGATCCGGGCCGGTGGCGCCACGCGCCGGACCACGCCGGACACCGCCGGTCCGACGGGCTGACCCGGGGCCGTTCGGGCACAGCGGACTGTCAGTGACGGTCGGTACGGTCGTACGGACCGCAACCCGCAACTCGTCTCCACCCGACCTGATCCAACCCGTCGTTCCGTTCGGAGGACACCCGTGCAGACGCTCCACGCCTTCACCACCTGGGAGCCGCTGCTGACGCTCCTGCGGGCCGAGCACGCCGACCGCCTGGCCGGCGGCACCGGCCACGTCGCGGGAAGCATCAGCCCGACGGGGTGGAGCCTGAGCCTGCCGCTGACCGACCGGCTCCCACCGCGAGGGGAGCCGATGGTGTTCCCCGACCGGCAGCCCGTCACCCGCGCCGTGGCGCCGCTGCAGCGCGCGCTGGCGGAGGCGGGCGTCCGCGAGGTGATGTTCGGAGCGGACATCTCGCCGGACGGGCGGACCGTGCTGCACCTGTTCGGGACCAGCCCGGCGGTGGCGTCGGCGTTCGGATCCCCGAGCCCCGGCACGCTCCTCCTGGTCGACGACGCCGTCGCCGAACCCTGGCGCCGCCCGCCCGCTCCGGCGTCCGGGGCGGTGCCGGCGCCGTCGGCCGACCCGGGCCTGCTGGAGCGGACGCTGCGCGAACGGCTGCCGGACGCCGTCGGTGCGACGGAGGAGGAGATCGCCGCCGCGGAGGTGCGGCTCGGCGTCACGCTGCCCGAGGAGCTCAAGGCGCTCTACCGGGCGACCCGGGTGCGCCCGGCCGGGCCGGACGGCTCCGGGGACTGGGAGGCCGACTTCGCGGAGCAGCAGGCCGCCGAGGCTGCCGTCGGCTGCGAACTCTCCCCGCTGGAATGGCTGTTCACAGCCGACGCGGACACACGGCCGTGCCCGTGGCAGTACGCGGCGACCGAAGCGGTCGCCACCCCGCCCGACGCAGCCGTCCAGGACCTGGTCGGCTCGCCCGGCTGGATCGGCTTCGGCAGCAACGGCGGTGACACCTTCGCCGTCGACCTGACGCCCGGACCGCGCGGCCACCTCGGGCAGGTCATCCTCATCGACCACGAGCAGCACATCGGCGCCGAACTGTACGGCGAATCGCTGACGGAGCTGGTCCTGAACGGCTTCGAACGCTGTGCCCCGCGCGGCCGTGACCGGCAGCGGCTGCCGGTCACGGCTCGGGTCGGCGACCACCACGAGCTGTCCGATCTCACGTCCGCCGCGCACCCCGCTCTGGAGGTCGTGGAGATCTTCCGCCACGGCGGTGCGCCGCTGAGCCTCGCCCCCGTCGCCGGGCTGCCGAGGCTGCGCACCCTCACCGCCCACCCCGGCACGCTCGCCGACCCGCTGGAGGTCACCGGCCTGGGTGAACTGGAGTACCTGGGGCTCGGGGTGGAGGAATGGCGCGCCCTGCTCGACGCCGGGGCCGTCCCGCCCACGCTGCTCGCCGCCTGCGTCGAGGTGCGCGGCGACGAACACCCGTCGACGGTCGTCGACATGGCCAACGAACTGCTCGCCCTCCGGGGCCGCCCGCTGATCCCCCGCACCACCGTCCACGGGCGGCTCCGGCTCGCGGACCCGTCCGGGAGGTGACCGGCGGGCGGCCCGGGGGATCAGAGCGGTCACGGGTGTCGAGAACCGGCCGCCTGCGCCGTCCCCGGTATACCGGTGGCCTCGGAGGGCCACGCAGCGCAGAGGGAGAACCGTCATGACGCTCCAGCGGATGGACAACGTCGGCATCGTCGTCGAGGACCTGGACGCCGCCGTCGCCTTCTTCACCGAACTCGGCATGGAGGTCGAGGGCAGGGCGCGGATCGAGGGCCTGTTCGCGGACCAGGCCGTCGGGCTCGACGGTGTCCGCAGCGACATCGCGATGATGCGGACCCCGGACGGCCACGGCAAGTTGGAGCTCGCGCAGTACCACGCGCCCGCGGCGGTCGGCGCCGGGTCGGACGACCCGCCGCCGAACACGCTGGGCCTGCACCGGGTCATGTTCGCCGTCGACGACATCGACGACACCATCGCCCGCCTGCGCCCCCACGGCGCCGAACTGCTCGGCGAGGTGGCACGGTACGAGGACCTCTATCGCCTCTGCTACCTCCGCGGCCCCTCGGGCATCATCGTCGCCCTGGCCGAACGGATCGGCTGACGGCCCCGTGCAGCCGGCCCGCAGGCACTCGGGACGGTCCGCCGGACGGACCAGGAGGACAGGCGACCGGCCGGGTGTGCCCCGGGTTTGCCCTCTGGTCCCTCGTCCCGTCGCTGCCGCCGTGGCTAGGTTGGGCGGCAGCGACCGGAACGGCAGGCAGGAAGGGCAGCCAGGACGTGCGCGAGACACGCAGGGCCACCGAGCAGCAGACGACGCCGACCGCCGCCGCCGGGCGCGCGGCCCGCCCCGCGGGCCTGTTCGCGCAGCAGCAGCGGGTGGGGAACGCGGCGGTGACGCGCCAGGTGCAGCGCCGGAAGGCCGGCCTGGACGAGCACTACGCCACGCGGCCCACCGAGCACCCCGAGTGGAAGCCGTACCAGGAACTGACGGAGGCCGCGGGCATTCCCCGGCCCCAGGCCGACGCCGCCTGGCAACTGCTGCTCGGCGGGGTCGACTCGCAGGGTGCGATCAACGACGAGGCTGCGGCGAGGACGAGCGACCGCCAGGAGCAGCGCGAACTCCGCGCGTCCAACTCCTGGTACCAGGAGTTCGTGCGGCTCATGGCCGAGCACCTGGAGATCGGGACGCCCACCATGGCCCTGTGGGCAGGCGGCATCGAGACCAGCGAATACGCGTACCGGAAGGGCCACACGCCGGTGGCGCGGACCCGGATCGGCAGCGTGCTCAACGTCCTGGAACTGCACCCGAACTGGAAGCTCACCGGGCCGATGTGGAGCCTGGTGTCCAAGGCCTTCGTGTCCCGGGCGACCGGCCCCGTGCACATCTTCGTACGGGCCTACGACCCGGACAGCATCCTCATCAGGCTGGAGGTCCCGCACCTGCGGCTGGTGCAGCAGCTGAACCCGGACGTGAAACTGATCTGGCACCCCGTGTACACCGCTCCCGACGGGCAGTTGAGGGAGATCTCGAAGGACTACCGACTCGTCGACAATGCGGAGTACGACGGGCGGGACACCTGTGTGCGTGTCCTGTTCCAGTACCTCAGGCTGTTCCACGAGGAGAGCAACACCAAGGCCGCCCCCGCCCGCACGAGCATGGAGAAGCTGATCGTTTCGAACGGCCACAAGGACGGCGTCTGACGCGGCGGCCTCCGGGCCCGGCCCAGGGCCCCTGCCGGTCGGCAGGGGCCCAACCCGCGGCCCGGGGGCCCGACCTCACTTCAGGAGGTGCCGGGCGAAGAACTGGGCGGCGGCGTCCCCCGCGAACTGCGGGACGCCGGTGTGCCCGCCGAGGTTGGCGTTCAGCGTCTTCTCCTGGGAGCCGAAGGCGTCGAACAGGTCCAGGGCCGCCTGCCGGTCGTTGCCCTCGTCGTCCCACTGCAGCAGGACGTGCAGCGGAATGCCGACCTGGCGGGCCTCCTCGAACATGACGGCGGGCACGAAACTCCCGGCGAACAGGACGGCGGCCTCGATGCGCGGCTCGACCCTCGCCAGCCTGGTCCCGATGGCGATCACTCCCCCCGAGTAGCCGACCGGGCCGCCGATCTCGGGCAGCGCGAGGAGGGCGTCCAGGGTGGCCTGCCATTCGGGGACGGCCTTGTCGACCAGCGGGAGGATGAGCCGGTCCACGATCTCGCCGCTGACGGGTTCGCCGGCTTCCAGCGCCCGGCGAAGGTCGGCGCGGGCCTGTTCGGCGGTGGCGGAACGGGGCCGGTCACCGCTTCCGGGGAGCTCGATGGTGGCGGTGGCGAAGCCGTCCGCCGCGCAGTGCCGGGCCCGGGCCAGCACTCGGGGGTACATCCGGGGCAGTTCGCCGGGGTGGCCCAGCAGGATCAGCGGCACCGGTGCGGACGGGGAGGCGGATGCGGGCGTCCACAGGACGCCGGGGATCTCGCCGAGGGTGAATTCGCGTTCGAGGACGCCGTCGTCGAGGCGCTGCTCGGAGGTGAAGTGCATCGTCGTGCCTTTCGGGAGTGCTCGTGGAACGGCGCTCCCGGGACGACCTATCGCCCGACCGTGACCCCGGAGGGGAGCACCCATGTCGATACTGCGTTCACGGGTACCACCTCCTTGTTCTCTCGCACGGCCTCCGGAAACGTAGCAGGCGGTCTCGGGGGGCCCCCCACCGGTTTTTTGGGGCGGCCGGGGGCCGGGGGGGGGGGGGGCCCCGCCCCCCGGGCCCCCCCGCCCCCCCCCCCCCCGGCGCCCCCCCGGCCGCCCCCCCCCCACCCCGGCCGCCGTAACCGTCGCGGGGGGTCGGGGGGCCCCCCAACGGGTTTTGGGGGGCCGCCGGCGTCCGTGGCACGGGCGGCCCGATGCCCTCGGGCCGCCCGTGCCGCACCCGGTCCGGCCGCACCCTGTCCGGCCACACCCCGGTCCCACCGCCGGGCTAGGACAGCAACTGTGCGGGGACGTCCGTGGCCCGGGTGAACACCGAGACCGGGTGCTGGGTGTCGCAGTACTTGTTGCCGGTGGAGACAACGCCGATCAGGACCCCGCCGACCACCAGCGGCCCGCCCGAGTCCCCCTTGCAGACGCTGTCCGTCGTACCGGCCTGCGGCAGGCCGCAGACCTTGAGCAGCGGCGAGTCATCGGACGAGGTGAAGGGGTCGCAGGAGGCCGGCGGAGCCAGCGTCAGCACCGCCTGCTTGAGGTGCGTGCCGGGGCCGTCCGCGCCGGTGCGCCCGAATCCCAGCAGGGTGGCCTGGTTCCCGTACCGGTACAGCGCCTCGTCGCCCTTGCGCGCCACCCGGACCGTCTTGGACGGCAGCGGACGGTCCAGGACGAGGACGGCGGAGTCGTGGTCCAGGCCGGAGGTGAAGCGGGGGTCCACCCGGTAGTCCTTCACCCGGCGGACCTGGCCACCGGAGCCGGTCAGGTCGGTGCGGCCCGCGATCACCCGCAGCGAGCGCGGGTCGTCCGCCTCGCTGACGCAGTGGCCCGCGGTCAGCACCTTGGTCGGCGCGATCAGCGCGCCGGTGCACCACTGCTCGCCCGCGGCGGTCTGCAGCGCCACGACGAACGGGTGGGAGGCGGTCGTGGTGTCCGATCCGCCGTGGACGGCGGCGGCCGGCGCGGCCGCGGCGGCCACCAGGGCGGCAGCGGCCAGCAGGACGGTGACCGAGCGTCGGTTCGAGGTACGCATTGAGGAGGGCTTCCTTCCGGTGTCGAGGCCCACAGACTGGCCGTCGGCCCGTCCCGCCCGCCACCCCTGCCCGGCGATCCGGGACGCCGGAACACCGCTACCCACTCTGACCTGCGGATTCGCCGCCGCCTGGAACGCCTCGACGGAACGTCAGGGGGCCTGGAACGGACCTCCGCCCCTCCTCACACCCGCCCCCGCCCGACCACGGTCGTGCAGCGCTGTTACCCGGCGGCGCGCCCGGTGCCGTCCCCGTCCGGGCCGGGGGTGTCCAGCCCCAGGCCCAGGCGGATCGTCGTCTCCACGGGCGAGTACGCGCCGTCGGCCCGCTCCAGTTCGTACGGCGCGGCCGGCATCAGCGGCGGCTGGGCCATGAAGCGCGGCCGCGCGCCGTGGTGCGGTTGCGCCGCGTGCACCAGGAACGGATGGCAGAGGTAGACGTCGCCCGGGGACCCGGTGGCGAGGGCGATCGGCCGGTGGTCGGACGCCGCCACCAGATCGGGCGCGATGACCAGCCCGCTCGCCCCGTCCTCCCCGTGCTGCTCCAGCACCTTCGGCACGTCGAGGTGCGAACCGACCCGGATCCTGGTCGGGGCGTCCCCCTCACCGACCTCGCTGAACAGGAACAGCATCAGCAGCGCCCGCCCCCGGGAGCGCAGGTTCGTGAAGTACCAGGTCTCGCCCTCCGGCAGGTAGCTCCCCTCGATGTGCCAGCCCGCGTCGTCCGGTTCCTGCTCGTGCGGGAAGCGCAGCGGGAACGTGCCCAGCGAGTACCGCGGCTCCCACCGTCCGGCGCCGACGAGCAGGTCGTACGCGCGGTGCAGGGACGGGGAGTTCGGGGCGGCGGCGAACGGCCCCTGCGCCATGCCGGCGACCCAGTGCACGGGCTGCGTCCACGTCGACGGGTCGTCCGGGTCGCAGCCCGTCTCCTGCCACAGCAGCCGCGCGCAGTCCTCCGCCACGCGCGGCGCGACGGCGCCCTCCATCTTCACGAAGCCGTCGCGCAGGAACCGGGATACCAAGGTCGTGTCATCCATGCCCCCATCGTGCGGCGGCACCGGTCCCGGCCGCCCGACATTTTCCGTACCGCCTTCGTCGGGTGGATCTCCCGATCCCGCTGACCCATGACGCTCCGACGGCCTTGACCTCAAGCGCGCATGAGCTTCTAGGGTCGGCGGCATGATCTTCACCGACAGGGAACGCACGTACCTCGCCGCCCAGCCGCTGGCCCGCCTGGCGACCACCGGTCCCGACGGCGGTCCGCAGGTCCGCCCGGTGGGCTTCCGGCTCAACGACGACGGCACCATCGACATCGGCGGGCCGGCGAACGCCCGCAGCCGGAAGTACCGCAACGCCCAGGCCCGCCCCGAGGTCTCGGTACTGGTCGACGACCTGGCCCCGGCCGACGACCCCGTCGCCGGGGGGTGGGGGCGCGGCATCGAGGTCAGGGGCCGGGCCGAGGTGCTGGCCGTCGACGTGCCGCCCGTGTCACCCGACCACTTCAGCACGGACATCATCCGCATCCACCCCCGCCGGGTCATCACCTGGAACCTGGAATCGCGGGGGACCACCGCCCGCGACCTCGGCTGACACCCCGTCCGGCGACGCCACGGTGACGTCCACCGCGATGCGAGCAACACCAGGACTTCGAAGGAGTACGCACATGGATCTGGCCGGCAGGACCGTGGTGGTCACCGGGGCCGGGCGCGGGTTCGGAAGGGCGTTCGCGCTGCAGGCGGGTCGGCTGGGTGCGCACCTGTTCCTCTCCGCCCGCACTTCGGCCGCCGCTCGGACGGTGGCCGAGGAGGTGGTGGCCGACAGCGGTGCGCGAGTGGACGCGTTCGCCTGTGATCTGGCAGACCCGGCCACCGTACGGGGCTTCGCCGAGCAGGTCGCCGCGCACACCGACCGGGTGGACGTGTTGGTCAACAACGGCGCCCGGTACCTGGCCGGCCCCGACCTGTGGGACGCCGACGACGAAGCGATCACCGACACCGTCGCCTCCGGGGCCACCGGCACCCTCCTGACGGTCAAGCACTTCCTGCCCCTGCTGCGCGCCTCCGAGGGCGCGGACGTGGTCAACCTGGTCTCCTCGGCCGCGGAGGCCCGGGACCACCGGTCCCCGGCGCACCCCGCGTTCTACGCGGCCAAGGCCGCCCAGGCGGGCTTCGCCGACGTCCTCTCCCACCGGCTGCGCCCCGAGGGCATCCGCGTCATCTCGCTCTACCCGCCGGACTTCACGGACGGCGACCCGCTCCACGCCGGCTGGGACGGTGCCTCCCGGACCGCACGCGACCCGCTGACCGCCCGGTCCGTCCTCGACTGCGTCCTCTTCGCGATCGGTCAGCCGCGCGACTGCTTCATCCGTTCCTTCCACTTCGAGCAGTTGTAGAGCGGTCGGTCGCCTCACCGCTGTGCGAGCAGTTCCGTCGTCCACGCCCGCTGCTCGGCGGTGTCCGGGACGGCGAGCCCACGGGCTCGTTCGATCAGGTTCCAGGCGGTGTCGGGATCGACGCCGTCCAGGACGAGGAGTGCGGCCGCGAGCAGGGACGAACGTCCGATGCCGGCCCGGCAGTGGGTGACGACGTGTGCCCCGTCGCGCAGCCGTCCGGCCAGCCCGTGCAGGGTGGGCAGGACCGCGGCGCGATCGGGGACGGTGCGGTCGGGGACGGGTATCGCGACGAACTGCAGCCCGGCCGCGGCGGCGGCGCGGGGTTCGTCCGCGAGGCCGAGTTCGTCGAGTTCGGGTCCGGTGAGCGCGCAGACCAGGACGTCGACGCCGTGGTTCCTCAGCGCGGCCATCTCGTCGTCGAGCCAGTCGTGGCCACGGGGTCTGGCCATGGTGCTCAGCCGTCCCGGGCCGGGGTGGTCGATGGTGAAGAGGGCGGGTCGCATGTCGGCAGCACTTTCGGTCGGTGGGGTCGGGTTCGGTGGGGTCGGGTGGTGGTCGGACGGTCGAGCGGGCAGCGGTCGACCGGGGCGCGGCAAGTCGGCTGCGGCTTCGACGGGTTCGACGGTTCGGCGGGTTCGACAGGCTCGACAGGCTCGACGGTTTGGACGTCGTCGATTCCCTGACGGCGCGGAACGCGCAGCGGACGCAGGCCGTCCGGGGGCCGGCACTGTTCGAAGAACGAGTGGCAACGCAGCCCCGTGACCGAGATCGTAGTACTGCCGTGCTTCGCCGGTGTCCGCGCCTCCGCCCCCCGATCCCCCGCGACCCCGGCCCCCGGCCCCCGATCCCCCGCGGCCACGCCGGGTGCCCCTGTGCTTGGGTGGTGGGGTGACATCTGCCGAACGCCTGACCTCCCGAGCCCGGCACGGCGGGCACCGCGAGGTGCTCCCCGAACTGCTCGCCCTGGCCACCGATCCCGCCGCACGACCCGACCCGGCGTGGGAGGCCGGAGCCGCGGCCGTCCAGATCCTCTGCTGGGAGGACCGCTTCGCGGAGGCGGGCGAGCTGGCCGAGCTGCTGATCGAGCGTCAGGGACCGGACGGCGGGGACCTGTGCGACCAGGACGTGCCGTTCGACGAGGCGTTCCTGGTCGCCCAGCTGTACGCGGGCGTCCCGGCGCAGCCCAGGCTGCGTGCCGCGGCCGCCCGCGTTCCGGAGGGCCGGATCCTGCGGGACCGGCTGCTCTGGCTGGCCGAGCAGCTCGACCTCCGCCCGGTGGAGTGGCTGCTGCCGTGCCACTACGACTGGGGCGGGCCGCTCGTACCGCGGGAGGGCGTGATCGGCGAGTGGCTGCTGGACCGCGAGTTCGCGGCGCTGGCGCCGCGCGAGAAGCGGGTCGCCTGGGAGGCGGTCGCCCGGACCAATGACTTCGCCCGCGCCCGCGAGCTGGTCGAGTCGCTCGGTGAGCTCCCGGAGCAGTACTACCTCTGCCTGTGGCTCGCCGGCTGGTACGCCGTCGAGGGCGATGTCGAGGGCGGCGAGCGGATGCTGCTGGCCGCGCACGGGCGGTGGTGGCCGTACATGCGGTGGGACGCGATCCCGACCTCCGAGGTGGTGCAGCCGACACTGCGGCGGGTGGTCACCGACCGGGTGCGGGAGCACTTCCTCACCAGGCCGATCGGCCCCGAAGCGGCGGCCCTGGCCACCCGGACGGAGTAGGCCCGGGCCCGGCGGCTCCCCCGCCCCGGCGCCGTTCGCGTGCGGGACGCCCGAACCCCGGCAGAATCGATGGGTGGGGGCGGCCCCGGCTGCGCCGCAGGCGCTACGTGAGAGGACCATGTCATGCCCGACTTCCACCCGAAGCACGACCACCTGATCGTCAAGCCGATCGGCGGGGCGGCCCCGCAGGACCCGGACCGGTGGAAGGGCGAGGTGGTGGCGGTGGGGCCCGGCCGGCCCCTGGGGAGCGGCAAGCCGCACCCGGTGGACGTCAAGGTCGGCGAGCGGATCCTCTTCAACCTGCGCGCCGGGGCGCAGTTCGAGGCGGACGGAGAGCAGTACGTCGAACTCCCCGAGGACGAGGTCCTCGCCCTCTCCGCGGAGTAGGAGGCCCGCCATGACCGCACAGGCACCGGCCCGGATCGGCGTCACCGGCCTGGCCGTGATGGGCCGCAACCTGGCCCGGAACTTCGCCCGCCACGGGCACCGCGTGGCCGTGCACAACCGCACGTGGGCGCGGACCGCGGCGCTGCTGGAGGAGTTCGGGCACGAGGGCGACTTCGTGGGCGCCGAGACCACGGAGGCGTTCGTCACGGCCCTGGAACGCCCCCGGCTGATCGTGATCATGGTCAAGGCCGGGGCCCCGACCGACGCCGTCATCGACGAACTGGTGCCGCTGCTCGACGCGGGCGACGTGCTGGTGGACGGCGGGAACGCGCACTTCCCCGACACCAGGAGGCGCGAGGCGGCCCTGCGGGAACGCGGACTGCACTTCGTGGGCAGCGGGATCTCCGGCGGCGAGCAGGGTGCGCTGGAGGGCCCGAGCATCATGCCCGGCGGCACACCGGAGGCCTACCGGCTCGTGGGGCCGCTGCTGGAGGACATCGCGGCCGAGGTCGACGGCAAGCCCTGCTGCACCCACGTCGGGCCGGACGGCGCCGGCCACTTCGTCAAGATGGTCCACAACGGGATCGAATACGCCGACATGCAGCTCATCGCCGAGGCGTACGACCTGCTGCGGCACGGAGCCGGACTGCAGCCCGCCGCGATCGCCGACGTCTTCCGGGCCTGGAACGGCGGACGCCTGGAGTCCTACCTGATCGAGATCACCGCCGAGATCCTCGCCCACACCGACGCGGCGACCGGCAAGCCCTTCGTCGACGTGGTGCTCGACCAGGCCGAGCAGAAGGGCACCGGCCGCTGGACGGTCCAGAGCGCGCTGGACCTCGGCGTGCCCGTGAGCGGGATCGCCGAGGCGGTCTTCGCCCGCGCGCTGTCCGGCAGCGTGCCGCTGCGCCGGGCCGGCCGAGGCCTGCCCGGCCCCACCGAGACCTGGCTCGACAGCGCGGCGGCGGACCGGTTCGCGGAGGACGTCGAACAGGCCCTGTACGCCTCGAAGATGGTGGCCTACGCCCAGGGCTTCAACCAGATCCAGGCCGGCAGCGCGGAGTACTCCTGGGACATCGACCCCGGCGCGATGGCCACGATCTGGCGCGGCGGCTGCATCATCAGGGCCCGGTTCCTGGACCGGATCAGGGCCGCGTACGAGGCCGACCAGGAGCGCCCCACGCTGCTGACCGACGCGCACTTCCAGGAGGCGCTCGGCTCCGCGCAGTCGGCCTGGCGGCGGGTCGTCTCGGCGGCCGTCCAGCTGGGGGTGCCCGCACCCGGTTTCGCCACCGCGCTCGCCTACT
The DNA here is from genome assembly GCF_044767225.1 of Kitasatospora sp. NPDC101447. Taxonomy (NCBI): domain Bacteria; kingdom Bacillati; phylum Actinomycetota; class Actinomycetes; order Kitasatosporales; family Streptomycetaceae; genus Kitasatospora; species Kitasatospora sp. NPDC101447. Next base: position 226,144 of record NZ_JBIWNL010000008.1, read on the forward strand.
ACGACGGCCTGCGGGCGGGGCGCCTGCCGGCCGCGCTGGTGCAGGGCCAGCGGGACTTCTTCGGCGCGCACACCTACCACCGGGTCGACCGGGACGGGACCTTCCACACCCGCTGGGAGGTCCCGGACCGCCCGGAGGAGGAGCGCTGAGGCCCGGGAGCGGGCGGGCACAGCACGGGATCGGGCGGGCGCAGCGCGGCGCCCCGGGGCCGGTCGGGCCCCGGGGCGCTGCGGGGGCACCGGGCGGGCGGCGGCTCAGACGACCAGGACCCGGCGCCCGCGGGTGTGGCCGGCCCGGCTGTCGGCGTGCGCCGCGGCGGCCTCGGTGAGCGGGTAGGACTTCTCGACCGGGATGTGGAGCCTGCCACGGGAGATGAGGTCGACGGCCTCGGCGAGCGCGTCCGGCACGCTCCCGGCCGCGCCGGAGAAGCGGACGCCCAGCTGCGGGGCGCCGAGGTCGGCGATGGAGACGACCTTGCGCGGGTCCCCGGTCAGCTCCACGAGTTCGGGGATCACGCCCGAGCCGGCCAGGTCGAGGGCCGCGTCGACCCGGCCCAGGCGCCGCACCCGTTCGACCCAGCCCTCGCCGTAGGTCGTGGCGAGGGCGCCCAGGCCGCGCAGGTAGTCCTGGTTCGCGGCCCCAGCCGTGCCGATCACCGTGATGCCGCGCTCGCGGGCGATCTGCAGCACCGCTGAGCCGACGCCGCCGGACGCGCCGCTGACCAGCAGCGTCTGCCCGGGCCGCACGCCGACCTCGCGGATGATGCGCAGCGCGGTCTCCACCACGGAGGGGTACCCGGCCGCCTCCTCGAAGGTCAGTCCCGCGGGCATGCGGGCCCAGGCGGACAGCACGGCGAACTCGGCGTACGTGTCGGTGCCTTCGCCGAACACGTGGTCGCCGATCTCGACCCCTTCGACGCCCTCGCCGACCTCGTCGACCACGCCGGCGGCGTCCAGCCCGACCCCGGCGGGCAGCGTGACCGGATGGGCTCCCAGGACCTGGCCCTCCCGGATCCTCCAGTCGACGGGGTTCACCCCCGCCGCCCGTACGGCGATGCGTATCCGGCCGGGGCCCGCGTGGGGTTCCTCGGCTTCCACCAGGTGCAGGACGTCGGGACCGCCGAACTCGGCGAAGCTGATTTTCCTCATGCAGCCGAAAATAGCCCTAACGGATAGTGTTTCGCAACGGTTAGTGATTCGTACCTGGTAGTGTCACGGCATGACCGAGCCGCCCGGACGCCGGGAACGCAAGAAGGCCGCGACCCGCCGGAAGATCGCCGACACCGCGCTGCGGCTCTTCCTGGAGCGCGGGTACGACGCCGTGGGCATCCGTGACGTGGCGGCCGAGGCCGACGTGGCCGTCACCACGGTCTTCGCCCACTTCGCCTCGAAGGAGGCCCTGGTGTTCGAGCGCGACCAGGACTTCGAGCAGCGCCTCACGCAGGCGGTCACCGACCGCGGCCCGCACGAGCCGCTCATCGGGGCGCTGCACCGCGAAGTCCGGGCCCTGGTGGGGCACTGCACCGCGGAGGGCAGCGCCCCGGTCCGGCGCATGATCGAGGGATCGCCCGCCCTGCGGGAGTACGAGGAGTCGATGGGTCTGCGGCACGCGCAGGCGCTGGCGGCGGCGCTGGCCGCCGATCCCGACCTGTCCCGCAGTGCGACGGCCTGCCGGGCGACCGCGCGGTTCGCCGTCGACGCCTACGCGCTGGCCTGCCAGGCGGACGATCCCGGGGCCACGGTGGACGAGGTCTTCCGGATGATCGAGGCGGCCTGGGAGGCCACCGCGCCCTGAGCCGGTGGCCGTACCCCGGCCGGGGCAGAGGTGCGGCCGGCCGGCCGGGCTCCGGAGGGCCCGCCCGCCGTACGGGCGTTCAGGCGGCCACCGGCGTGAACGGCCTGCTCAGTGGCCGACCGCCGCCCGCACGAATCTGCGCAGGTGCGCGCGGACGGCGTCGGGCTCCTCCAGCCAGGGCTCGTGCCCGGCGCCGGCGATGCGGGTCAGCGGCACTCCGAGCGTGCGGGCCAGGGACTCCAGCGCCGAGACGGGACGGGGATCGGCGGTGCCGCCGAGGATCTCCGTTCTCGGCGGCAGGCACCCCCGCAGCTCGTCCAGGTGCTGCTCGATCGGGTCCGCCCGTCGCTGAGCACCGAGTTCGCGGTTCATCTCCCAGTTGACGGGACGGCGTCGGCGGGCGCTCCGCACGGCCCGGCGCCAACCGTGGTCGGGGTCGGCGTGGTCGGTGAACCAGGACAGCGCGAGCAGCTCGACCTCCTGGTCGTCCGTGCGGCGCGCGATCCCCTCCAGCTCGCGGAGCCGCTCCTGCCGGGCCGGGGACATCCGGCGGTCGCGCTCCGCCCGGTACCCGGGACGGCCCTCATCGGTCATCGGCCCGCACATCAGCAGCACCGCGGCCACCCGTTCGGGGTGGGCCAGGCAGAAGCGGACGGCCAGGTCGGCGCCGTAGGAGTGCCCGATCAGCACGGCCTGCGGTGCGTCCCACCCGTCGAGCAGCTCGGCGAGGTCCGCCACGTGCCGAGCGAACGTGTGGCGGCCCTGCCACCGGGAACCGCCGGTGCCGCGCTGGTCGTAGCGGTGCACGGGCGCGAGGCCCGCGATCGCCGGGGCGACGTCGCCCAGGTAGTCCGGCAGGCCGGGGCCGCCGTGCAGCATGACCACGGGTGGTCTCCGCGTGCGGGCACCCGCCGCGGTCCACCGGATCAGCGCCCCGTCCGTCATCGACGCGAGGCCGTGTGTCTCGATCAAGGTCTCCTCCGAAAGGTCGCGGGGCCGGCGGGCGTCCCGCTGTGACCTCGGCTCGGCGCGCCGCAGCTCGCCGCCCGACCGCCTGCCGAGGACACTGGACACTGTGACTGACGTGCGCGAGACCCTGGACTACCAGACCTTCGGCCGGGCGGTGCGCGAACTCGCGCAGACGATCGCCGCCGACGGGTACGAGCCCGATCTCATCCTGAGCATCGCCCGCGGCGGTGTGTTCGTGGCGGGCGGTCTGGCGTACGCGCTGGACTGCAAGAACGTCCACCTCGTCAACGTCGAGTTCTACACGGGCGTGGGCACCACCCTCGACATGCCGGTCATGCTGGCGCCCGTCCCCCAGGCGGTCGACTTCACCAGCAAGAAGGTCCTGATCGCCGACGACGTCGCCGACACGGGCAAGACGCTGAAGCTGGTGCACGACTTCTGCCTCGACCACGTCGCCGAGGTGCGGTCCGCCGTCATCTACGAGAAGTCGCACTCCCTCGTGCAGTGCGAGTACGTGTGGAAGCGGACGGACGACTGGATCGAGTTCCCGTGGTCGACGGAGGGCCCGGTCGTCAAGCGGCACGGCCAGGTGCTCGACGCCTGACCGGCGCCCGGGCCCGAGGACCGGGCCGGCCGGGGTTTTCCGACCGTGACCGCCCCCTGGGCCGACGGCGGGTCATATGATCTTGGGCATGGCGACCCGACTCGTGCAGATCAACATGAAGGCCCAGGACGACGCTGCGCTCGGCCGGTTCTGGGCGGAGGCGCTCGGCTGGGGCATCGACAGCGAGGCGCCCGGCGTGACCAACCTCGAACCCGTGGGCTTCGCCTACCCCGACCCGGTGGCCGTCTGCATCGACATCATCGCCCACCCGGAGCCCAAGACGGTCAAGAACCGGGTCCACCTCGACCTGGCCACCACCTCGGCCGCGCACCAGGCGGAGCTGGTCGCGCGCCTGACGGACCTCGGTGCGCGGCCCGCCGACATCGGTCAGGGCGACGTCCCCTGGACGGTCATGGCGGACCCGGAGGGCAACGAGTTCTGCGTCCTGGATCCCCGGCCGGGCCACCAGGACACCGGGCCGATCGCCGCGGTGGTGGTCGACTGCGCCGACCCGCGGGCGATGGCCGGGTTCTGGGGCGAGGCGATGGACTGGACGCTGCACGAGGTCACCGACGACCACGCGACCATGCGTTCCGCCCGGGGTGTCGGCCCCTACCTGGAGTTCCTCCGTACCCCCGACACCAAGAGCGGGTGGAACCGCGTCCACCTCGACGTCCGCCCCTACCGCGGTGACGACCCGGCCGCGGAGGAGGCCCGGCTGCTCGCCCTGGGCGCCACCGACCCCGGCGTCGACCGGTCCGCGATCTCCTGGACGGTCCTGGCCGACCCGGAGGGCAACGAGTTCTGCCTCCTCTCGCCGCTCTGACCTCGATCGGCCGGCGGCGGGGGCCGCCGGCCGCGGGGCCGAGCGCGGTGAACGGCGGGACGGGCCGGTGCGGCTGTCGGCTCAGCTCAGTCTTCTGGTCGTCCCGACGCACAGCGCCCAGATGACGAAGGCGTTGATCGCGATCAGAACGACCGCCCAGAACGGGTAGTGCGGGAGCCAGACGAAGTTGGCGATCATCGCGAGCCCGGACGCGATGACACCCACGACCCGCGCCCACACGGCATCCCCGCCCCCGACGAGCGCCGTCCCGGCCAGGACGAGGACGACGCCGAGGACCAGATCGATCCATCCCCAGCCCGTGGTGTTCATCGAGAACGTGTAGTCCTTGGTGACCACGACCAGGTCGTCGTGCGCGATGCCGGAGATCCCCTGGAACACCGCCATGATGCCGCCGAAGATCAGCATGATCCCGGCGAACGTGGTCAACCCGCCCGCGAAGGCACGCTCGACGGTGCGGCCACTACTGCCACTGCCACTGCCCGTGGTGCCACCAGCCATGGCACGGACTCCTTCGAAAGCACCGTGTCACCCGCACGGGCGACCTGCCCGGAGACTCCACCTCCAGGCTGCCATGCACCCGCACCACCCCGCGAGGGCAGGACCGTACGGGAGCGGTCCCGCGGTGCGCGGCTCACCGGCGGCCGGCCACGGAGCGTACCGTTGGACGGCCCCGCGGCTTCGGTCGCTTCAGTCGCTTCGGTCGCTTCGGTCGCTTCGCCGGGTTCCGGCCCCCGACCTCAGAGCAGACCGGGCGGGGGCGGGATGCGGACCAGGAGTTCACCGGCGGCCCGGGTCAGGTGCGCGGTGATCTCGTCCGGGGGCAGCTGCGGCCGGACCTGGGTCGTGTACGTCACCACCGCGTCGACCATCGGCGCCAGCTCCTCGCACGCCCCGTAGGCCTCGGCGACGTTCTCGATGATGAGCACGGCCCCCTCGTGGGGATCGAGCCACCCCCCGACGATCTCGGCGGCCCACCAGCGGGCGAGCGCCAGCCGGCCCTGCCAGTAGTCCTCGTGCTCCCCGAGCGGGTGGAGGCCGAACCCGAGCTCGTCCATCACGCGGCCGAACAGTTCCGGGGCCTGGTCCTCCTCACCGCTGAGCAGCCAGGCGAGGAGCCACAGCGACGGGGTGTCCACGCCGGCGGCCAGGGCGCGGAGCGCCGCCTGCATCAGGAAGTCCGGCTCGGCGTGCCGGCCGTCGACCCACCAGTGGGCGATCCCGCGCAGTTCCCGCACCGCCTCGGCCGCCGCCCCGGGGGCTCCGCTCGTCGTCATGACGGCATCCTGCCGGGCGCCGCCGACCGCAGGCCAGCGGATATCCCGCGGCCGGCCCCGACCGCGGCCGTCAGCGGGGAACGCAGCGTCAGGTGCTCACCGGCACCGCTTCCAGGCCAGGTGGTACACGGACGTGATGCTGCCGTCCGTCGAGTCCATCTCCATGAAGCTGGTGGCGCTCGGGCTCGACGTGCCCTGATCGACCTGCAGTTCGGTGTTGATGTCGAGGTTGCGTTCGGCTCCGCAGGGGGCGAAGACGCGGGCGCGGACGTCCACGCTGTCGGTCACCTCCCAGTCGTCGTTGAACGCGCCGTCGAAGCGATGGGTCGAGTTGGTGGTGCGGTTGCCGCCCTGGAAGTGGTAGCCGGCCCGCTGGATCCCGGACGCCCCCGGCGCCAGTGACGCGAAGCCGCGGTAACTGGCGGACACGACCGCGTAGGTGTAGCCGCCCGGGACGTGCACGACGAGGCTGAGCTGACAGTTCTTCCGGTAGTCGGTCGGCGACGACCCGGGCCCCACCTGGGCGAGGTACGTGCTGTAGGTGACGGTGAAGGCGGTGTTGTCGGGGGACACGCTCACGGCGGCCGTCCCCGTCGGACAGCCGGAGCCGTTGGCCGTCACGCTGTCGATGACGATCGGGACCGGCGGCGGGTGCGGGCTGCCGCCCAGGCCCGACGAGCCGAACAACGATGCGGCGACACCGGTGGCGGCCAGCGCGCGGAGCAGCATGGGGATTTCCTTCCGTGGTCCACGGCCCCGGGGCGGGCGTCGCGTCCCGAGCCCGGCCCCCGGATCTCACGTGGGCATCGCACCACACCTTGCGCCCCAGGCCTCAGAAGGTGACGCTCCAGTCACTCCAACGGCCTTCCGGACGTCGGCCGACCGCACCGCGCGTCCCCGGCCGTTCGCTCCCGGGTGCCGGCCCGGACCTCCTCCTTCCCCGCGCCGCACGGCACCGCGCGGTTCGCGTCGCTTCGCTCAGGCTGCCCGGAGCACGCCGAGCAGGCGGGCGACCTCGACGGCGACGGAGGCGCGGCCGGCGCCCAGGTAGTGGCGGGTGTCCACCAGGTCCGGGCGGCCGTCGAGGCAGGCCCGTACGGCGGTGGTGAACGCCTTGTTGAGGTGGGTGGCGATGTTGACCTTCGTCATGCCGTGTTCGACGGCGGCGGCCAGGTGGTCGTCGGCGACTCCGGAGGAGCCGTGGAGCACCAGGGGCACGGGGACGGCGCTGTCGAGGGAGGCGATGAGCTCCAGGTCGAGGACGGCGTCGCGGGTGAGCATGGCGTGCGAGCTGCCGACCGCGACGGCGAGCGCGTCCACGCCGGTGCTCGCCACGAAGGCGGCCGCTTCGCCCGGGTCGGTACGGGCCCCCGCGGCGTGGACGCCGTCCTTGCCGCCGACCTCGCCGAGTTCGGCCTCGACCCACACGCCCTCCGCGTGGCAGCGGGACACGACGGCGGCGGTCGCCCGGACGTTGGCCTCGTAGTCGAGCGTCGAGGCGTCGAACATGACGGAGGTGAAGCCGAGTTCGACGCCCTCGCGGACCAGGTCGGTGGAGGTCACGTGGTCGAGGTGGACCGCCACCGGCACGGCGGCGGCCCGGGCCACGGCCAGCGTGGCCCGGCCGATCGGGGCCAGCGCGCCGTGGTAGCGGACGGCATTCTCGCTGATCTGCAGGATGACCGGCGCTCCGGCCCGCTCCGCGCCGGCCACGATCGCCTCGGCGTGTTCGAGCTGGATGACGTTGAAGGCGCCGACTCCGTGTCGGCCGCGGGCGGCGGGCTCGACGATCGAGCCGGTGGCTACGAGGGGCATGGCTCTCCTTGGGGGGAGGGGGGAAGCGGGGGCGGGGGCGTGCTCGGCGGGTACACGGGCCGCACCGTGACCAGCGGGAGCAGCCGTCGGTGGTCGGCCGGGTCGAAGCTGCCGGCGAGCGGGGCGAGGACGGTGGCCGCGGACAGGGCGACCGCCTGGGCGAGTCGGTCGGGCCAGGGGGTGCCGGCGACCAGGCCGAGGGTGAGGGCCGCGACGGCGGAGTCCCCGGCGCCGGTCGGGTTGCCGTGCACCTGCTGCGGTGGGCGGGCCCGCCAGTCGCCGTCCCGGGTGCTGGCGAGCAGCCCGCCGGGGCCGAGGGAGACGACGACGGCCCGGGCACCGGCGGCGCGGAGCATCCGGGCCCCGGTGAGCGGGGTCACCGGGCCCGCGGTGGCCACGAGTTCGGCCGCGTTGGGCTTGACGAGTGCGGGGCCGGCGGCCAGCCCCGCGCGCAGGGCGGGGCCCTGCGCATCGAGGACGGCCGGGACACCGGCCTCGGCGGCGAGGGCGACCAGCGTGCCGTAGGCGTCCGGGGGGACGCCTACGGGCAGCGAACCGGAGAGCACCACGGCCTCGGCCGTGCGCAGGAGCCGGCGGTACCGGGCGGTGAAGTGGGCCCACTCGTCGGCGCTGACGACGGGCCCCGGTTCCAGGTAGACGGTCGCGTCCCCGGCCGCGGCCTCGACCACCGCCACGGTGCGCCGGGTCGTCCCGTCGACCGTGACGAACTCGTCGCGCGGTCCGGCGGTGGCGAGGTCGGCGCGCAGGGCCTCGCCGGTGGCGCCGCCCGCGAGGCCGGTGGCCACGGTGTCGTGGCCGAGCGCGGCGAGCACCCGGGCGACGTTGACGCCCTTCCCGCCGGCCCGCTCGGCCACCGCGTCGACCCGGTTGCTGCCGTGGTGCGCCACCCGGTCGAGGCGGTAGGTGACGTCGACGGCCGGGTTGAGCGTGACGGTGAGGATCACCGGGGGCCTCCGGGTGCGAGGTCGAGGGCGAGCAGGGCGGCGCCGAGACTCCCCGCACGGTGGCCGAGTTCGGCCCGTAGCAGTCGGGGCGGCGGCCGGAACGCCAGGCGTTCGGCGAGCGAGGAGCGCAGCGGGCCGAGCAGGTCCTCGCCGGCCCCGGCCAGTCCGCCGCCGATGACGATCCGTTCGGGGTCGAGCAGGACGGTGGCGGCGGCCAGGCCGTCGGCCAGGGCGTCGACCGTCTCCGCCCAGATCCGTGCGGCCTCGCGCTCGCCGCCGTGCACGCGGCGGTGCACCTCCTCGGCGGTGGTCCCCCGGCGTCCCGTGAGGAGCGCGTACCGGCGGGCGACGGCGGAGGCGGAGGCGACGGTCTCCAGGCAGCCCCGGCCGCCGCAGGCACAGGGGTCGCCGCCGGGCCGGACGACGAGGTGGCCGAGTTCGCCGGCCGCCCCGAGGGCGCCGGTGACGGGCCTGCCGTCGTGCAGGACGGCGGCCGCGATGCCGGTGCCGACCGGGACGAACAGGAAGGAGTCGCTGCCGCGGCCCGCGCCGAGGCGGGCCTCCGCCAAGCCGCCGGCGCGGACGTCGTGGCCGAACGCGACGGGCAGGCCGAGGTGTTCGGCGAGCCACTGGCGGATCGGGACGTCGTACCAGTCCACGTTGACCGCCCGCAGGACCGTCCCGGCGGCCTCGTCGACCAGGCCCGGCACGGCGAGACCGGCCGCCCTGGGCGGTGTGCCCGCACGGCGGGCGAGGTCGGCGAGTTCGGCGGCGCAGCCGAGGACGGTGTCGATGACGGCCCCGGGGCCGCGGTCGGGCCGGGTCAGCCAGCGCTCGGACTGCAGGACGGTGCCGTCGTCGGCGACGACGGCACCCTTGAGTTCCGTCCCGCCGACGTCGAGGGCGATGACGGTCACGGCCGGGCGAGGATGATCGAGCGGGTCAGGTTGCGCGGCCGGTCGGGGTCCAGGCCGCGCGCGCCGGCCACGGCGACGGCGAGCCGCTGGGCGCGGATCAGCTCGGCGAGCGGGTCGAGGTCGGAACCGATGACGGTCGCGCCCGTGGCGCGGACCTGGTCGAGCAGGCCGGCGGGCGGCTCGCCGAAGAACCAGACGACGCGTCCGGGCGCGCTGATGCTGACCGGGCCGTGCCGGTACTCCATGGCCGGGTAGGACTCGGTCCAACTCCCCGAGGCCTCGCGGAGCTTGAGGGCCGCCTCGTGGGCGAGACCGACCGTCCAGCCGGTGCCGAGGAAGGTGAACTGCTCGGCGGCGAGGGCGCTTTCGGGCAGTTCCCGGTCGGCGGCCCGGCGGGCCTGGTCGGGCAGGTCGGCCGGGGCGAGGCCGAGGTGGCCGCGCAGCAGGGCCAGGGTGGTGGTGGCGAAGCGGGTCTGCACGACGGACTTCTCGTCGGCGAACGAGAGGTCCACGACGGTGTCGGCCGCGGCGGTGACGGGGGTGTCGAGGTCGCCCGTGATCGCCGTGGTCGGGGTCTGCGACGTCCGCCGGAGGGCGTCGATCACCTCGGTCGTGGTGCCGGAGCGGGTGATCGCGAGCACCCGGTCGTAGCGGCGGCTCTCCGGGAAGGCGGAGGCGGCGAAGGCGTCGGTCTCGCCGAGGCCCGCACCCTCGCGCAGTTCGGCGTAGGCCTGCGCCATGTAGAGGGAGGTACCGCACCCCAGGACGGCGACGCGCTCTCCGGGTTCGGGGAGGCCTTCGGGCCTCGACTCCAGTGCCCGGGACCAGCAGGCGGGCTGGCTGGCGATCTCAGCGGCGACGTGTGACATCGAGTCTCCTGCGCAAAGTTGCATGAAGCTGCTTGAAGATGCTTGAAGCTGAGCACAAGATAGACCATTCGATCAGAAATGAACACCTCGACCGAAGCATCACTCCCCGCCGATCACGGCCGCCCCCCTCGCAGACGGGCCCTCCAGGCGGTTCGCACCGGCCCCGACCAGGCTTTTGATCGTTTTTCGATCGTGCGATACGATTCGATCGCTTGCCAGCAGTACAGGAACGACCAGGAGGCGACACCGTGGCCATCTCGGCGGAAGAGCGTCGGGCGCGAATCCTCGACGTCGTGCGCGAGTTGGGCTCCGTCCGCGTGACGGAACTCGCCGAGCGGCTCGGCCTGCCCACCGTCACCGTCCGCCGCGACGCCGCGGCACTGGCCGAGAACGGCCTGCTGCGGCGCTCCCACGGATCGGTCTCCCTCCCGCAGGGCGGTACGCCCGGCCACCGACGCGCCGGCGGCGCCGGACCGGTCGTCGGCATGCTGGTGCCGACCGTGGGCTCGTACTTCGACGAGATCATCGAGGGCGCCCGGTCGGCCGCGACGACGGCCGGCGCCCGCCTGGTGCTGGGCATCTCCCCGTACGAGGCCCAGGACGACCGGGCCCAGGTGGAGCGCATCCTCGGATCGGGGATCGACGGCCTACTGTTCACCCCGAACTGGCGGCCCGGCGCCCCGGACGAGGGCGACTGGCTCACCAAGCTCCCGGTCCCCACCGTCCTGGTCGAGCGCCGGGCGGCGGCCGGGGCCGTCGCCGCCGACCTCGACGCGGTGGTCTCGGACCACCGGCACGGGGTGCTGCTGGCGCTGCGTCACCTCGCCGCCCTGGGGCACCGGTCGGTGCTGCTCGCCGCCCGCAACGACACCTGGACCGCGCACGAGGTCCGGGCGGGCTACGCGGAGGCCGCCCGGGTGCTCGGGATCGAGGCGCACCCGGTCGTCGACGTCCACCCCTGGGGCACCGACCCGATCGCCCCCGCCGACCCCCAGTGGCTCGCCGACCGACTCGCCGACCACGCCGAACAGGGTGTGCGCGCCGTCCTCGTGCACAACGACCGGGACGCGATCCAGCTGCCGCAGCTCCTGCGCGCCCGCGGGCTGCGGGTCCCGGAGGACCTGGCGCTGATCTCGTACGACGACGTGTTCGCCGCGCTGACGACGCCTCCCCTGACAGCCGTCGCGCCGCCGAAGCAGGCCGTGGGCACCGTGGCCCTGGACCTCCTGCTGCGCCGGATGTCCACCGGCTCCGACCTGCCGGCGCACCACATCGGCCTGCTGCCGACCCTGGTGGTGCGCTCCTCCTGCGGTGCCCTGCCCGTCCGGGGCTGATCCCTCCGGGCGGGAGCGGTCCCGCGTCCGCGCCGGTCCGGGCCGCCGTCGGCGCCCGGCGTGCAGGGCCGCGGAACCCGCCGCGAGCCGCCGTCAGCCCCCGGCGCGCCACGCCGCGAGCCGGCGGGCCCCCTGCGCCAGGAGCGGGGCCAGCGGGGCCGCGGCCGGGTGCCACGGCGCCTCGTACTCCCAGCAGACCCAGCCGTCGGGCGGGAGCAGCCGTACGCACGCCGCGATCGGCAGGCAACCGGCACCGAGCGCGAGCGGGGTGAGGTCCTCGGGCGCGGCGACGTCCTTGACCTGGACGTGGCCGAGGCGCCCGGCCAGTGCGGTGTGCGTGTCGGCGGGCCGCTCGCCCGCGAGGTGGGTGTGCATCAGGTCCCAGAGCGCACCCGCCGCGTCGTGCGGGACGCCGTCGAGCAGCCGGGCCACGTCGCGCCCGGCGCGGTGCGAGTCGTGGGTCTCCACCAGGACGCGGACGCCGAGCCTGCGGGCCTCCGGCGCGACCGCGGTGAGCCTGCGCGCCGCCCGCCGGTCGGCCTCGGCCACCGGGCCGTCGCCGCCCTGCGGGAAGACCCGCAGGGCGGGGCACGCCAGGTCGGCGGCCAGGCGCAGCCGCGAGCGGAGGGCGTCCAGGACGGGCCGGTCGTCGCCGGGAGCGGCCACCCCCACGTAGGTGGCGAGGAGGACCGGGGCCACCCCGGCGGCCTCCAGGGCCCGGACGGCGCCGCGGCGTTCGGCCGGCGTCATCGCCGGGTGGACGCTCTCGCCCTCGGCGCAGCGCAGTTCGAGCCCGTTCCAGCCGGTGTCGGCGGCGAGGCGGGCGGCGGCGGCGAGGGGCAGGCCGGGGAGGCCGAGGGTGGACAGGGCGAGTGGCACGGGGGCTCCTCAGAGGGTGCGGACGGTGACGGATCCGACGGCGAGTTCGGCCCGCTGACGGGTGCCGTCCGGCCAGTCCACGGTCAGCCGGTGGCCGTCACGCGTCGGCTCGGTGCGTACGCGCGGCTGCTCGGTGCGCACGCGCGGCTGCTCGGTGCGTACGCGCGGCTGCTCACCGGCCGGTGCGGGCTCCGCGGTGAGCCGGCCGGCGGAGACGAACAGCCGCGTCCCTTCGCCGGTGGTGCCGAGGAGGACGGGGACGGCGGCCGCGGGGCCGAAGGCCGTCCCGGCGGGGACCGGGTCGACGGACGCCCGGGTGTAGCCGTGGACCCCGGCGAGTTCCGCGGTCAGCCGCCGCTCGGTGCGGGCCCCGGCCGACGGCCGCTCGGTGCGGACCCGGGCCGACAGCCGTTCCGTGCCGGCCTCGACACCGGTGCCGGCGACGGCCCAGCCGCTCTCGCGGACGGTGGTCCCCGCCTCGGCGCCGGTGACCAGGTGGGCCCGCACCTCGTCACGGCCGCGGGCCAGGACGAGGGAGGTGACGGTCACTCCGGGAAGTGCCCCGCCGCCGGCGCGGGGCCGGTGGGAGGAGGCGGCCCAGCCCGGCCCGGTACCCAGCGGGCGGATGCGTCCGCGCTCGCTGGGGCGGCCGTCGACGAGCAGGGCGAAGTGGTTGTCGGCGGGGCCTTCGTGGACGGGTGAGGTCGCGGTGGAGTGGGCGAGCCGGGCGTACAGCGGGTCGTCGGCGTGGACCCGGTCGGCGGGCTGGTCGTCGCTGCCGTGGTTGTGCAGCCGGACGAGGCCGTCGGCGGCGGTCGACTGGACCAGCCAGCCCGGCTGCGGCAGGGGCACGGCGGCGTCCTCCCGCTCGGCCGGGCCGGGCTCCTCGGTCGCGGTCCAGGCCGGATGGTCGGCGGGGAGCAGCAGTCCGAGGAAGCCCTTGCTCGCCCAGTAGGGGGAGGCGGGGCCGGAGTACTCCTGGACCAGCGGGGGGTGGGCGGCGTACCAGCCGAGCGGGAGGAGGCCGTCGGCGGTGACGGCGCCCCGGTCGAGGAAGTGGCGCAGTGCGCCGGAGGCGATCCGGCGGGTGGTGCCGGGGGCGAGCGGGGTGTGGCCGGTGAGGGCGCCGGCCCACAGGGGTGCGGCGGCGGCGAACCGGTAGGTGAGCGAGCGGCCCTGGTGGACGGGGGCGCCGTCGGCGCCGAAGAGCCGGGCGTAGCCGTCGAGGTGGGCTTCGAGCCGGGCGCCGTAGTGCGCGAGGAGGTCGGCGTCGCCGGCGAGGTGGGCGTGCAGGACGGGGTAGAGGTGCAGGGCCCAGCCGTTGTAGTGGTCGAAGGCCCGGGGGCGGCCGTCGGTGTACCAGCCGTTGCCGAGGTACCACTGCTCGATCCGGTCGAGGCCGCGTTCGACGGCTTCGCGGGCGGCCTCGGTCTCGATGCCGGCCTCCGCGAGGAAGCCTCCGACGGTGAGCGGGAAGAGCCACCAGTTGTTGTCGACGGGCGTGCGCCGGAGCGCCTCGGCCAGCCAGGCGCCGGCCCGTTGGCGGACGGCGTCGTCGAGCCGGTCCCAGAGCCAGGGGCGGGTGAGGCGCAGGGCCAGGGCGACGGAGGCGGCTTCGACCATGGGCTGGGAGCGGTCGGCGATCACTCCCCAGGATTCGGCGTCGCCGTCGGCGAGGTCGCGTTCGAGGGTGGGGCGGCGGGTGCCGGCGTCGAGGCCGGCGGCGTAGCGGTCGAGCAGGCCCTGCGGGTCCGTTCCGTGGGCGCCGGCGGTGCGGAAGGCCGCGAGGAGGAACGTGCGGGCGTAGCCCTCCAGTCCGTCCGACCGGCGGCCGGAGATGCTCGGGCGGGGGCCTGGGAGGTGGATCAGCGCCTGGCCGGGGCTGGCGTGGGGGCGGACCGCGGCCAGCAGGCCGTCGGCGACGGCCTCCCAGTGGGTCCGGGTCCACCCGGTGTAGGGGCTGCTGCGGCGGTCCTCGGCGGGCAGGTGCATGGGCGGTCCTTCGTCGGCTGGCTGACGCGCCGCCGAATGTAGGCAGGTATCGATCGTTCGTCAAGATCTTTGATCGAATGATCGAGCTGAGAGGCCGTCGACATCCCCTCCGGAAAGCCCCTGTCCGGCCATCGTCCATGCTCAAGCACTGGCCTTTGGCGCTGTCGGCCGACTATCCCCGAGCGCAATTAATCCAGATCATTCGATCAAACGGTCTTGACGTCGATCGAATGCCGGGGTCAGGATGGCCCCGCCCCGCTCGGCCGATGCTGAGCCCTCGGGTTCCCTCCGGCGTCTGCCACCTTCACCCTGGAGCTGAACCATGCCCTCCCCCACCCCCCGTCGCCGCAGAGCTCCCCGGCTCACCACCACCGCCGTCGTCGTCGCCCTCTCCACCGCCCTGCTGGCGGGATGCGGCAGCACCGGCGGCACGCAGGACCAGCCCGCCGCCGACGGAAAGCCCGTCACCATCACCTTCTGGGGCTGGGCCAAGGGCACCAAGGACGTGGTCGCCGCGTTCAACGCCTCGCACACCGACGTCAAGGTCGACTTCGAGGAGATCCCCTCCGGTGTGGCCGGCGGCTACGCCAAGATCTCCAACGCGGTGAAGGCCGGCAACGCCCCGGACGTCTTCAACACCGAGTACCAGCAGCTGCCCGACTTCGTCAGCCAGGGCGCGGTGCAGGACATCAGCAAGCTCGTGACGGCCGAACTCAAGGCCGACTACCTGCCGCAGGCCGTCGACCTCACCACGCTCGGCGGCAAGTCCTGGGCGCTGCCGCTGGACGCCGCACCCCAGGCCTTCTACTACCGCAAGGACCTCTTCGCGCAGGCCGGCATCACCGTCCCCAGGACCTGGGACGAGTTCCGCACCGCCGCGCAGAAGCTCAAGCAGGCCGACCCCGCCACCCGGATCGCCACCTTCTTCCCCGACGACCCGAGCCCCTTCGAGGCCCTGGCCTGGCAGGGCGGCGCCCGCTGGTTCGACACCGCCGACGGCGCCTGGAAGGTCGACATCGACTCCCCCGCCACCAAGCGGGTCGCCGACTACTGGCAGCAGCTCATCGACGACGACCTGGTGCGGGTCCAGCCGTCGTTCAGCCAGCAGTGGACCGCCTCGCTCCAGAAGGGCGAGACCGCCGGCTACGTGGGCGCCTCCTGGGGCGGTGGTGTGCTGAAGAGCACGCTCCCGGACGCCGCCGGCACGTGGGCCGTCGCCCCGGTGCCGACCTGGGACGGCGCGCCCGCGAGCGGCATGCTCGGCGGCACCACCTTCGCCGTGTCCAAGGACAGCAAGAAGGCCAAGGCCGCCGTCGCCTTCGCCACCTGGGCGACCACCACGCCCGAGGGCATCAAGGCCCGGATCGCCTCCGGCACCTCCTCAGCCTTCCCGGCCGCGCCCGCGCTCGTGCCGGTCGCCAAGGCCGCCTTCGACACCGGCTTCTACGGCGGCCAGGACGTCTACGCGCTCTACGCCGACGCGGCCAGGTCGATCCGCACCACGTGGACCTGGGGCCCCACCATGGGAGCCACCAACAACTCCCTCAAGGACTCCTTCGCCAAGCTCACCTCCGGCGGCGGCATCGCGCAGAGCGACACCACCGCCCAGCAGGCCACCGTGGCCGAGCTGAAGAACCGCGGGCTCAAGGTCGCCCAGGGATGACCGCCCGCACCCCCGCGGCCGACCGCCGCCAGGGCTCCGTCCGCGCCTCCACCGTCAGGCGGCGCGGACGGCTCGGGGCCCCCGCCCTGCTGCTCGCGCCCTTCCTGCTCCTGTTCACCGCCTGCACACTGGTGCCGATCGGCTACGCCGTCCACCTCAGCCTGTTCACCGAGCACCGCTCCGGCCTCGGCTTCGGCGACGCCGAGACGGTCTTCACCGGCCTGGCCAACTACACCCGCGCCCTCGGGGACGACGCCTTCCGCAACGGCCTGCTGATCACGGCCGGCTACTGCCTGCTGTACATCCCGCTGATGGTCGGCCTCTCGCTGACCCTCGCCCTGCTGCTGGACTCGGCGCTCGCCCGGGCCCGCCGGTTCTTCCAGCTGGCGCTGTTCCTGCCGCACGCCGTTCCCGGCATCATCGCCGCACTGATCTGGATGTACCTGTACACCCCGGGGATCAGCCCGGTCGTCGACGCCCTCGGCTCGGCCGGCGTGCAGCCCGACCTGCTCGGCCACCCGCTGCCGGCCGTCGTCAACATCGCGCTCTGGGAGTGGACCGGCTACAACATGGTCATCTTCTACGCCGCCCTGCAGGCCGTGCCGCGCGAGGTGCTGGAGGCGGCCGTGGTGGACGGCGCCGGACCGCTGCGCACCGCCCTGGGCATCAAGGTCCCGCTGATCCGCGCCTCGATCGCGATGGTCGCGCTCTTCACCCTGATCGGATCGCTCCAGCTGTTCACCGAGCCGATGATCCTGCACGGCGTCGCGCCCGGCGTGATCAGCACCTGGACCCCCAACATGTACGGCTACACGGCGGCCTTCGACCGCAACGACTACAACCTCGCGGCCGCCTCCTCGGTCCTGCTCGCCCTGCTCGCGGCCGGCCTGTCCTTCGTGGTCACCCGTTTCACGGGCGGCTCGCGGCCGAAGCGCAAGGAGTCCCCGGCATGACCGCGATCGCCCCCGAACGTCCCGCGCCCGCCACCCGCCCGCGCACCCCGGCACCGGCCCGGCGCCGGCCCTGGACGCTCTCCAGGGCGGCCGTCAACGGCACCCTGCTCCTCGCCACCGCGTACACCCTGCTCCCGCTCGGCTGGCTGCTGGCCGCCGCCGCCAAGAACACCGGGGACCTGCTCGGCGGCAACACCCTGAGCCCCGCCCGCTGGCACCTCGGCGAGAACCTGCACCGGCTCGCCGTCACCGGCGACGGCATCTACTTCCGCTGGTACCTCAACTCCCTGCTCTACGCCGGGATCGGCGCCCTGCTCTGCGCGCTGCTGTGCGTCGCGGCGGGCTACGCCTTCCACGTGTACGCCTTCCGCGGCAAGGAGAAGCTGTTCGGGCTGGTGCTGCTCGGCGTCCTGGTGCCGACCACGGCGCTCGCCCTGCCGATGTACCTGCTCGCCTCGCAGCTGCACATCGTCAACACCTTCTGGGCGGTGTTCCTGCCCTCCCTGGTCAACCCGTTCGGCGTCTACCTCGCCCGGGTCTTCTGCGAGGGCTACCTGCCCGGCGAGGTGCTGGAGGCCGCCCGGATGGACGGCGCCGGCGAGCTGCGCACCTTCCGGTCGATCGGGCTGCCGATGGTGATGCCGGGCTTCGTGACGGTCTTCCTCTTCCAGTTCACCGCGATCTGGAACAACTTCTTCCTGCCGCTGGTGATGCTCTCCGACAACCGGCTCTTCCCGGTCAGCCTCGGCCTCTACAGCTGGAACAGCCAGACCCACGCCTTCCCCGAGTACTACCCGCTGGTGGTCACCGGCTCGCTGCTCGCCGTCCTCCCGCTGGTGGTCGCCTTCACCGTCCTGCAACGCCACTGGAAGGCCGGACTCACCGCGGGCAGCGTCAAGTGACCCGCCCCACCACCTCCGCCGAACGGGAGCCCCTGGTGCCCACCGCACCCGCCACACCGCCCGACGCCCCGCGCCGACCCCGCGCCCTGCTCGCCATGCAGCCCGGCCTGGCCGAACGGCTGATCGCCCCCGCCACGATGGCCCGGCTCACCGAACTCGCCGTCCTCGACCCGGCCCTGGTCGTCGACGACTTCACCGCCCCCGAGGCGGCCGCCGCGCTGCGCGAGACCGAGGTGATCATCAGCTCCTGGGGCTGCCCGCCGCTGGACGCCCCGGTGCTCGCCGCGGCACCCGCCCTGCGGGCCGTCGTCCACGCCGCCGGCTCCGTCAAGCACCACGTCACCGAGGCCTGCTGGCGTCGCGGCCTGCAGGTCACCTCGGCGGCCTGGGCCAACGCCCTGCCGGTCGCCGAGTACACCGTCGCGGCCGTGCTCTTCGCCAACAAGCAGGTCCTGCAGCTGAGTTCCGCCTACCGCAGGGACCGCGAGGACTTCAGCCCGCACGCCGACCTCGGCGCCATCGGCAACTACCGGCGCACCGTCGGCATCGTCGGCGCCTCCCGGATCGGCCGGCGCGTCCTGGAACTGCTGCGCCCGTACGACCTGGAGCTGCTGGTCCACGACCCGTACCTCGGACCGCTCCAGGCCGCCGAGCTCGGCGCCCGCGCCGTCGACCTGGACACCCTGTGCGCCACCGCCGACGTGGTCAGCGTCCACGCCCCCGAGCTGCCCGGCACCAGACACCTGATCAGCCGCGAACGGCTCGCCGCCATGCGCGACGGCGCCACCCTGGTCAACACCGCCCGCGGCTCCCTCGTCGACCAGGACGCGCTCACCGCCGAACTCGTCGCCGGCCGCCTGAACGCCGTCCTCGACGTCACGGTGCCCGAGCGCCTGCCCGTCGACTCCCCGCTCTACGACCTGCCCAACGTCCTGCTCACCCCGCACGTCGCCGGCTCCCTCGGCGGCGAACTGCACCGGATGGCCGCCGCCGCGGCCGACGAACTCGCCCGGTACGCCGCGGGGCTGCCCTTCGCCCACCCCGTGCTGTCCACCGACATCCACCTCACCGCCTGACGGACCGTCGGCACCACCATCGGCACCACCACCCAGCACCAGAGGAGAACCCCCATGTCCCGCAAGGTCATCGGCGTCGTGATGAACGGCGTGACCGGCCGGATGGGCTACCGCCAGCACCTCGTCCGCTCCGTCCTCGCCATCCGCGAGCAGGGCGGGCTCCCGCTGCCCGACGGCGACGTCCTGTGGCCCGAGCCGATCCTGGTCGGCCGCAGCGAGGCCAAGCTGCGCGACCTCGCCGAGCGCCACGACCTCGCCCACTGGACCACCTCGCTCGACGAGGCCCTGGCCCACCCGCTCACCGAGATCTACTTCGACGCGCAGGTCACCCCGGCCCGCGAACCGGCCATCAAGGCCGCCATCGCCGCCGGCAAGCACGTCTACACCGAGAAGCCGACCGCCGAGACCCTGGCGTCCGCCCTGGAACTGGCCCGGCTGGCACGGGAGGCCGGGGTGGCCAACGGCGCCGTGCAGGACAAGCTGTTCCTGCCCGGCCTGCTCAAGCTCAAGCGGCTGGTGGACAGCGGCTTCTTCGGCCGGATCCTGTCCGTGCGCGGCGAGTTCGGCTACTGGGTCTTCGAGGGCGACTGGCAGCAGGCCCAGCGGCCGTCCTGGAACTACCGCGCCGAGGACGGCGGCGGCATGATCCTCGACATGTTCCCGCACTGGCGCTACGTGCTGGACAACGTCATCGCCCCGGTGCGCTCGGTGTACGCCCACACCGCCACCCACATCCCGCTCCGCCACGACGAACGCGGCGAACCGTACCGGGCGACCGCC
The DNA here is from genome assembly GCF_044767225.1 of Kitasatospora sp. NPDC101447. Classification (NCBI taxonomy): domain Bacteria; kingdom Bacillati; phylum Actinomycetota; class Actinomycetes; order Kitasatosporales; family Streptomycetaceae; genus Kitasatospora; species Kitasatospora sp. NPDC101447. The sequence continues at coordinate 245,777 of NZ_JBIWNL010000008.1, forward strand.
GACGACGCCGCGTACGGCATCTTCGAGCTGGAGGGCGGGATCACCGCCCAGATCAACTCCTCCTGGGCGGTCCGGGTGGACCGTGACGAGCTGGTCGAGTTCCAGGTCGACGGCACCGAGGGCAGCGCCGTCGCCGGGCTGCGCAACTGCCGCGTCCAGCACCGGGCCACCACCCCCAAGCCGGTCTGGAACCCGGACCTGCCGGTGACCGAGTCGTTCCGCGACCAGTGGCACCAGGTGCCCGACAACGACGCGTTCGACAACGGCTTCAAGGTGCAGTGGGAGCTCTTCCTGCGCCACGTCGCCACCGGCTCCCCGTACCACTGGGACCTCCTCGAAGGCGCCAAGGGCGTCCAACTGGCCGAGCTCGGCCTGCGCTCCGCCCACGAGGGCCGCCGCCTCGACGTCCCCGCGCTGGAGCTGTGATGACCGAGATCCTCCTGCCCGGCCACGGCCGGCTGCGGCTGCGCGACCCCGAGCCGCTGCACCTGCCCGCGCACCCGCCGCGCTCGCGCACCGCCTTCGCCGCCGCCCACGTCGTCGCCGACCCCCTGGGCGACAACGCGCCCGGCGCCCCGGCCGCCGTCGACTGGGACGCCACCCTGGCCTTCCGGCGCCACCTCTGGTCGCTCGGCCTCGGCGTCGCCGACGCCATGGACACCGCCCAGCGCGGCATGGGCCTCGACTGGGCCGCCACCCGCGAGCTGATCGTCCGCTCCGGCGCCGAGGCCCGGGCGTTCGAAGGGGCGGCACACCGCGCTTCCGGCCAGGCTGGTGGCGGGCGACGCGAGGGCGCCCTGCTCGCCTGCGGGGTCGGCACCGACCACCTCACCGCCCCCGCCCCCACGCTCGCCGACATCACCGCCGCCTACGAGCAGCAGCTCGCCGTCACCGAGGAGGCGGGCGCCCGCCCGATCCTGATGGCCAGCCGCGCCCTCGCCGCCGTGGCCACCGGCCCCGAGGACTACCTGACCGTCTACGGCGGCCTGATCCGCCAGAGCGCCCGGCCGGTGATCCTGCACTGGCTCGGCGAGATGTTCGACCCCGCCCTGGCCGGCTACTGGGGTTCCCACGACCTCGACCGGGCCACCGGGACGGTGCTGGACCTCGTCCACGCGCACGCCGACCGGATCGACGGCATCAAGGTCTCCCTGCTCGACGCCGCACGCGAGGTCGCGCTCCGCCGCTCCCTGCCCGCCGGGGTCCGCCTCTACACCGGAGACGACTTCCACTACCCCGAGCTGATCAAGGGCGACGACCTCGGGCACAGCCACGCCCTGCTCGGCGTGTTCGACCCGATCGCGAGCCGGGCCGCCGCCGCCCTGCACGCCCTCGACGCCGGCGACCCGGACCGCTACGACGCGCTGCTGGCCCCCACCGTGCCGCTCGCCCGCCACCTGTTCGGCGCGCCGACGTACCACTACAAGACCGGCATCGTCTTCCTCGCCTGGCTCGCCGGCCACCAGCCGCACTTCACCATGGTCGCCGGTGCCCAGAGCGCCCGCTCGACCCGCCACCTGGTCGAACTCTTCCGCCTCGCCGACACGGCCGGCGTCCTGCCCGACCCCGACCTCGCCGCCGGCCGGATGCGCGACCTCCTCAAGCTCGCGGGGGTCACCGCATGACCAGGCTCTCGCTCAACCAGATCACCACCCGCGACTGGAGCCTGGCCGAGGCCGTCGACGGCTGCGTCGCCGCCGGGATCCCCGCGATCGGGCTGTGGCGCGACAAGGTCGCCGAGACCGGCCTCGCCCGCGCCGCCCGCCTCGTCCGCGAGTCCGGACTGGCCGTCAGCAGCCTCTGCCGCGGCGGCTTCCTCACCGCCACCGGCCCCGAGGCCACCCGGGCCGCGCTCGCCGACAACCTCGCCGCCCTGGAGGAGGCCGCCGAACTGGGCACCGACACCCTCGTCATGGTGGTCGGCGGGCTGCCCGACGGCAGCCGGGACCTCGCCGGCGCCCGCGCCCGGGTCGCCGACCTCCTCGCCCGGCTCGCCCCGCACGCGGGCGACCTCGGCGTCCGGCTGGCGATCGAACCGCTGCACCCGGTGTTCTGCGCCGACCGCGCCGTCGTCTCCACCCTCGGCCAGGCCCTGGACCTCGCCGAGGCCTTCCCCGCCGACCAGGTCGGGGTGGTCGTGGACAGCTACCACGTCTGGTGGGACCCCCGACTCGACGCACAGCTCGAACGCGCCGGACGCGGCGGCCGGATCGCCTCCTACCAGGTGTGCGACTGGACCCTCCCGCTACCCGCCGACACCCTGCTCGGGCGCGGCCACGTCGGCGACGGCCACATCGACTTCGCGGCGCTCACCGCCAAGGTCACCGCCGCCGGCTACACCGGCTGGGTCGAGGTCGAGATCTTCAACGAGCAGGTCTGGAACACCCCGGGCCCGCGGACCCTGAGCCTGCTCGCCGAACGCCACCGCACCCACGTCGAACCGCACCTCGCACCGGCGGCCGCCCGATGAGGGTCGTCCTGGCCCCCGACTCCTTCAAGGGCACCGCGACCGCCGCCGAAGCCGCCGCCGCCCTGCGCGAGGGCTGGCTCTCGGTCCGGCCGCGCGACGAACTCCTCACCCGCGCCATGGCCGACGGCGGCGAGGGCACCACCGCGGCCGTCCTCGCCGCCACCCCGCGGGCCGTCGTCCGCCGGGTGCCCGGCTGCACCGGACCGGACGGCCGACCCGTCACCGGCTCCTACGCGCTCCTGCCGGACGGCACCGCCCTCGTCGAACTCGCCGTCACCAGCGGCCTGCCACTGATGGCCGCCCCCGCCCCGCTCACCGCCACCACCCGCGGCACCGGCCAGGTGATCGCCGCCGCGCTCGCCGCCGGAGCCCGCCGGCTGACCGTCGCCCTCGGCGGCTCCGCCTCCACCGACGGCGGCGCCGGACTGCTCGGCGCCCTCGGACTCCGTCTGCTCGACGCGGACGGCAACCGACTCCCGGACGGCGGCCATGCCCTGACCGCCGCCGTCCGGGCCGACCGCTCCGGACTGCTCCCGCCCCCGCCGGACGGCGTGCGGCTGCTCACCGACGTCACCGACCCGCTCCTCGGCCCGGACGGCGCCGCCGCCGTGTACGGGCCGCAGAAGGGCGCCGGACCGCAGGACGTCCGGGCCCTGGAAGCCGGCCTCCGACAGCTCGCCGCCCTGCTCGGCGGCGACCCCGCGGCCCCCGGCGCCGGGGCGGCCGGCGGGACCGCCTACGGACTGGCCGCCGCCTGGGGTGCCGTCACCACCCCCGGCGCGGCCGCCGTCGCCGACCTGCTGCACCTGGACGAAGCGCTCGCCGACGCCGACCTGGTGATCACCGGCGAAGGCCGCTTCGACGCCACCAGCCTGCGCGGCAAGGCGGCCGGCGAGGTCCTGTACCGGGCCCGCCGGGCCGGCACGCCGGCCGCCGTCGTCGCCGGGGACTCCGCCGTCCCGGCGGTGCTCACGCTGACCCGGCTGGCCGGGTCCGCGGAGGCCGCGTGCGGCCGGCCGCTGCACTGGCTGCGCCGCGCGGGCGCCCTGCTCGCCGCCCGCCGCTGAGCGCCCACCCCCTGACCACCCCCCTCCTCCCTGCCCACCAGACCCCCCAAGGAGCCCCCGTGCGACGCAACAGACTGCCCGCACTCGCCGCCGCGACCCTCGTCGCCGCGGCCGGACTGACCACCGGCCTGCCCGCCCAGCCAGCCGCCGCGGAGTCCGCGCCCGGCAACATCGCCGACCACACCCTGCAGGCCACCCCCACCATGATCGTCCGGCCCGGCAGCTGGCGGCAGACCAACGACGCGCTGGTGCGCGCCGACACCGACGCCGTCGTCGCCAACGGCCTGGCCGCCAAGGGCTGGAACATCATCGCCGTCGACGACGACTGGATGATCAAGGACAACGGCCAGGACTGGAACGGCACCCAGGTCGTCCCCGCCGCCCAGCACGGCCGCGACCAGGCCGGCAACCTGATCACCTCCCCCAGCAAGTACCCGCAGGGCATCAAGGCCACCATCGACTACGTCCACAGCAAGGGCCTCAAGTTCGGCATCTACGAGGACGGCGGCGACCTCACCTGCGACGGCGGCTCCGGCAGCTACGGGCACTTCACCCAGGACGCCGAGTACTTCGCCTCACTGGGCGTCGACTACATCAAGATGGACTACTGCTACCCGCACACCCGCACCTCCACCTCCGGCCTGCTGCTCACCACCGACCACGACGCCGACGTCGCCATCGACGCCTACCGGCAGGCCGCCCGGGCCATCGCCAAGGCCAACGCCGCACACGGCACCCACATGACCCTCAACTGCTCGGCCCCGGCGTACTTCAACTGGGACAACCAGAGCACCGGCTCGCCCGTCTTCCAGAAGGTCATGGCCGGCATCGGGCAGACCTCCCAGGAGTGGCGGATGGCCGCCGACGTGGGCGGGAACAACTGGGCCGCGACCCTCACCAGCCTGGAGCAGACCGACGCCACCGCCGGTTACGCCCGCGCGGGCCACTTCAACGACCCGGACCAGCTCGCGCTGGGGCAGAGCTCCATGACGCCGGACCAGCAGCGCGCCCAGCTCAGCATGTGGGCGATGTACTCCGCGCCGCTGAACATCAAGATGACCGGCGCCGCGGCGTTCACCCCGCAGGTCGTCGCCGATGCCGGGAACACCGACATCATCGCCGTGGACCAGGACCGCCTCGGTGTCCAGGCCACCCCGGTCGCCTCGGACGACAACACCGCCGTCTACGCCAAGCCCCTGGCCAACGGCGACATCGCGGTGGCCCTGCTCAACAAGTCCGCCACCGCCCGGACCGTCTCCACCACCGGCGCCGCGGTCGGCACCTCCGCCTCCGGCTTCACCCTCAAGGACCTGTGGAGCAAGGCGGTCACCAACAGCTCCGGCACCATCTCCGCCACCGTCCCGGCCACCTCCGCCGTCGTCTACCGGCTGCACCCCGACGCCGGCGCCACCTACGCGGACTGGACCACCGCCCTCAACTCCACCGCGATCAGCGACGACGACGCGGCCACCGCCGGCTCCTTCGACCGTGCCGGCGACAGCTTCTCCTCCGACGCCCTGGCCGCGGCGGGCGTGACCCGCGGCTCCAGCGTCGCGGCCGGCGGCCAGACCTTCGCCTGGCCGGCCGGCGGCTCCGGGCAGTTCGACACCATCGTGGCCCGCGGCCAGACCATCGCCTTCCCGACCGACGGCAGCACGATCGGCTTCCTCGGCGCGTCCAGCGGCGGCGACGTCTCCGGCGCCCTCACCCTCCACTTCACCGACGGCACCAGCGGCCAGGCCACGCTCGGCTTCCCGAACTGGCTGACCGCCGACCCGACCGCCTTCGGCGACAGCACCGCCGTCACGACCACCCACCGCAACAGCCCGCACGGCCCCGACCAGTTCGGTACCAGGTACGTGGTCTCCTACGCGTCGGTGACCGTGCCGGACGGCAAGACCCTGCAGTCCATCACCCTGCCGGACAACGCCGCCCTGCACATCTTCTCGCTGACCGACTACTGATCCGACCGGACCCCCGGACCCCTGGCCACCCCAGACACCGTGACGGCGGCGCGGTGCGGCCAGGTCACGGAAGGCGGCGCTGCCCCAACAGCGCCGCCTTCCGCTCGTCCGCGCCGACCACTCCCGGAGGTGCCTCCGCATGACCACCACTGACCGTGACCGAACTGTCCTGGCCGGTGCCCGGCTGGTCCTGCCCGGCGGTGTCGTCGAGGACGGCCGCCTGACCGTCCGGGGCGACCGCATCACGGCCGTCACCAGCGGCGCCGCCCAACCCGGCGACCTCGACCTGACCGGCCACACCGTCGTCCCCGGCTTCGTCGACCTGCACGTCCACGGCGGCGGCGGCGCCTCCTACGCCTCCGGCAACGCCGAGGAGGCCCTGCTCGCCGCCCGAACCCACCTCCACCACGGCACCACCACCACCGTCGCCTCCACCGTCACCGGCGAGATCGACGAACTCGCCCGCCAGGCCGCCGTCCTCTCCGAACTCGTCGAGGACGACATCCTGGCCGGCATCCACTTCGAAGGCCCCTTCATCTCGCCGGGCCGCTGCGGCGCCCACCGCCCCGACCTGCTGCGCGAACCCGACCCGGCCCTCGTCCGCACACTCGTCGACGCCGCCCGCGGCCACGCCACCATGGTCACCCTCGCCCCCGAACTCCCCGGCGGCCTCGACTCGGTGCGCATGCTCGCCGACCTCGGCATCATCGCCGCCATCGGCCACACCGACTCCGACTACGCCACCACCCTGCAGGCCATCGACGCCGGCGCCACCGTCGCCACCCACCTCTTCAACGCCATGCCGGCCATCGCCCACCGCGCCCCCGGCCCGATCGTCGCCCTGCTGGAGGACGAACGCGTCACCGTCGAGCTGATCAACGACGGCGTGCACCTCCACCCCTCCGTCCTCGACCTCGCCTACGGCACCGCCGGCCCCCACCGCGTCGCCCTCATCACCGACGCCATGGGCGCCGCCGGCATGGGCGACGGCCTCTACCCCCTCGGCCCCCTCCAGGTCCGCGTCACCAACGGCATCGCCATGCTCCCCGACGGAAGCTCCATCGCCGGCTCCACCCTCACCCTCGACCAGGCCTTCCGAAGAGCCCTCACCATCGGCAAACTGACGCTCAACCAGGCCGTCCAATCGCTGTCCACCACCCCCGCCCGCCTCCTCGGCCTCGACCACCGCACCGGCTCCCTGGAAACCGGCAAACTCGCCGACCTCGTCATCGTCGACACCGAGAGCTTCGACCTGGTCGCCGTCATGCGCCACGGCCACTGGGCCCGCGGCGCCGACCGGTTCCCAACCGTCCGAACCGCCTGAACGAGGATCCGTCACCCTCCTCCGGGGAACACCTTGCCCACGTTCCTCCTGACCGTGCCCAGCTTCCTGAGCACCTGCGCGACGTGCTTCTCCACCGTCCGCTGGGACAGCACCAGGGCCCGGGCGATGTCGTGGTTGGTGGCACCCCGGGCCAGCAGTTCGGCGACCTGCTGCTCGCGCGGGGACAGCCGGTCGCCGTAGCCGCGCCCGCCGCTCGACGGCTCGGGTCGTGCCAGTCCCAGCCCGCGGACCGCGCGCCCGCACCGGGCGGCGTCGGCGCTCGCGCCGAGGCGGGCGAAGCCGTCCAGGGCCTGCGCGAGATACCCGCCCGCCTCCTCGGGCCGCCGCTGCGCGAGCGCGCGGCCGAGGTGCTCCGCGGCGCGGGCGCAGTCGTACGGGCGGCCGATCCCGAGCCGGAGCCGGTGCGCGTCCGCGAAGTGTCCGGCCGCCGCGTCCGGTTCGCGTTCCAGGAGCAGGAGGCCCCGGGCGAGGGCGAGTTCGGCCTCGGCGGCCGGGGCGTCACGCCCGGCGAGGCCGGCTTCGGCGTCGCCGGCCAGGCCTTCGGCGAAGTCCCGGTGGCCGGTGCGCAGTGCGGCGTCGACGGCCGCCGGGACGAGGCCGATGGCCTGTGCCCAGGTGCCGGCCTCCCGCAGGGAGGCGACGGCGGGGGCGGCGGCCGTGTACGCCTTCCCGGGCTCGTCCTGGGCGAGGCGGACGGTGGCGAGCCCGGCGGCGACGTTCAGCGCGTAGCCGACCTGGGCATGCTGCCCCGCGCGGGCGGACGCGGTCCGCAGGTGGTCGACGGCTCGGCCGAACTTCCCTTGGGCAGAGGCGAGTTGCCCGAGGAGAAGCTCCTCCTTGACCTCGGCGACCGGGGCCATCTCCGGGTACTCGGCCCGCAGTGCGGCGAGGCGTTCCGGCAGGCCCGACCAGCGTCCGCCGAAGAAGTCGAAGTGCAGGAGGGCGAACCGGCCGAAGCACACCGCGTTCGTGAGACCGAGCCGTTCGGCGAGCTCCAGGCTTTCGGCCAGCAGCGGCCCGGCACGCCGGTCGTGCCCGGCCATGATCAGCCCGCTGGCCGCGTTGAACAGCGCCCGGGCCGTCTGCCTCAGGACCGCGGCGTCCGCACCCTCGCGGGGCAGCCGGTCGAGCAGGGGCCAGATGCCTGGGTCCGCATCGCGGGCCAGCACGGTGAGCCTGGTGGCCCGCACGGTGGCGCGGGCCACCTCGTCGGTGCTGTCGCGCAGCACCAGGTCGGCCCGGTCGAGCCGGCTCCGGGCCAGGGCGGTGGCGCCGTCGCGTTCGTCGAGCGCCAGGGTGCTCAACACCCGGGCCACCAGGTCCGGGCGGGTGGCGAGTTCGTCGACCGCCCGTTCCAGGTCCTGGAAGCCGGTGCGGTCGCCGCCCTGGTTGGTGGCCAGCACACCGAGGGCGAACCGGATCTCGCCCCGGACGGCCACCGGCAGCCGCGGATCGTCGAGGAGCAGGCGCAACCGCGCGGCGCTCGCCGAGAAGTCCACGCCGTTCACGGTGATCCCGGCCAGTGTGCGGGCGGCCTCGGCGCGGCGGGCGTCGGGCAGTTCGGGCGCGTCGAGGATCTGCCGCAGGAGCCGGGCCGCCGTTCCGTCGTCGCCCAGGGCCACGGACTCGCGGACCGCGTCCTGCGCCCGGTCCAGCCAGGCCCGGCGGTCACCGGTGGCGAGGGTGTGGTGGGCGATCCGGACCAGCGGCGCGGGCGTCCGGGCCTGCAGCACCCGGACGGCCCGCTCGTGCATCCGCACCCGGAGCGGGCCCGGGACGTGCCGGTGGGCGACCTGCTGCGCGAGGACGTGCCGGAAACCGTAGTGGCCGGGCTCGGCCTCCGCCAGGACCGCGGCCCGGAGGGCGGCGGTGAGCCCGTCGGCCGCCGGCTCCGGGTCCAGCCCGGCGACGGCGGCGAGCACCGCCTCCGTGCCGGGCACGGCGAGGACGGCGGCCGCGGCGGCGATCGACGTGCCGTTCGGGGGCAGGGCGTCGAGGCGTTCGATCACCGCCTCGCTCAGCCCGGCCGGGACCCGGGCGCTCCGGAGCCGGCCGACGGGGTCGCGGCCGGCGCCCTCGTCGCGCAGGGTGCGCAGGTCCTCCTCGACGACCAGGGGCAGGCCCTGGCTGCGCTCGTACAGGGCGGCTCCGAGCTCCGGTGTGGCGTCGTGCCCGAGCACGGCCTCGGCCAGGGCGCGCACGTCCGGCCCGGTCAGCCGTTCCAGGGCGATGGTGGCGCCCCCGACGCCCGGCGGGCGGCGGTAGGCGGCTCCGAGCGCGGGCGTTCCCGGCGGGAGGTCCTCCGTCCGGACGGTGAGCAGCAGGCTCAGCCGCCCGGGCAGGTCCCGGGCGAGCAGGAGGAGCAGTTCGCGCGTGGCCTCGTCGGCCCAGTGCAGGTCCTCGACGACCAGGACGACCGGTCCGATCGCCGCCAGCAGGGACCGGACCCCCAGGACGATGCGGTGCTGCCGGGCCCGGGGGCCGTGCGGACCGGGCGGGGGCGGCGGCAGCCGGTCGGCGACGTCCGGCAGCAGCTCCGCGAGCGCGCCCGCCGTGGCCGGGATCCGCTCCGTGGCGGGGAGCAGCGCGCCGGCCCCGCGCAGGGCGTCCACGACGGGCCCGTAGGGAAAGGGTTCGCGCAGCGGGTGGCAGGACCCGGCGAGTACGGGCCGCCCCTCGGCGGCCAGGGCCGCGGTGGCCTCCCGCACCAGCCTGGACTTGCCGATGCCGCCCTCGCCCTCCAGCACGGCCACGGCCGGCGGGTGGCGGAGCGCGTCGAGCAGGAGTCCCAGCTCGCGGTCGCGTCCGACCAGGGCGAACCCCCACCGGGGCGTCGGGGCGTTGTCGCGTCCCACACTCCGCGTCACACGACCACCGCCCTTCCCGGCCACGCTAGTGCGCGGCGGCGCACCGGGCAATCGTGCGCCGGAGGCGGTGAACCTGCTGGTCAAGCGCGGTCGGGGTCGGCGGCGACGGTGGCCACCACCCGGGTGCCGGCCGGCGACAGGAAGGCCAGCCACCCGTCGGTCACCCGGGCGACCAGGTCGAGCCCCCGCCCGAACGCCGCGCCCGCGTCCTCGGGCATCCGGCGCGGCACTTCCCGGGCCTTCCACCGTCCGGAGTCCTTGACCTCGACCGTGAGCTCGGCGCCGCGGTAGGTGATCAGCACGGTGATGTCCGGGCTGCCGCTGTGCAGGACCGCGTTGGTCACCAGCTCGCTGACGACCAGGGCCAGCGCCCTCCTGCGCGCCGGCGGGACGGACCACCGCAGGGCGGTGTGGCAGGCGAACCGGCGCAGCGCCGGGACGGCTTCCAGGGTCGCCGGCATGCTGCTCAGCGCACTGGTCGTCGGCGGGAGGGAGACCGCGTTCCGGCGGCGGGTACGGACGGCCGCGGGCCGGAGGGCTTGGGTGATGACCATGATCAGGCTCCTGGATCGCCCCGCCGTCGGTGCATCGGCGGGCCTGCCTCGACCGTGCGGCAGCGCGCGTCGGCCGGGCAATGGGGGCGGCCGGAAAGGCGTATGCCCAAAGTGCCCGACGTGCCGCTCCCCGGCGATGGGTAGTGCCGTAACAACACCTCCGGGCACCACCCCGAGGACTTCACAGGCCTCGACGATCAGCGATCTTTTCATCATCTGTCCCCGGAATGCACGGTTCCCAGGAATTCTGGCCGACCTGTCTGCCGGTCGTACGTCGCGAAGGCCCGAAAATTCCGGTCACGAGCCCGGCTCACATATTCCGAGAGTGCTGCTCGTGGAAGCACAGACCTTCCGGGACGCGTCGCCGACCCCGCCGCGCCAGCGCTACCTCCACTCCCGTTCGTGGGCGCGGACAGCCCCGGCGACAGCGCCGCAGAGGCTCCTGGCCTGCGGCGCAGGCGCGCGGAGCATGGTGACATACGCCGGAGTGCGCCCCGATGCGGCAGATGGTCGACACCATCCGACGCCTTCCGAGAAGGGCCATCCGTTCACGATCCGAATATCGTGTGCATGACCTTTTCGCGACATGGATCGAACAACACATCTCGCGTCGCACATTCCTCGACTCCCCCTCCCTTAAAGGGATGCGCAATACGTTGGCAACGTGCACAATCATCACCTCCGCGCATTCTCAACATTGCTCCGGAAAGGGGGAGGATCTGTCATGTCCGAGCAGCAGCAGCCGGAATCCGGCGGTCCCGAGACCTCGGGCGGGATCTCCATCGTGGCGAGGTTCAAGGGTCTGACCAGGGAAGGAAGGGTGGCCGTCTCCGCCGGAGCCGGCGTGCTCATCCTGCTCTGCGCGGGCGTTCCGATCGTTCTCTCCCGCGGCAGCGACACCCCTCAGCCACCGCCACCGCCCGCGACGACGGTGGCAACGGCATCGGTCGGCGGCGTCTCGGGGGGCCCGACCGTTCCACTCCCGCCCTGCGGCGAGTCGAAGTCCGGTGTCAGCCTCGGCAGTGCCGACGTCGTCACCGAGCGAACGAAGGCCGAGGTCAAGGCCGAGATCAACTGCGCGGTCCAGCCCGGCGGCCACCTCGTGTGGATGATCGTCCGAGACGGGATGGGGACACCGGAACCACACACCAACTACTACCCGAAGGGAGAGCTGCCGGGTATCAACCCCCTCACGATCCCGGTGTCCGGGGACACTCCCGGGACGGTCCGCACCGTGCAGGTCGCCATCCTGAACCAGGAGACCTTCGAGGCACTGGCCCGCAAGGCCGCCCAGACCACGGACGGCGCGATCCCGGAGAAGGAGATGCCGCCAGCCATGCGCTGGGCATCCAACCCGATGCGCGTGGTCCGGGGAAGTTAGGGCCCGCCACCGGCCTGCCGCTCGGCGGGCCGGTGGCGTACTTGCCCTGGCATACGGGCAGTTGCGGCACGGCGCCGAGCCGAATTGGGCTGCCGTCGGTGGGGCCGAGCGGGCGGTGAGGCCGGGGGCCGGCGCTACCCGGTGAGGATGCCCAGGGCGTTGGGGATCGGGCGCTCCCGGCCGTGGTCGAGGTGGTTGCGCACCGTCAGCTCGCCGGTGGCCCGGTCGCGGGTGACGAGTGTGGCGGAGGCCCCGCCGTCCAGGTAGGCGCCGTCCGGGCAGCCGAGGTCGCGCACCGTTCGGGCGAGTTCGGTCAGCGTCAGGCCGGTGGAGGTGCCCTCGCGTCCGTCGGTGGACACCAGCGTCAGCACCCGCCCGCCGTCCGCGAGGCCGAGCGCGCTGCGCGGCTCGGCGACCGTGTCGTCCAACCCGGCCGGCGCCTCCCCGCCGCGCAGCAGCCGGTGGGCGCCCAGCGCGAAGCGGAAGGGCACCGGCCCGCTCGACGCCAGCCGGTAGTCCACGGCGACCGGCGTGCCGACGGGCAGGCCCGCCAGCGCGCGGGCGCCCGCCTCGCGGCCGAGCAGCACGGTGCTCCCCGCGGGGATCGGACCCGTCCCCGGGGTCGCGGAGACCGCCGCCACCCGGCCCTGGCGGACCGTCACCTCCCAGGTGTCCGACGTGCAGGGGGCCTTCCGCGACTCGTCGCTCCCGCATGCGGCGCGGGCCCGGGACACCGCACCCCAGTCGGAGGTGAACACGCCGATCGAACCGACCGGGAGGGCGTACTGGTTCAGTCCGCCCAGCGGCCAGGCACCGCCGCCCGCGGCCCGCAGCCGGCCTCGCAGCACCAGGCGGCCCAGGCGGGCCACCCCGTCCACACCGACCCCGAGCACGTCCTCGGCCGTGTCACCCGGCGGCGGTTGCCAGCCGAAGCGCTGCGCCTCCGGGACAGCCGCCTTCAACGCCCGGCCCCGGTACACGGCCGGCCCGGAGGTCGCCCCGGTCACCTCGACGCCCGGGTGCTGGTCCTCGCTGATATCGAAGAAGTCCCCGTTCACCGCCGCCACCGCCCGGCGTGCGCCGGCCAGCACGGTCAGCGGCGCGCGGGCGGCCACCGCGCCCGGGAACAGCAGGTCCGCCCGCACGCCCGGTCGGCGCAGGTCGGCACGGACGGCGTACACCCGCGCGCTGCCGTGCGGGGTGCGCACCGTCAGCTCCCGGTACGCCACCCCGGGCGCGAGCGCCGTCCAGCCGGACGCCGCCCCGGGCCCGACCGGCTCCGCCCCGGCGGGCGGGACGACCAGGCCGGCCGGGGCCGCGGCCAGTGCCAGGGCCACCACACAACGCAGCGCAGTCCTCACACCCGCCATGCTGACGGCCGGTACGGCGGTCCCGCCGCACTGCCGTCGGCGCGTCGCGCATCGGCCCGGCCGCCGTCCGCTGGCCGGCCGCCGTCCGCCGTCGAGCGGGCCGACGGACGGAGAGGGTCACAGACACCTGAGTACGCGTACTCAGGCGCGGGGATCGCCGGTCCGGTGAGCATGGGCGGATGAGCGAGGGGCGCCGCGGGCCGGCGAAGGTGAAGCAGTTCCTGGGCGGCGCCGCCGTCATCGCACTCGTCCTGCTGCAGGCGGCGTTCGGCTCCGGTGTCCCCGCTGCGTGGCGGCTGCGGCGGCTGTCCCGTTCGAAGGCCGTCCGGCAGGCCTGCGAGGACGCCGAGGCACAGCTGCGGGCGCGGCTGGCGGCGATCGCGCGGACGTACGAGCTGTGGCCGGTCTTCAGCCAGGCGGTCGACACCTGCACCTGATGACCACCCCGCCACCGCCCGGGAGGGACCGGCACCGCCTGCGCCGGCGGGTCTCGACCGATCCGGCCGGCATGACCGTGGAACGGGCCCGGGAGGAGCACGGCCCGCTCATCGCCTGGACCCTCAGCGCCACGTACTACACGAAGGCGAAGGCCCGGTAGCCCCGCGGCCCTGTTCCTCAGCCGTGTCCCAGAGGCCGAGGAGGACGGACGGTACGGCGGCCGGATCGGCGACGCGCAGGAGGAGGTGCCCGATCCCGGCGGACCCGATCATGAGCGACGGGCTGTCGGCGCCGCCCGGCGAGCCGGAGCGCAGCTCGTCGAGGGAACGCCCGGCCAGGCGGAGCGCGGCGTCGCGTGCTGCGGCGAGGAGGTCCGGGCGGCCGAGGAGGTGGCCGGCGGTCCACAGGACGTCGATCAGCCCCGCGAGGCCGTGGCAGAGGGTGGCGTCCGAGTCGACGAGCGCGATCCGTCGCTGCAGGGTGCTCAGGGTGGTGGCCAGCGCGGCCTCGGTGGAGTGGCGGTAGGCGGCGCGCCGTTCGGGGTCCAGTTGCTCGGCGCGCAGGCGGGTCAGGGCGATTCCGGGGGCGCCGTTGCACCACGCCACCATGAACGCCGGGCCGCCGGAGGTGTCGTAGGGGCGTTCCCGGTGGTCGGGCCAGTTCCCGGCCGCGGGGTCGAACTGGGCGTCCTCGGCGGCGAATCCGTCCCGGGCGGCCCGCAGGAGGGTACGGTCTCCGGTGCTCCGGGCGAGCGCCATGAGGGCCAGCGCGACACCGGCCGCGCCGTGGGTCAGGCCCGTCCACGGGGGTGTGTCCGGCGTGCGGTTCCGTCCGGCCGGCCCGGATGCGGTGACGTGGGCGAGGAGCGCGGACCCGAGTGATTCCGCCCGGGCGAGGGCCGGGCCCGGCCTTCGCCAGCCGGGTGCCTCGGCGAGTTGCAGGAGAGCGAGGACGGCTCCGGCCCGCCCGGCCATCAGGTCGTCCTCGGCGTCGCCGTCCGGGTCGTCGACGAGGCTGTCGAGCAGCGGCTCGACGGGACCGGTGCCGGGGGCGTCGCCGAGCAGTCGGCGGATCCGTACGGCGGCCAGGAGCACGCCCGGCAGGCCGGTGTACAGACCGGGTGGGGCCGGGGTGGAGCGGGTGGGGCGTTGTGCGGCGGCGAGGGCCGCGGCCAGCGCGCCGTGTGCGGTGCGGGCGAGCTCCTCCTCGCCGGTGCCGGCGGCGAGTTCGGCCAGGAAGAGGGCGGTGCCGGCGGTGCCGGAGTAGAGGTCGGGGCCCAGCGTGCCCGATCGCGGTGTGAAGGCGTTCGGGCCGACGCGGCCGGTGAGGGTGCGTGCGATCCACGTGCAGCGGGTCCGGGTGGACTCCCAGCGGGCGTCGGCGCAGATCGACCGGCCGATGTGGCGGGCGGTGGCGAGCAGGGCGTCCGGGTCGGCGGTACGGGGCGGGGGCGCTGCGCTGCCTGGTGGTCCTGCGCTGGGTGACGGTCCGGCGCTGGGCGACGGTCCGGCGCTGCCCGGCGGTCCTGGCCGGTGGCCGCGGGGTCCGGGCCGTCGGCCCCGGCCGGGCCACTCGTAGCCGGTGCGCGAGTTCGCCGCCAGGTGGGGAGCGAGGGGGTCGAGACCGCGGCGCCGGAACTCCGCTGCCACGGCTGCGGTTGCCCGCTCCGGGCGGGTGGGGCCCTGCGGGCCGTCCTCGTCGTACAGCCGCCACAGTGCGTCCGCCACCAGCCGGCAGCGGTGCCGGCCGAAGCTGGTGCCCGGGCCGGGGTCCTCGGCCAGTCCCAGGCCGTGGTCGAGGCGGAGGGTGAGCAGCGGCGGGTCGGCCCGCAGGTCCGGTGCCAGGCGCCGGTGGACGCTGCGGAGGACGGGGAGCGCCTCGGGGTAGCGGGTCCGGGGGAGGTAGAGGACTCCCGCGTCCGCCCGGGCGTACCGCGAGGGGTCGCGCAGGACCTTGAGCGTGAAGGGGACCGCCGCGGAGTCGAGGCCGGTGCGCAGGGCGTCGAGCAGGGCGGGGGCGCCGCCGTCCCGCAGGTGCCAGTAGAGGCGGACCAGTCCGGCGGCCTGGTCCGCGGCCGTTCCGGGGTCGGAGCCGGTCACCGTGTGGAAGCCGGTCAGGAGGTTGCGCCGGACGCGGGGGGCGAGGACCAGGCAGGCGTCACCGACGGCCGGCAGCGCGGGTTCGCCGGGCGCGGCGGCGTCGGCCGGGCGCGCGCGCTCCGAGGCCGGGAGCGCGCGGACCCGCGCGGGCGCCGTCCAGTACACGACGCCGTTGCTCCGGACCTGCACCCGGCCGTCCGGGCCCGCCCCGACCAGCCGCCAACCCCTCTCCCACACCCAGTCGTCCGGGACGGCGGCGCTCAGGGCGGCGGCGAAGCGCCCGGCGAGGTCGGCGTCGACGATCCCCGGCTCCAGCCGGCCGCTCGGCCGGACGTAGCAGCGCCAGTAGAGCGCGGAGGCCAGGTCCTCCACCCGGTCGCCCGGCGCGGTGCCGGGCGGTGCGCCCTGCCCCGGGGGCTGCCCGGGGGGCCGCCCCTCGCCCTGCCCTGCAGCCTGGCCCGGACCGGCCGGTGTGCCCCGGACGTGGGCCCGTTCCGCATCCGGGATGGTGACCGCCAGCGTGAGCGCCGTCAGGTCCGGATGGAGTGCCACCGTGGTGCCCGTGGTCATGTGAGGGCCAGGAACTCGGTCGCCGCCCGGTCCGGGTCGGTGAAGATGTTGGCCGCGATCTCCAGCATCGCGCAGCCGCCGACGGACACGGCCTCGCTGCGGCCGGCCTCCTCGACCTGGGTCTGGACCAGCCGGGCCGCGGTGAACGCCGCGGTCCGGGCGGCCAGGTCCCGTTGCGCCGTCACCGTCGGCGGGCGCACCGACAGGTACGCCCGCCACACGGCGCGGCAGGTGGCCTGCAGGACGAGGCCCGCGGCGGCGACACCCGGTCCGGTCGGGGGCGGGCCCGTGCCGGTCGGGCGGGACGGGGGTGCGGCGAGGGCGGGATCGAGGACGGGGCCGAGGGCCGCCCGGACGACCGATTCGAGCAGCCCTGCCAGGTCCTGGGCCGGGTCGCCCAGGTGCCACAGCTCCCAGTCCACCAACCGGATGTCCCGACCACGGGCCGCGCCGGGGTGGGCTTGAGGCGGACGCGCCGCGGCGGGGCGGACCAGCACGTTGGCGGCCCGAACGTCGCCGTGGACGACGGTTCCGGGCCGCCAGCGGCTCACCAACCCGGTGAGCCCCGAGCTGAGTTCGGAGGAACTCTGGACCATCTCCACCAGCATCAGCGTGCCGCGGCTGGCGGTGCACAGCAGCCACGGGTCGGGGCGGCCGTAGTCGGTCACCGGAGCCACCTCGGGCGGTGCCGTGGGTGCCGCGGTCCAGTCCGGGCCGGCCGCGTGGAGCTCGCCGAGCAGGCGGCCGGTCTCCTGGTAGAGCGAGACGGGGAACTCCCCGGCCGGGCGCTCCCGGACGATGTCGCCCAGTCCACGGTGCTCGGGGCGGAACTCCAGGACCAGGAGGGGCCGTTGCCGGTCGGCGTGCACCAGCCGCACGAGCAGGGCGTCGAAGGGGTGGCCCCGCCCGGCGGCGGCGCGGTAGAAGTCGATCTCGGAGCGCAGCGTCGACCGGCTCATGGGCGACTGCTCGTTGGGCACCTTGACGAAGTATCCGCTGCCGTCGGGCCGCGTGATCACCAGATTGCGGTTGCGTCGGGCACCGACCTCAACGGCCAGGCCGGTGTCGACGACCTCGTCCGCGCTCAACACCCCTGCTGCCACCAGCTCGTCGACCGTGCCCAGCGCCGTGGGGGCCGCCTGGTCGGGCACCTGCGCCACGTCCGGCACCTGCATGGCCTGGCCGGTCCCGCTCAGCAGCAGTCGGGGCACTGGGGCCAGACGTCCGTGCCCGAGCACGGCCAGGTGCCGGTGGTCGCCTCGGTGACCGAGATCTCGGTGGGGCACGTCCAGAACGGGTCGGACTCCGGCTCCTTCTGGTGGATCGCCCGGGACACCAGCCGGGAGGCGAACCGGCTGCGCAGGCGCCCCTGAAGGAACGCCGCCGGACCGGTCACCTGGTTGACCCGCACCAGACGGACCTGCGCGGCGTCCCTGATCCAGAGCCGACGGGGGCTGTCGGCGTTGTCCGGGTCGACCGACGCGGTGCGGACCACATCGTCGGCGGCGAACTCGTAGTAGCTCGCCAGGGTCACGTCGACGTAGAGCCGGATGAGGTCGTCCGTCGGCCCGGTGCCGACGTAACCGACCAGCACGGTCAGGTTGTCGCCCGACGGTTCGGAGCCCGGTCTCGGCGTGAACGAGTGCGGGGAGAGGTCCCGCTGGTCCTTGCTGTCGCCGCTCATCGGAGTGCCCTTTCCGCCGGCACGGCGCCGCCCGTCGACCGCACGGCGTCCCTGGCACGAGCCGAAGACGGCGTCGGCCCGCGCGCATGCCGGTCCTTTCTCCCACCATAGGCCTCACCGCCCGCCGACGCCGCGCCAACTCCCCTGCAGGAAGGCCGGATCCGGCGTCGCCGACGGGCGAACACACGGAGTGCGGCCACCCGCTGTGATCGCCGCTGGTCCGGTCCGTTCCGCGCCGCCGAGCGCCACGTTCCGTGGCCGGTGCCGGCGCGGACTCGAACGGCGTGGGCCCGGCCGGTCGCGGTTCCGTCCCGAGCCGCCGCCGTCCGCCGGGCTGCCGCCGGCACCTGGCGCCCACCGGAACGGGGTCGGCCCACGCCCGTGGGCCGACCCCGTCGTTCGGCCCTCGCCCGGGGTCGGCGCGGGATTGCCTCAGCAGTGGTACTGCATCGTCATCCGCGAAGCGAAGGGGAAGACAAATGCCGGGAAGGTGAGATGGTTGTCGATCCAGGTGACCACGTGACCAGGGGGAGAGAGGCTCGGTGATGAGATCCTCGGGAAAATGTGCAGCTGATGGCCGTTCCTGTCGAACAGTGCGAACGTCGCCAGCCAGGAGTCGTCTCCGGCTGTCGACATGACGTTGTTCGCCCGCCACTGGCAGGTTCCGTCGGAGAAGATCAGGAAGGTGGCTGCGCCGAGTTCGCAGTGTCCGGCGAAGAACGGCCCTTGGAAGTCGAATTCGATGTGTTGCAGTACGGGAAACTCCACCTCCCGCACGGTGTCGCTCAACGCGATTCCGTCGGCCGGGCTGTTGATTGTTTCCTTGGGCTTCAATATTCCTTCGGTCATGGCGCTCTCCTCCAGTAGCTGTAGGGGCTACGTGAGACGGTGCCCCGGCGATCGCACGGCGTGCCGGGATCCGCGTGCGGGTTCGGCGACGCGCATGCGGACATCCCGGATCCGGAAGGCCACTTACCCGGCTGTTGCGCCCGCCGTGACGCGGACCACGATCGTGATGCAGTCGAACGTCGTGTGGCCCACGCCGAGATCCTTGGCCAGCGTGACGGTCAGCCTGTAGTCCCCGGCCGAGAACGGCCCGACCGAGGGGTTCATCAGCGGCCCTGCCGTACCGGCGCGGAGGTCGGGTTCGGTGAAGTCGCTCGCGGCCCCGTCCACGTCACTGTCGAAGACGGTGTCGTGATCGACGCTGTCCGATCCCGGGCATCCTTCCGGGATGCTCTGAATGACCAGCCGATCGACGAAGGAGGAGATGTCGTGGTTGCTGACGTTGCGCGCGGACCATTGGACGCGAAAGGAATCGTCATCGTGAATGATCGAAATATCAGGGGTGATCGGATTGCTGACGTTGGCAAAAATGATGTCCGTCATGACGTGACTCCCGTCCGCCGAAGAGGTTCCGTGCATGTGCCGGGGGCCCGCTTACAATCATTCACCGAGGATCACTCCGGCGCCAGTAGCGGCGGCATGTCCGGCGGCCCCCGCGGTTGTCGAACGCCCGCTGGGCGGCCGCACCATGGAGGTAACGCAGGTACGCCCGGCACGGATTGTCCGAAGCACCGCGTGAACGCTGTCGAGACGCCCGGCCCGGGGCCCCTGGGCCGGAAGGCGGCGTGGCCGTGACCGGGCCCGTCCTGCGGGGGTTGCACCGGCATGACGATCCCTCCGCTGCCCCGGCTGCCGATCCCCGCCCCGCTCGACCCCGGCTCCGAGCCCGAGCCCGAGCCCACACCGGTCGAGGGACACGGCCGGGCGCCCTCGTCCGCACGGCGGACACGAGCCGCCGGACGGGCCGCGGCGGTCGCCTCCGCCCTGGTGCTGGGTGCCGGGCTCGCCCCGACCGCGTCGGCGGCAACCCCGTACCAGGGCAACCCGGTCGCGGAGCAGCTCGGCAGGTACTGGACCCCGGCCCGCATGGCGGCCGCGCGGCCCGTCGGCCCCGAACCCGCCGCGCCGGGCGCGCCGGCCACGGCGGACGGGCCCCGGCCCGGCGAGTTGGTCCCCCCGAGCAGGAGCTTCGACGGCATGCCGCAGACCGGCACGTTCTTCTGGACCGACGCCGTCGGGACGCACCGCACCTGCACCGGCTCCGTGGTCCGCAGCCCCGGCCACGACCTCGTGCTGAGCGCCGGGCACTGCCTCACCGGATCCTCCGGCACCTCCCCCAGGCGGCACCTGGGATTCGTTCCGCAGTACCACGACGGACTCGCGCCGTTCGG
Organism: Kitasatospora sp. NPDC101447; assembly: GCF_044767225.1. Taxonomy (NCBI): domain Bacteria; kingdom Bacillati; phylum Actinomycetota; class Actinomycetes; order Kitasatosporales; family Streptomycetaceae; genus Kitasatospora; species Kitasatospora sp. NPDC101447. The sequence goes on from NZ_JBIWNL010000008.1 coordinate 265,823, forward strand.
CATCTTCCCGGTCAGGACCGGCGGCGTCTACGTCCCGCAGGAGTACTACGACCGGGGACCGCACGGCGGGGCCGCGTACGACTTCGGCTTCGCGAGGACCGAGCCCGACCGGGACGGCCGGCGGATCGAGGACGCGGTCGGCGCGGTCGAGCTGCTCACCGGCTCCGGCCACCGGCACGCTGCGGTGCGGATGATCGGGTACCCGGCCGCCGCACAGAGGCCACTGGAGTGCCTGAGCCGGACCACCCGGTGGGCCAGCGACGACCCCGCGGATCCCGGCACCTTCGTGCGCATCGCGTGCGACGGCTTCGTCGGCGGGACGTCGGGCGGGCCCATGCTGGTGCCCCGGCCCGGCGGCTGGGCCGTGATCGGGACCATCGGCGGCTACCACATCGGCGGCAACACCCGTCAGGTCTCCTACAGCGCCTACTTCGGCTCCGTCACCCGCGCCCTGTACGAAGCCGCGACCACCGACGCAGCCCCGGCGGGGCCGAGTTCCTGAGCCCGGACCCGGGGACCCGGGAATCCCACGGCCGTGTCGGTCGGGCCGACCGGCCGGGGTCTCGCGAGCGATGGGGGTGACTCGCGAGGCCCCGGCCGTGTGGGAGGCCAGCCGCGGTGACGGGGGGCGCGGCTGCTCGGCGGCCCGACTGCGGTGGGGCCGCCGTGCCGGGAATGCTAGACCCGCGAACCGGCCACGAACAAGGCTTTGACCTGGGAACTTTCGGCCGCGGACATGCCATCCGGAAGGGGTCGCTCCGGACCCCCGGGTTCCTCGGCCGTCCGTCCGTACGCGCCCGAGGAAGCGGGGGCACTCTGCACGCCGAGCCGGGCCGCGCGGGGGAGACGCCGGGCCGAGCCGCGCGATGTCGGCCGAGTGTCGGCGGGCTGTCAGCGGGGACAGCGACCTGTCGGCGGGCTGTGAGCCGCCGCCGGGACGGTGGGAGCCGGACGCGGCCCGCCGTGCAGGTGCGGGCCCGCCCACAGCCAGACCACTCCGAGCCTCCGGGAGCCCGCCATGCCCGCCATGCCCGCCACTTCCTCCGTACCCTCCGTACCCTCCGTACCCTCCGCGTCCCGGGCCTCGCTGTGGGACGTCCACCGGCTGCCTCCCGCAGCAGGAAGGAACGTCCTGGTCACCGGCGGCAACGCGGGGATCGGGTACTTCGTCGCCGAGCAGCTCGCCGGGGCCGGGGCCACGGTCGTCCTCGGGAGCCGCGACCGGGCGAAGGCCGAGGCCGCGATCGCCTCCATCGGCTCGCGCGTCCCCGGCGCCAGGGTGCGGCACGTGGCCCTGGACCTGGCCGGCCACGCTTCGCTCGGGGCCTCCGTGGACGCGCTCGGGCTGGACCGCCTCGACGCGGTCGTCCACAACGCCGGTGTGGCGCTCGACCATCCGCCGCGGCGCGAGACCAGGGACGGCCACGAGCTGATGTTCGCCACCAACCACCTGGGCCACTTCGCACTGACCCACCACCTGGCCCCGCTGCTCATGGCGACCCCGGGCAGCCGGATCGTCACCACCGGCAGCTTCGCCGCCAAGTCCGAACGCCTGGACCTCGACGATCTCCAGAGCGCGCGCGACTACCGGCCCAAGCGCGCCTACGCGCGGTCCAAGCTGGCCCAGATGCTCTTCGCCGTCGAACTCGACCGCCGCCTGCGCGCCGCCGGCAGCACGACGCTGAGCATGCTCGTCCACCCCGGCGGCGCACTCGACTCCCTCACCCCTTCGCGCCCGCCCGTCCACGTCCGGACCACCGGCGAACGGCTGCGCCACCTACCGCTCGGCCTCGTCGTCCAGGGCAAGGACGCCGCCGCGTGGTCCGCTGTCCGGGCCGTCCTCGACCCGGGCGTCCGCGGCGGCCAGATGTGGAGCCCCCGGGCGTTCGGGCTGCGCGGTGCGCCCAGGATCGAACCCCTCTGGGACCACCTCACGGACGCCACGGCCGCGGCACGCCTGTGGGCCGCCTGCGCCGACCTGACCGGCGCCGACCCGATGGCCGCTCACCGCGCCGAGGGTCCGGCGGGCGGCCCGGGCCGCCCGCCGGTCCCCACCGATGCCGGCCGTCCGTCTATCTGACGTGTCGTCAACTGTCGTTCTGCGGACCGGTGAGGTTCTTGGTGAGCCATTCCAGCCCCATCGGGATCAGCTTCTCGAAGTCCACGGTCTTGTGCCGGCCGCCCGGCTGCTCGTAGTACTCGACGGTGGTCGGGGGGACGGCCTTGGCGACCCAGTCCTTGACCAGGTTGACCTCGTAGGAGGTGCCGCCGCCGGCGGTGGCGAGCATCCTGACGTCGGCCTTGCTGGTGGCGATCAGCTTGTCGGGGCCGTTGGCGGCCTGCTCGGCCTCGTGCCCCTTCCACAGCAGGGAGTCCGCCTTGAAGTCGCCGTCGATCGGCACGGCGGCCCGGTAGACCTCGGGGTGCTGCAGGGCCAGCTTGGCGCTGCAGTCCGCGCCGCTGGAGGCGCCCATCAGGCCCCAGCTGTCGGCGCCCTTGAGGGTACGGAAGTTGGCGCGGACGAAGTCCGGGACGTCCTGGGACAGCCAGGTGCCCATCTTCGGCTGGCCGGGTATGTCGGAGCAGTCCAGGGACCGGTGCTCGTCGCCCGTCAGGTTCTGCACCGGCATGATCATGATGAAGGGGTGCGCCTTCTGCTCCTGGACGAGCTGGGCGTCGATCTCCTGGACCGGCAGCTGGTTGTCCGTCCAGGTGTTGTAGCCGTTGCTCTGACCGCCCGCGAAGAGGGTGAGCACGGGGAAGCCGGACTTGGCGTACTTCGGGTCACCGTACTGCGGCGGCAGCCAGACCCAGACCTGGGCGGAGACCCCGGACTTCCGGCCCGCCAGGGTGGTCATCATGATCGGCCCGGCCTTGGTGTCCCGGGCCTTCTTCAAGTCGGCGGCCGGGCCGGTCGGCAGCACGACCCTGGAGTCCTTCGGCGGCGCGCCGCCCGCCGCACCGGACGGGGCGGACGAGGTGCCCGCCGCCGTGTTGCCGCCCGCCCCGGGACGGGCGGCCGACGTGCTGCCACTGCTGCAGGCCGCCAGCGCGGCGGACAGTGCGAGCGCGGTGACACCGGCCAGGACCGCCCGGGTACGCGCCGGCCGCGACGCCGACGGCGACTGCGGCGGCGACGGCGGCGGTGACTGCGGCGGTGACTGCGGCTGGTGCACGGTGAGAGCTCTCCGATCGGTGTCCTGGACGGCGCCCCCGCTCCGGGTGGAGCGGGGGCGCCGTCCCCGATTCATGACGATGCTTCAGCCCGTGCGCGTTGCCCGGCTTCGCCGGACCGTTCGGGAAACCGCCCCCGCCGACCAGGGCCGGGGGCGGGTGCCTCATCCCTGCGCGGTCGCCGTCAGGGGGCCGAGCGCGGCCGCGCGACGGGCCGGCACCGCGGCGGCCAGGGCGCCGATCACCAGCGAGGCGGCGCACACCAGGAGCAGCGTCCCCCAGGGCAGTGCCATGGCGTAGTGCTCGACCGCGCCGGTGGCCAGCGGGCCGACGGCCCAGGCGCCGGCCAGTCCGGCGGCCAGCCCGAGCAGGGTGCCGAACGCGGCGATGGTCACCGCCTCCAGGCGGATCATCCGCCGGACGCCCCCGCGGTCCAGGCCGACGGCCCGCAGGAGGCCGATCTCGCGGGTGCGCTCGGCGACCGACACGGCCAGGGTGTTGACGATGCCGAGCGCGCCGATCACGGCGCCGACCGCGAGCATCCCGTACAGGACGGCCAGCAGGTCACCCATGGTGCCGGCGGCCTCGCGGACGAACCCGTCGCGGTCCTGCACCTTCAGCAGCGGGCTGTTGCCGACGGCGGTACGCAGCCGCTCCGCCATCGCCTTCGAGCTGCCGTCGGTGCGCACGAGGATCCGCTGGACGGAGCCGGGCAGGTAGCTGTCGGGCGCCACCTCGGCGCGGCCGGCGAGCACGTCGAGCGCGGTCGGGTTGTCCCGGTAGACACCCACGACAGTGTACGGGCGGGCTTCCCGGGCGCGGCCCATGCGGGCGTCGAGGCGGTCCCCGGGGCTGAGGTGGCGCTCGCGGGCGACGGTGGCGGAGACGGCGATCCGGCCCGGACCGAGGTCCCGGACGGAGCCACTGGTCACGTCGAGCCGCACGACGGTGCCCACCGCGTCGGGGTCGACGCCCGCGACCTGCAGGACCGCTCCGCCGGCCACCAGGGTGGAGTCCGTGACGCCGCTCGCCGCCCGCACCCCTGCGGTCTCTGCCACCCGCCGGACGGCGGCCGCGTCCACGCCGTCCGTGGTGGAGCGGGAACCGATCACGTAGTCGGCGGCCAGCCCGGCCGCCGCCCGGTGGTCGAGGGCCCGCGCGGCGGAGTTGCCGATGGTGGCGAGCCCGGTGACCAGCGCGGTGCTGATCATCAGCGTGGCGGCGGTCGCGGCGGTGCGCCGCGGGTCGCGCAGCACGTTCTCGCGGGCGAGTCGCCCGGCGACGCCGAAGCGGCCGGTGAGCCGTCCGAACGACCGGACCACCGGGGTGGCGAGCACCGGCGCGAGCGTGATCAGGCCACCGCCCAGGAGGGCGCAGCCGAGCATCGCGCTCCGCAGGTTCCCCTCCGAGGCGTCCTTGGCACCCCGCAGCGACACCAGCAGAGCGGCGCCGAGGACGGCCAGGGCGAGGCCCGCCGCGGTGCGCAGGCGCAGTCGGCCCGCGGGCGGCTGCTCGGCCGTCCGCAGCGCCTCGATCGGTGCGACCCTCGCCGCCCGCCGGGCCGGCAGCCACGCGGCGGGCACGGTGACGCCCACCCCCACGGCCAGCGCCGCGACGACGGAGTCCGGGCCGATCACCAGGGGGCCGCGGGGCAGATCGCCGCCGAGGAGGCCGGGCAGCAACGAGGCGATGCCGAGGCCGAGCAGGAACCCGGCCGCCGACGCAAGGAGCCCCACCAGCAGGGCCTCCAGGAGGACGGAGCGCGCCACCTGGCGGCGCTGCGCGCCGATCGCCCGCAGTAGTGCGACCTCCTTCGTGCGCCGTGCGACCAGCATGGTGAAGGTGTTGACGATGAGGAACGAGGCGATGAACAGCGAGACCCCGGCGAAGACCAGCGGCAGCTTCTCGTAGCCGCGGGTCAACGTGCCGACGAGGACGGCCTGTTGGGCGGCCTGGGCGGCGCCGGTGGTGACCTCGAAACGGTCCGCGGGGAGCACGGCGGCGACCCGGCGCGCGAGCTCGGACGGGTCGGTGCCGGGCGCGGCGGCGAGGTCGATTCCGGTGTAGTGGCCCGGGGCGGCGAACAGTTGCTGGGCGGTCGCCCGGTCGAACAGGACGAGCGTGCCGCCGGCGGTCACCCGGGTGTCGTCGGTGGTGACGATGCCGACGAGTCGCTTGGTCATCGCCGGCCCGTCGGTGGCGAGCGTGACCGGCTCGCCGAGTTTCAACCGGCCGGCGGCGGCCGTGCCGCGGTCCACGGCGATCTCGCCGCCGTCCTTCGGGCCCCGGCCCGCCACCAGCGGGTAGCGGCCGTCCGTGCCGTCCGTGCCGCTCGTTCCGTTGGTGCCGTTCGTGCCGTTCGTGCCGTTCGTGCCGCTCGTGCGCGGGACGTAGGCGGCGGCCTGGTTCGCCCACCGCGCACCGACCCGCAGCGGGGTGCCGTCCGCGGCGTTCAGGACGGCCGAGCCGTCGGCGGTCGGCCGGACGGCCGCGACGCCGGGGACGTCGGCCAGCGTCCGCGCGAGGAGGTCGTCGAGCACGCCGGGCTGCTGCCCTGCGGCGGCCCCGGGCCCGGCTTCCCTGGCTGTCACGGTGACCGCGATGTCGGCGAAGTCCCTTGAGGCGGCGGCGCGGTGGGCCGCCGCGGTGGAGTCCGCGAACACGAGGGTCCCGGACACGAACGCGACGCCGAGGCACACCGCGAACACGGTCATGGCCAGCCGGGCCTTGTGCACCAGGGCGTTGCGCACAGCCATTCTCAACACGGTCGTCCTCCTGGGGAGTCGGCGAGGTCGGGGGGTCAGCGGTTCCGGGGTCAACGGTTCCGGGGTCAACGGGCGGCGGCGCGCGCGTCGGAGCGCTGCATGACGGCCAGCACCCGGTCGGGAGTGGGGCGCACCATCTCGTCGACCAGGCGGCCGTCGGAGAGGAAGACCGCCCGGTCGGCGAACGAGGCGGCGACGGGGTCATGGGTGACCATGACCACGGTCTGGCCCAGTTCGCGGACGGAGTCGCGCAGGAAGCCGAGGACCTCCGTCCCCGTGCGGGTGTCGAGGTTCCCGGTGGGCTCGTCGGCGAAGACGACCGCGGGCCGCCCGGCCAGGGCCCGGGCGACGGCGACGCGCTGCTGCTGCCCGCCGGACAGTTGCGCGGGCCGGTGGCCGAGACGGTCGGCGAGGCCGACCATGGCGACCACGCGGTCCAGCCAGCGCGGGTCGGGGGCGCGCCCGGCGAGGGCGAGCGGCAGGGTGATGTTCTCCAGCGCGGTGAGGGTCGGCAACAGGTTGAAGGCCTGGAAGACGAAACCGAGCCGGTCCCGGCGCAGCCGGGTGAGCTGCCGGTCGTCGAGGGTGCCGAGCTCGGTGGTGCCGATGCGCACCGAACCGGAGCTGGGGGTGTCGAGACCGGCGGCGCAGTGCAGCAGGGTCGACTTGCCGCAGCCGGACGGGCCCATGATCGCGGTGAACTCGGCCTCCCGGAAGCCGATGCTCACGCCGTCCAGGGCGGTGACGCGGGTGTCGGCGGCGCCGTAGACCTTCGTCAGGTCGGTGGTGGCGGCCGCGATGCCGGGGGTGTGGCTCAGGGCCAGGGGGTCGACGGTCACGGGGGCTTCCTCCTCGGTGCGGGAACTGCACGTCGAAGGGTGTCCGGGGAACGTATCGGAGCCCCCGGCCGTCGTGTATCGGCCGCCGCTCCGGTGCGTATCGGTTCGGCGGCCGCGCTGTCGGGACGGCCGTCGGTCGGGGCGCTGCCGGCCGTCGGGGGGCCGTCGGCCGTCGGGGGGCCTGCCGTGGTGTGGCTGCCCGGCCGTCAGTCCGGCGGCAGGGACAGGGTGGCGACGGCGCCACCGTCCGGGGCGTTGTCCAGGCGCAGTCCGGCACCGAGGAGCCCGGCCTGGCCGAACGCGATGGTGAGGCCGAGGCCGTGGCCCGAGCCGCGCTCCCGGGAGCCGGTATGGAACCGGCGCGGGCCGTGGAGCAGCAGGTCCGCCGGGAAGCCGGGACCGTGGTCGCGCACGACGACCGTCCGTCCGGTGACGGCGACCGTGATCGGGGCGGCGCCGTGGCGGTGGGCGTTGACGACGAGGTTGCCGACGATGCGTTCCAACCGGCGCGGGTCGGTCTCCACGAACCCGGCGCGCTCCCTGTCGTCCGAGCTGCCCGCTTCCACGGTGACCTCGGCGTCGAGGCCCGTACGCGCGACCGCCTCCGCGACGACGGCGCCGAGCGGCACCCGGGCGCGGACCGGCTGTTCGGCCCCGGCGTCGAGGCGGGAGATCTCCAGCAGGTCCTCGACCAGCCCGCGCAGGTCCCGTACCCGGTCGCGCAGCAGGTCCTCCGTCTCGCCCGGCGGCAGCAGGTCGACGGCGGCGATCAGGCCGCCGACGGGGGTGCGCAGCTCGTGGGCCACGTCCGCGGTGAACCGCCGCTCGGCGCCCAGGCGTCGGCCGAGACTGTCGGCCATGAGGTCGACGGCGGTGGCGATGTCGGCCACCTCGTCGCGGCCCCCGGTCGGCCCGGTGCGGGCGTCGAGGTCCCCGGCGGAGATCCGGCCCGCGGTCTCGGAGACGCGCCGCAGCCGCCGCGCGAGCAGCCCGGCCCCGTACACCGCGACGGGTACGGCGGCCCCGAGCGCGATCAGCGAGGCCACCGTCACGATCACGTCGAGCCGGTCCAGGGTGTGGAGCTCGGGGCTCATGTTGATCCGGACGGCGAGCACCGGGCTGCCCGGCCCCGCGGTGCGCTGGGCGCCCCAGACGCTCGGCCCGAGGTTCCCGTCGACGCTCCCGTCGTAGGCCGTGTGCCGGTCGTCGTCGCCGGGGGCGCGCAGCGCGGCGGGCAGGTCGGGCGGGTCGAGCGCGGCGCCGTCCACGAGCGCGCCGGTGCGACGGTAGACGTCCACGGCCGAGTAGACCGTGTTGAAGGCCCGGGCGTCGGCGCGGCTGCGGATGTCCTGCGCGGTCCACAGGTGCACCAGGACGCCGACGGCCGCCGCGACCAGGCAGGCGGTGAGGGCGGCCAGCGCGGCGATCTTCCACCGGAGCGACGTACGGCGCGGACGGCCCGGACGACTCAGGCGGTCCGAACGACCCGGACGACCCGGACGGTCCGAACGGTCCGTTCGCATCCCGCGAAGCGGTCGCACCGGGCTCAGCGCCTGAGCTTGTAGCCGAAGCCGCGGACCGTCTCGATCCGGTCCCGGCCCAGCTTCCGCCGCAGCCGCTGCACGCACAGGTCGACGACCCGGCTGTCGCCGTCCCAGCCGTAGTCCCAGACGTCGCGCAGCAGGGTGTGCCGTTCCAGCACGACGCCCGGGCGGGCGGCGAATTCGAGGAGCACCTTCAGCTCCGTCGGGGTCAGCGCCACGGGCGCGCCGGCGACGGACACCTCCATGCCGGCGGTGTCGATGACGAGGTCCCCGAAGGCCAGGACCTCCGCGGCGGGCACGGCCGGTTCCGGCCCCGGAAGCGGCGGGTACGTCGCGCGGCGCAGCAGCGAGCGGATGCGTGCGACGAGCACGAAGGTGTCGACCGGCTTGACCACGTAGTCGTCCGCCCCGGCCTCCAGCCCGGCGACGACGTCGAGTCCGTCACCGCGCGCGGACATCATCAGCACGGGCACCAGGCTGGTCTCCCGCACCCGGCGGCACAGCCCGATCCCGTCGAGGCCGGGCAGCATCACGTCCAGGACCAGCAGGTCGAAGCCCCCGTCGCGGAACAGCTCAAGCCCGGTGAGCCCGTCGGCCGCGGCCGTCATCTCGTACCCGTACCGTTCGAGCGCGACGGTGAACGCGCGCCGCATCAGCTCGTCGTCCTCCACCAGCAGCACGCGGATCGGGCGGGTGTCGGACACGGGCGGATGGCTCCTCTTCGGACGGCCGCCGGGGCGGGGGCGGAACGTGAAGGGACGATACAGCAGACATTCGGACATACCTGTCGTGCCACCGGCACCGATGCCCGATCAAGCGCTCCCTGATGCACGACGGATACAAAGCCCCCGGGAGGCACGCGTCGGGACGGGCCGGGACGGGCCCGGACCCCGCGTCAGACGGGCCCGCCCCCTCGTCAGACGGCCCCGGCCCCGGCTGCGGCGAGCAGGCGCGGCGGGAGGTACGGCGAGCGGACGTGGACGGCCCAGCCGCGGCTGCGGCGCGCGTGGCAGGCCAGCGCGAGGACGTCGAGGCTGAGCGCGGCGCCGAAGTCGGTGGCACGGTCGGCGACGGAGTGGTGGTCGCGGTGGGCCTCCAGGGCGTCCAGCAGGGCGAGGTTGAAGCTGGTCTCGTCGCCCCGGACGAGCTGGGAGAAGAGGACCACCGGGGGCGGCAGGAAGCCCTGGTCCCGGGTGCGTTCCACCTCCTTCAGGGCCCGCTCGGTGGCCGGGAGCGGGTCGGCGCCGCGGAGGTGGTCGTGCAGGGCGGTGCGGTACGGGGCGAACGGGGTGCGGTCCTCGGCCGCGATGGTGGGGCCGGCCAGGACGAGCGGGTCGAGGTCCTCCGGGCTGCCGGTGATCAGGGCGTAGGAGAGGGCCGTCCCCCAGAAGACCGGGCCGAAGTCCCTGTCCCGGCTGGCGGCGAGCCGCAGCGTCCGGCCGTCGATCGTCACCTCGGCCTCGGTGCCCGGCTCGGCGAGGGCGGCCCGGAACACGGCGGCCCCCAGCCGGGAGCCGAGCCGCAGGTTGGCGAGCTGGGCGTCGGTGGCGTCGGCGGACTGCGAGGCGCGCGCCGCGAGGAGGTAGGTCTGGTAGCGCAGCGCGCCGGTGAGCTCCCACGCGTCCAGCGGCTCGCCCTCCTTCGGTGTGACGGCCTCCGCGGTGCGCCGCTCGAACCGCGCCTCGCTGTCCGGGCCGAGGGGCAGGGCCGGGCTCGGCCGGTCGACGTCGACGGGCCCGGCGGCGAGCCGGGCGACGGCGTCGGGGCGCGGGTCGCGGCCGAGGCCGTGGACGCGCGGGCCGGGGGTCTCGAAGCCGGTGACCAGGGCGTGGGGCAGGTAGTCGGTGTCGACCGCCGGGGTCCAGCCGTGGGTGCGGTACGCGCGGGCGGCGAGGGCGATCGGGACGAGCGGCAGGAGGCTTGCGGGCCCGGTGCCGTGCGGGCCGTCCTGGAGGAGCGCGAGCAGGGCGGCGTCGAAGGCCTCGCGGTCCCCGTCGGTGAGGGCGCGCAGCGCGCGCAGGCCGGGCTGCGGCTCCGCGGGGGTGGGGAAGTCGCCCTCCTCGAAGAAGTGGGCCACGAAGGCGTCGACGAGTTCGAGGCCGGGGGTGACCGGTTCGTCGGGCATCAGCTGGCGGGCCCAGCCGAATGCCTCCCCGTGCGGGGAGACCCGGTCGGCGACGATCGCGAGGCAGAAGGCGTCGAGCCACTCCCGGGCGGTGACCCGGTGGCGGGGGTCGCGGTCCTCCCCGTACTCGGGGTCGTAACTCATCCCGAAGTTCGGGTAGTCGAGGAAGACGTGGAAGCTGTCGACCGGGTAGTAGGCGGCGAAGGAGACAGCACCGGCGGCGGCCTCGGCGGCGTCCTTGAGGACCGCCTTGGCCTCGGCGGAGTCCAGGTCGGGCCGGACGGTGGAGAGGGCGCCGAGGTAGTCGAGGAAGGAGTCCGCGATCAGCTGCCACTCGGTGGTGGTCATCAGACCGGCGCGGGAGTAGGAGTGGACCTGCCTCCCGATCCGGTTCACGAAGTCCTCGCCGGCCTCCACCACCCGCGCCTCGTCCACCCGGTGACGTTCGATCCGCACAGCCCTGCCCCCTTGATCATCGACTTGGCCCCAGCCTAGGCAATGGGTCGGACATCGCGGCCCGCGGGCCTCACGGCACCGGCACGGCACGGCGGTAGGTCGAGCGGAGGAGGAACGGTTCCCCCGCGGGGGGAGTCGGTTCCCTCCCTGCGACGGAGGCCACGACCGGGGGTGCACTGGGAGGTTGGAGGACGTCGGGAACGGCCCGACTCCCTTCTCCCCTCGGAGGATCGACCATGCGCAAGCTCACCACCGCCGTCGCGCTCGCCACCGCGGCCGCGGCCCTCGCGGCCGGGACGGCCGGCACCGCCTCGGCGGCGACCGCGTCGGCCGCCCCCGTACCGGCCCGGCACCTCGCGCTGGACGGCTGGACCCTGCTCAACGAGCACGGCCCGGGCCCCAACCCGGGCGAGCGGCTCACCGCGTGGGTCAGCGCCCGTACGGTCGACGGCAACGCCCGGGGGCACGCCGTGGTGCAGCACGTCTTCGAGACGAGCGGCACCGTCCGGGCCGAGTTCGACGTCGACTGCCTGACCGTCGACGGGAACGGCGCCGTCACCGTGACGGGGTCGATCTCGCGGACCGTGATCACCCCGCTCGGGGGCGAGCCGTACCTCTTCGACGAGGGCCGGCACCCCGAGGCCGGCCTCACCTTCTACCCGACCGACGAGCAGCACCAGCGCCGGGTCGGCTGGGGCCGGACCGACCCCGCGACGCACTCCGAGGTCACCAGGTGCGGCGCGATCCCGGCCGGCTTCTGGATCCTGGACGGCGGAACCTTCCTGCGCCGCTAGGGTCCGCGGGCCGAACGGCCCTCCCCCGCCGCCGATTTCGAGGACGCCGGGGGGACCGGCGACGGTGGTGCCGGCTGACGGCCCGGCCGCGGGTGGACCGGCTCGGGTGATACCGCGTCCCCGGCGCCTCTGCTGTGCCATCATCAACCCATGGGTGAGACAGTTGAGTTGAAGCTCGCTGACGGCACCGGCGTGGTGGTGGAGCTCTCCCCCGCCCCGGCCGCGTACCCCGTGGAACTGCCGCCGGATGCGGCCGATCTGCCGCCCGGCAGCGCCCCGGTCGTCCCGGTCGGGCGGGCCCGGCGGGCGGCGGAGGCCGCCGGCCGCACCCTCGCCGACGTGCTGAGCCCGCTGGGCGGCGTGCTGGACTCGGTGCACTCCGCCGTCCGCGGCGCGCTCCGCCCGCCCGACGAGGTCGAGGTGGAGCTCGGTGTGAAGCTCACCCACGACCTCAAGCTGGGCATCGCCGGGGCGGGCGGCGAGGCCACCATCACCGTCCGGGCCACCTGGACGCCCCGGCCCGCGGCCGCCCCGGACGTCCCTGCCGCCGCTCAAGTCCCTGCCGCCGCTCCCGCCGAGGAGGCCGCCCCGGCCACCGTCCCCGGGCCAGCCGACCCACCGCGCGGGTAGGCGGGATGGGCCCGGACGATCCCGACCGTCCCGTCAAGCTCGCGCACGCCGCCCTGCACCGTGCGGGGGAACCCCTGGCCTTCGGCGGCGGCGTGCTGCTGGCCCCGGGTACGGTCCTGACCTGTGCGCACGTGGTCAACCAGGTGTTGGACCGGCCGGACTTCGCCCAGGAACGCCCCGGGGCCCTGGATCTCCTGGCGGTCTCCTTCCCCGCGACGGGCCGCCGCCGGCTCCGGGCCGCCCTGGCGGCCTGGCTGCCCGCCCGCCGGTCCGACGGGTCGCCCGCCGCGGAGGGCGACGTCGAGTGGTCCGGCGACCTGGCGCTGTTACGGCTGCTGGACGACCCCGGCTCCGCCGCACTGCCGGTGGGGACCGGGCGCTGCCACGCCGGCCGCCCCGCCTACGCCTGGTTCGGCAGCGGGGCGCCGAGCAGCATCGCGGCCGTCCTGGTGCAGGGCGTCACCGAGCGCTGGATCGTGCTCGACTCCACCGGCTCCGCGCAGCCCGTCGTCGGCGGGTACAGCGGCTCGCCGCTGTGGGACCGGGCGCAGCGGCGGGTGGTGGGGCTGGTGGTGAGTCGCAGCGGGCTGCGGGCCTTCGCGGTGCCCGCCGCCAACCTGCGCGAACTGTTCCAGGAGGCGGGCGAGGCGCTTCCCGGTCCGCTGGGCGTCGACGACGGTGCTCACGGCCCGATGGACCCGGTGGCCCGTCAGCTGCTCGGCCCGTTGCGCTCCGTGCTCACCACTCCGGAGGCGCTGGCCGATCTGGCCGGGCGCTTCCTGGCCGAGCTGGAAGCGGAGCCGGAACCGGGGCCGGGGCCGGAACCGGGGCCGGCCACCGAACCGGGCGACGACCGCGCCGGTGTCGACGCCGGCGCAAACAACGCCGGCGCAAACGACGCCGGTGCGGACGACGGCTTCCCCGCGAGCGCCGAGCGGCTGGTCCGGCTGGCCACCGCCCGTCCGCACGGCGCGCCGACCCTGTTGGCGTTGCTGGCCGGCGCCGCGCGTACGCAGGAACAGCAGAGCTGGATCGCCACCACCGCGTTGCGCGTCTGCCCCGAGCAGTTCCTCACGGCCACCGAACACCGCGAGCTGCTCACCCTGCTCGCGGACGGCACCGTCCCCGATCCGCGGCGCTGCGCGGCCGAGGCGCTGCCGCTGGGCCCTGACCTGGAGCAGGCCCACTGGCCGGAGGCGGTGGCCGAGCTGGAGCGCTACCGGCCACGGTACGGAAGGTTCCCGCAGCTGCTGCGCACGGTGGAGTTCGCGGCAGCGGCGGCCGGTCCGGGCACCGCACGCGGGCTGGGCGCGTGGAGCGAGGCGGTGGCGCAGCGGCTCGGCCTGGCCGAGATCCTGCTCGAACACCGGGCCCAGGCGCGGGAGTCGGCGGAGCGTGCGCGGGAGCGGGGTCCGCAGCGCGGTGCCCCGGCCCCGGTGGTGCAGGTGCAGCTGTGGCGGGCGACCGGCACGGAGCACTTCAGCTACGCCCTGCACGCCGCGGACGCCCGGGGGCGCCCGCTGCACCGCTCGGTCCGGGACACTCCGGTGCCGCGTTCCCGGCTGCTGGCCGAACTCGGGGCGCTGTTGGAGGAGGTGACCGGTCAGGTGGAGCCCGGCGCGGTCCCGGTGGTGGAGTGGTTCGTCACCGGGGAGGAGCTCGATCTGGCGGTCGACCAGTGGGTGTACCGGCCCGACGAGCTGTTTCCGGGCGTGCTGGGGCAGGACTTCCTGTGCGTGATGCGCAGCCCGGAGTTGCGGCGGGCCGCGTTCCGGCCCGAACACCGTTACCGGTGGCAGGTCCTGCGTTCGGGGCGGTTGGCGCTGGTGGACCGGCACGACCCGGTGGTGCAGCAGCGGGGTGCGCCGGTGCCGGTCTGTGGTGTGGCGCTGTGCTGCCCGGCCGAGGAGGTGCCGCGGTTGCGGGCGATCGCGCTGGCCGTGGGGGTGCCCGGGGTGCTGTGGCTGCGCCCGGCCGATCACACCATCCGGCCGGACCGGGTGCGGGAGCTGGTCCACGGCGCGGCGCCGTACCAGCTTCCCCGACTGGTGTACGAGGCGCGCCTGACCGAATCCCCGGACGGCCTGCACCGCAATCTGGCGCTGGTCTGGGATTCTCCTGACGGGCATCCGGAGACCCTCGGGCTGGGCGACCCGCCGGACTGATCCGGCGGCGCGGGCGGGTCGGCGCCGGCCGGGCGAGGACGAGGCACGGACCGATACACGGACGAGGCACGGACGAGGCACGGACCGAGGCACGAACGAGGAGAGGGCGACGATGAGCGGAGCGACGGGACCGGAGCCGGCCACCGCGGCACAGGACGACGGCGGGGACGGTTGGCGGATCTACCGGGGCGACGACGCGGTGGTGCGCGACGAGCCGCTGCCCGCCGCCCCGCCGTGGCGCCGCTTCGGCGCCCTGCCCGGCCCGCGGCCCGCCCCGGCGTACCGGATCGGCCCGCAGGAGGCCGACGTGGTCAACGCCGCACTGCACCTGCGCCGCCCGCTGCTGGTCACCGGGCGTCCCGGCACCGGCAAGTCCTCGCTGGCGGCTTCGTTGGCGCGCGAGCTCGGGCTCGGCCCGGTGCTGCGCTGGCCGGTGAACAGCCGCACCACGCTGCAGGACGGCCTCTACCGCTACGACGCCGTCGGGCGGCTGCGCGACACCGGCCGGTCCCGCGAACTGGCCGCCCCGGAGCCGGACATGGGCAGCTACCTGCGGCTCGGCCCGCTCGGCACCGCGCTCGCCACCGGGCGCCCCGGCCGGCCGCGGGTGCTGCTGGTCGACGAGCTGGACAAGGGCGACCTGGACCTGCCCAACGACCTGCTGGTGGTGTTCGAGGAGGGCGAGTTCGAGATCCCCGAGCTGAGTCGGCTGCCCGACGACCACCCGGACGTACGGGTGATGCTGACCGGCACCCGGGAGCGCCATCCGGTGCACCACGGCCTGATCGGCTGCCAGGAGTTCCCCGTCACCGTCCTGACCAGCAACGGCGAGCGGGACTTCCCGCCGGCGTTCCTGCGCAGGTGTGTGCGTCTCGACCTGCCCGAGCCGGACGAGGCACGGCTGCGCGACATCGTCCGGGCCCACCTGGGCGAGGACGGGCTGCAGGCCGGGGAGGATCTGATCGAGGCCTTCCTGCACCGGCGCGACCACGACCGCGGCGCGCTGGCCACCGACCAGCTGCTCAACGCCGTCCACCTGCGCCTCAGTGGCGTGGAGTTGGGCCGCGAGGGCCTGCTCGGCGCGGTGCTGCGCCCGCTGGAGGAGCCGGAGCCCGGGCTCGGATGATCGACCGACTGCGGACGGTGCTGCAGCCCGCCGCCACCCACCTCACCCCGACCGAGCTGGCCGAGATCCTGTGGCTGGCCCGGCGCATCCCGCCCGGCGGCCTGGCCGGTGCGCCCGGTGCCCCGGCCGCGGCACGGCCCGCCGACGACGGCCGGGAGCGGCCGGGCGGCGCTGCCGGTGCCACGCTGCCCGACGCGACCGAACCCCCCACCCCGGCCGGGCTGTACGCCCACACCCGCGCGGCCTCGCCCGGCACCGCGGCGCGGCCGGTCCTGGTGCCCGCCGGACGCGCGCTGCCGGGCTCGCTGCCGATCGGCCGCGCCCTGCGCCCGCTCCGCCGCACCACCGCGTCGGCGCACCGGCAGCGGCTGGACGAGGCGGCCACCGCCGAACTGATCGCCGAGACCGGGGTGCTGGACGTGGTCCTGCGCCCGGGCCGGGAACGCTGGCTCAGCGCCGCGCTGGTCGTCGACGACGGCCTGTCGATGGAGCTGTGGCAGGAGACCGCCGCCGGCGTCCGGGAGGTGATGGAGCACGTCGGCCACTTCCGCACGGTGCGGTGCTTCGGGCTGGACAGCCGCACCGACGGGCCGCCGGTCCTGCGTGCCCGGCCGTTCACCCGCAGCGCGCCGGTGGTCGCACCGGCGTCGCTGTGCCCGGCCGACGGCCGCGGCACCGTACTGGTGCTCTCCGACGCGATCGGCGCGGGCTGGCACCGGGGACGGGTCGCGCCGCTGCTCGCGTACTGGGCCCGGCGCTGTCCGACCGCCGTCGTCCAGCCGTTGCCGCAGCGGCTCTGGTCGGGCAGCGCGCTGACGGTGGAGCGGCTGCTGCTGCGCGGAAACCGGCCCGGGGCGGCCAATGTCGAGCTCACCGCCACCGACCCGGTGCTGCCCGAACTCCCCGTCCCGGGCACACCGGTGCCGGTGCTGGACCTTCAGCCGGGAGCGTTCGCCGGCTGGGCCGCCCTCGTGGCCGCAGGGCGGCCGACGATCCTGCCCGCCCTCGCCCTGGCCCCGCACGGGGCCGCCGACGACCTCCCTCCGGACGGCCACGGACGCGACGACGCGCCCGCCCACCTGACCGGACGGCTGGCGCACTTCCGCCGGGCCGCCTCCCCGGAGGCGTACCGGCTGGCGGGCCACCTGGCCGCGGTGCGGCCGTTGACCCTGGCGCTGATGCGCCTGGTGCAACGCGCCGTGAACGGCCGGGTCGATCCGGCCCCGCTCGCCGAGGTCCTCCTCGGCGGGCTGCTGCGGCGCCAGCCGGGCCTGGGCGGGCCGGGCCCCGCCGTGTACGACTTCCGTCCGGGGCTGCGCGACCTGCTGCTGGAGACGGTGCCGGTCGGCGACCTCCTCGCCACCACCGACCTGGTCGGCGCCGTGCTGCGCGCCTCGGCGCCGGGCTCCGGCCGGGCGCCCGCGCTGCAGGCCGACCTCGCCGGGCGCAGCGCCCTGGCCCCGGGGGCGAGCGCCTTCGCCCTGTCCGCCGAGCCGCTGCTGCGCCACTTCACCGCCCCGGCTGACCGGCCCTCCCCCGGCCCGGGCACCCCGGACGGCTTCGACCCGCTGGCCGGGCAGGACCGGCGGCTGGCCGCGCTGGTCGCGGCCGGCCGGTGGCGGGCCGCGGTGGAGCGCGGCGAGGAGGTGCTGGACCGGCTGGTCCGGCACCACGGCCCGGACAGCCTGCGGGTGCTGGCCGGCCGCCGGGACCTGGCGGAGTGGATCGGCCGGGCCGGCGCCCCGCAGACCGCGCACCGGCTGGCCCGGGAACTGCACCTGGAGCTGGCACGGCTGCTCGGCCCCGGGGACGACCGCACGCTGGCGACCGCGGCCACCGTCGCCGAATGGGCCGGACGCTCGGGCCGCCCGGCCGAGGCGGTCGACCGCTACCGCTCGGTGCTCGACCACCAGGAGCCCCGGCTCGGCCCCGACCACGCCGACACGGTGGCCTCCTACGGCCGGTTCGCCTACTGGACCGGGGAACTGGGCGACCCGGAGCGCGCGGTCCGGTGCTACGACGAACTCCTCGCCCGGCAACGGCGGCTGCTCGGCGAGGAGCACGTCGCGGTGCTCAACACCCGGGCGAACATCGGGTCCTGGCACGGCCAGGCGGGCCGGACCGGGCTGGCCCTGGAACTGTCCGAGGAACTGCTGCGCGACGTACGGCGGCACGCCCCGGAGGACCACCCGCTGCGCCCGATCACCGAGGCCGAGCACGCCCACTGGAAGGGCGCCGCCGGGGCCCCGGCGGAGGCCGCGGCGACCCTGCGGCTGGTCCTGCCGAGGGTGACCGCCGCACTCGGCCCGGCGCACTCCTACCCGTTCGCGGTGCGCTCGCGCATCGCCCGCTGGACCGGCGCGGCGGGCCACCCGGCACAGGCCCTGGAGCTGATGCGCAGCCTGCTGACGGACGTCAGCTCGGTGCTGATCCCCGAACACGCGATCTTCCTGACCTGCCGGGTCGAGTACGCCCACTGGACGCTGGCGACGGGCGACGTGGAGCAGGCCCGCGCCCTGCTGGCCGAGCTGGCCCCCGAGGTGGAGACGGTACTGGGGCCCGGACACCCGGAGGCCGTACGGGCCCGCGAGCTGCTGGCCGGCCTGCCCGGCCCCGAGGCGGGAAGCGAGCGGTGAGCGGCCACTCCCCGGCGCGGGCCCCGGGGTCGACCGGGGCGCTCGGCACGCGCGGGCTGCCCCCGGCGTTCTGGTGGCTGTGGGCCGGCACCCTGGTGAACCGCCTGGGCACCTTCGCCGTCCCGTTCCTGACGCTCTACCTGACCGTGGAGCGCGGCCGCTCGGCGGCCTTCGCCGGGCTGGTCGCGGCCGCCTTCGCCGTCGGCGGCACGGTCGGCGCGCTGGCCGGCGGCGCGGCGGCGGACCGCTTCGGCTGCCACCGGGCCCTGGTCGGCGCCCATCTGAGCACCGCCGCGGCGACGGCCGTGCTCGGCCTGACCACCGGCGGGTCGGCGCTGTTCGCGGCGGCGTCCGCCCTCGGCTGCACCACCGGCGCGGCCCGACCCGCCACCGCGGCCCTGATGTCCGCACTGCTCGGCCCCGAGGACCGGGTGCGCGCCTTCTCCCTCGACTACTGGGCGATGAACCTGGGCTTCTCGATCTCGGTGCTGCTCGCCGGCCTGGCCGCCCGGACCGGCTACCCGGTGCTCTTCCTGGCCGACGCCACGGCGACCCTGTGCTGCGCGCTGGTGGTGCTCCTGCGCGTCCCGGCCCCGTCCGGCGCCGACGCGGCGGACTGCGCGGCGGGCGCCGTGGGCGGCACCGACGGCGGGCCCGCCCCCGGGGAGGCGTCGGCGCGCGGCCGCCGGGCGCTGCTCGCCGACCGGCCGTTCCTGTGCTGCGTGCTGCTCTTCGCCCTGGTCGCCGCCGTGCTGCAGCAGATGACCACCATGCTGCCGGTCGCGATGGCCGACGACGGTCTGAGCCCGGCGGCCTGCGGCGCCGTCATCGCGCTGAACGGCGTCATCGTCTGCCTGGCCCAGCTCCCGGCGGGGCGCCTGCTCGACGGCCGTTCCCCGTTCCGCCTGCTGGCCCTGGCCGCGGCGCTGTGCGGCACCGGTTTCGGCCTCACCTCCTTCGCCGGCTCCGCGCCCGCGTACGCGCTGACGGTGGTGGTCTGGACGGCCGGCGAGGTGATCAGCGGCCCGGTCAGCCTGGATCTGACCGCCCGCTTCGCCAAGGCCCGAGCCGCCGGCCGCTACCAGGGGGCGAGTGCCTTCGCCTGGTCGGCCGGTGGCGTCCTGGCCGCCGCCGCGGGCGGCTGGACGTACGACCGGCTCGGCTCCGCCGCCCTCTGGTGCGCCTGCGCCCTGACCGGCCTGGCCGCCGCCGCCGGCTTCCTCGCCCTCGCCCGGCACGCCCCGGACTGACGGACGTCGTCGCCCCCGCCGGCCCCCGCCGTCGCCTGCCGGGGCGGCGGGGGCCGACGGGGGCGGCGGGGGCGGCGGGGGTGGCGGGGGCGTGCCCGGTGGGGCCGTCAGTGGTGGAAGCCGACGCGGTCGCGGTCGTGGGGGCGGCCCTGGTCGAGGATCTTGATGGCCCGGCGCATGTCGTCGGCGAGCAGCTCGATCTCGTCGCGGTCGACGCCGTGGCGGACCAGGACGCGCTGGATGACGGTCTCCTGGCGGTCCGGCGGCAGCGGGTAGGAGGGGACCTGCCAGCCGCGCATGCGGAGTTGGTCGGAGAGGTCGTAGAGGCTCCAGCCGACCGAGTCGGGGTCGGTGAGGGTGTACGAGACGGCGGGCAGGGCGCCGACCCCGTCGTAGAGCAGGGTGAAGGGGCCCATCTCGGTGATCTGCCGGCCGAGGTGCTGCGCGGTGTCGGCGCAGGCCTGGTACACCCGGCGGTACCCCTCGCGGCCCAGGCGCAGGAACATGAAGTACTGGGTGACGACCTGGCCGCCCGGGCGGGAGAAGTTGAGGGCGAGGGTCGGCATGTCGCCGCCGAGGTAGTCGACGTGGAAGACCAGCCCGTCCGGCAGCGCGGCCTGGTCCCGCCACAGCGCCCAGCCGACGCCCAGCGGGGCCATCCCGTACTTGTGACCGGAGGCGTTGATCGAGGCGACCCGCGGCAGGCGGAAGTCCCAGACCAGGTCGCGGTGGAGGAACGGCGCGATGAACCCGCCCGACGCCGCGTCCACGTGCAGCGGCACGTCGAGGCCGGTCTCCACCTGCAGGCGGTCCAGCTCGGCCGCGATCTCCCCCACCGGCTCGTAGGTGCAGGTGTACGTCACCCCGAGGATCGCGACCACGCCGATGGTGTTCTCGTCGACGTACTCGCGCAGCTGGTGCGGTTGCAGTCCGGTCGCCCCGGGCTCCACCGGCACCTGGCGCAGCTCCACGTCGAAGTACCGGGCGAACTTCTCCCAGCACACCTGGACCGGGCCGCACACCAGGTTCGGCCGCTCCGTGGACTGGCCCGCCGCCTTCCGGCGGTCCCGCCAGCGCCACTTCAGGGCGAGGCCGCACAGCATCGCCGCCTCGCTGGAGCCGGTGGTCGAGCAGCCGACCGCGTTGGACTCGCCGGAGCCGACCGGGGCGTGCCAGAGGTCGGCGAGGATGTTCACGCACCGCGACTCGATCTCGGCGGTCTGCGGGTACTCGTCCTTGTCGACGATGTTCTTGTCCAGGCAGAGGTCCATCAGCCGGCGGACCTCGTCGTCCGTCCAGGTCGTGCAGAAGGTGGCGAGGTTCTGCGCGGCGTTGCCGTCCAGCAGGAGCTCGTTGCGCAGCAGCTGGAAGACCACCTGCGGCGGCGCCGGGAAGTCCGGCATGGCCCGCTTGGGCAGGGGGTGTTCGCTCAGTGGTGAGGCGAAGATGTCGACGGCCGCATCGGACGCCGGCTCCTGTGCGTTGTGGAGAGCCACCGGTCACCTCTCGTGTCGTCCTCGGATCCTCCGAATCGGACAATACGGGCAGAACCGAGGTCCCGGCCTGCGGGCGTACGCCGTCCGCCGCATCCGCCGCATCCCCTGGGCGACGACCGCCCCCGGTCCGGACTCAGGCCGCGGGCGCTTTCGGCTGCGCCGGCGGCTGCGCGTCCGGCGGCGCCGGAGCGGCGGGGAGCCGGGCGAGCCGGAGCGTGCCGACGTACGAGACCACCACCGCGACGATCACCAGCGGCATCACGGTCAGGCCGGCCTGGCCGAGCAGCAGCGTGGCCAGCAGGACGGCGGTCATCGGCAGCTTCAGCATGGCCACCGTCATCGCGCCGATCCCCACGGCGAATCCGGCGGTGGTGCCCAGGCCGGGAAGGTGGCTGAGGGCGAGGCCGCCGACCGCGCCCGCGAAGACGGCCGGAAAGACCGGGCCGCCGCGGAAGGCGCTCATGGAGGCGCAGTAGGCCAGCGACTTGCACACCAGCAGCACGACGAGGGTGGCGGCCGTGTAGCCCGAGGCGCCGTCCAGCAGCGGCCCGAGCGCGTCCTGCCCGGAGAACAGGACGCCGCTGACCGGCCGGTCGGTGATCTCCGCGTACGCGAAGGCGATCACGCCGACGGCGACGCCCATCAGCACGGTGAGCGGCAGCCGGCGCCGGTCCACCACGCCCTGCAGGGTGAGCGCGGAGCGCCGGATCGCCTCGCCGAGCAGCGCGGCGGCCACCCCCGCGACGACCGCCCAGGCGAACTCGCCGAGGGTCGGCCGGCCCGCGGCCGGCACCTGGTTCAGCGCCAGCGAGTACGTGCCCAGGCCCGTCCAGCTGCCGAGTCCGGTGAGGATCAGCGACCCGACGCCCGCCGAGAGCAGGCCGGGGACCAGCACCACGCCCAGCATCGGCCCGCCCAGCCCGGACGCCTCCATCAGGAGGAAGGCACCGATGAGGGGGGAGCCCAGCAGTTCGCTGATGGCCGCGAAGCTGCCGGCCGCGCCGATCACGGAGACGGCGCTGGGCGGGGCGTCCCGCTTCAGCGCGCGGACGGCACCGACCGCGAGCCCGCCGCCGAGCGCGATCAGCGGGGCCTCCGGGCCGAGGACGACCCCCAGGCTGAGTGAGACGACCGCGGCGATCAGCACTCCGGGCACCGAGGCGAACGACGGCGTGCCACCGGTCTTGAGCCCTTCGGCCGGCCTGTGGCCGCCGCCGCCCGGCAGGTACCGGATCGTCAGGGCGACCAGCACGCCCGCCACCGCGAGCAGCGGGATCGGCCACCAGTCGGGGGTGCCGGCGAAGCCGAGACTCTTCGGCAGGTCGGTGTAGACCAGCGACTGGAGTTCGGTGACCAGCGCGAGGAAGCCGAACGCGCCGGCCGAGACCGGGACACCGAGCAGTGCGGAGATCACCAGCACCGCCACGTACCCGCGGTTGCGGACGATCTCGTACGGGTTCTGCGGCGCTGCCGCGTCCTCGGTCGGCGGTCCGGACGGCATGGGCAATCCCCTCGGGGTCCGGCCCGCCCGGGAAGTCCGGGTCGTACGGGCCTGGGTCTGGTGGCGGCGCGGGCCGGGCCGAGCGGCGGCCGGTGGCCGGTGCGCATCCGTCCTCCGATCATGGCGGGCGCGAGCGGATCCGTCCGGCTGCGGCACGCTCGGACTCGTGGGCTGCGGCTGCGGCTGGGCTGCCGGTCCCGGCGGACGGCCGTCCGCGGTACGGCGTTGCGCTCGGCGGACGGTCCGTCGGGCGGTCTAGTCTCGGCTCGTGGGACGACAGCCCGAGCAGCGCGCCGAAGGCGCGGGACCGTTCACCACCCGGCTCACCTGGCACCCGCCCGGCGGCGGCACCGCCGTGTGGGAGTCACGGCCCGCACGGCGTCGCGGCATCCTCGCCGTCCACCCGCCCGGCGCGACCGCACCCCGGCCCACCAGCGCCGACGACACCGCCCTCGCCCGGCTGCGCCGGCTCAACGCCATCGCCGCCACCGCCTTCGTCATCGGCGGCGCGCTCTTCGCCGCAGGCGCCGCCGTCGCGCAGTTCGGCTCCGGCGACGCGACCACCTGCGCCTCGATCTACTTCGCCGGCGGGCTCTTCTTCAACACCGGCGGCTTCGTCTCGCTCCTCCAGGTCGTCAACGCCCCCCGCCACGTGCCGGGCGGCGAAGGCCGACTGGTCACCCGCCCGTGGCGCTGGTGGAGCTACGAGCCGACGCGGGTCGACTGGCTGAGCGCGTTCGTGCTGTTCACCGGCACCCTCGTGTTCGGCGTCAACCTGGTCTTCTCCTTCCTGCAGGGGCTGAGCGTCCGGCAGGTCAACCGGCTGATCTGGACGCCCGACGTCATCGGCTGCCTGCTCTTCCTGATCGCCGGCCACCTCGCCTTCGCCGAGATCTGCCACGGCCGGCCCTGCATCCGCCGCCGCAGCCTCGGCTGGTGGATCGTCGCCGTGAACCAGCTCGGCTCCGTGCTCTTCATGGTCTCGGCACTCGCCGCCTACACCCGCCCGGCCACCGACAGCCTGGTCAACTCCGACATCGCCAACTGGGGCACCCTCACCGGCGCGCTCTGCTTCTCCCTCGGCGGTGTCCTGCAGTACGTCGAGCGCCCCTGACGCGGCCGGAGCGGAGAAGGGCCGCCCAGGTCGGGCGCCCCGACCGGAGTACCGGCGACGCGTCCGCGCCGGCGGTTTGAGACGTCTCCAGTTCACGTCCAGCGCCGTCCCAAACCGCAGGTCGTCGACGTGAGACACCGTCTCCGGAGGCCGGGCACCGAGCAGAGCCGGCATCAATCGCGCCCGGCGCACGTACATTTGTGCCCATCTCGACGGCCCGTCCGCGTCATCACGGCACGGACACCCGACGAGACGTTCGACAGCCCCCCGCCTGAGCCCTCCCCCTTCACCCGGTCGACGAACGTGTACATGATGACAGCCCTTGGGCGCCACACCGTACCCGACCCCGATCGGAAACTCCCCTGGCAGCCGCCCTACTCCCCGGGCCGGCGGCGCCGGACGAAGGCCAGCAGCAGCGGTACCCATCAATGAGGAAGAACTCATGAAGAAGATCACGGCCGCTCTCGGCCTCGCCGTAACGCTCATTGCCTCCACGCTCGCGCTCGCGCCGACGGCCTCCGCGGCCTCCTGCCCCTGGCCGTACGTGTGCTTCGAGGACGCGAACGGCAACATCCTCACCATGTACAAGGACCAGGGCTGGCAGACCACCGGCTCGCTGACCCGGTCCGCCGCCTACGTCACCAACGCCCGCCACGACGACTGCGCCCTGGTGAAGTACTCCTCCAACTTCATCGACCGGCTCTACCCCGGTCAGGGCTGGTCGCTGGGCTCGCAGGTCGTCGCGATCGACATCCTCAGCGGCTGCTGAGCCGTCGGCCCCAGGGCCGTGACGCACGGACCCGGTTCCACGATCCCGTGGCAGCCGGGTCCGTCTTCGCGTTGCCGTCGACCACGGCGGACCGACGCCTCCGCCCCTTCTCCCCGGACCCCGGCCCCCGGTCCCCCGGTCCGCCGTCGCGCGGGTGAACCGGAGCCTGCGCACCCCACGTGTGGCGTACGAGTGTCCACGAAGCCATCCGCACAGCCCTGGGAGAACACGGTGTCCGTCGTCGACCGGTCGGCCTTCTCGTGGCACCAGCAGTACGCGGCCCCGCAGCTGGTGCACGCCCTGACCGAGTGCACCGACGCCGAGCGGGCCCGGCAGATCGCCGAACAGGCGGCACCGGGCGTCGCCGCGATCGAGAACCCGTACCTGCGGGCCCACGCGCTGGCCGTCCCTGTGGTCGCCCTGGCCGCCCTCGGCGACCCGGCGGGCGCCCGGCGGCTCGTCGCGCAGGGCGAGCCGATCGCCCACGCCGTCGACCACGGCGGCAACCGCGCGACCGCCCTCGCCGGCCTCGGCGCGGCGCTGGCCGCCGCCGGTGACCCGGCCGGCGCCCGACGCCTGCTGGACCTCGCCGAGCGGGCCGCCCTGGCCGCCACCGACTCGGAGGAGCAGGTGAACGCCCTGAACGAGGTGATCACGGCGCTCGCCCGCGTCGGCGACACCGACGCCGCCCTGCGGGTGGCCGCAACGGCCGAACGGATCCTGGCCGGCGAACCGGACGACATCTACCAGTCCCGGGCGCTCTGCGGGCTGTCGGCCGCGCTCGTCGACCTCGGCGAGCTCGCCCGGGCCGAGGACCTGGTGGCCACCGCGCGCCACTCCTACTACCGCTACGGCGCCCACGAGCACCTGGCGCTCGCGCTGGCGAGCCGCGGGCGGGTCGAGCACGCCCGCCGGGTCGTCCGGAGCATCGGCGACCCGGAGCTGACCGAGACCGCGAACCGGGCGCTGGACAAGGCGCTGGCCACCGGCACGTTCCGCGTCGTCCCGCCCATCCCCGGCCTCGACGAGCCGAAGCCGGGCCCCGTTTCCGCCGCGTCCCTCGTCCCCGCCGAGCCCGTGCTCCCGGCACACCCCGTCGTCGAGGCCAGCGCGGCCGTCAAGCCGCGCCCCGCCATCGCCGCCCGGCCGCCCGTACCGCTCGCCGGCCCGGAGTCCGACCGGCACTGAGGACCGACACACCCGGCCCGGCGAGGAGTGACCGTTTGGGCCGGGCCTGTCGGTGGTGGTGGTGTCGCGCTGGGGCCGTCGGCGCCGGGGGCTCAGTGCCGGGGCAGCAGGCCGCGGACGAAGGCCGCCTGGCCGACGTGCTGGAGGTCGTCGGAGATCACGCTGATCAGACGCACCCCCAGGGTGACCGGGGGCTGCCAGGCCTCGTCGACGATCCGGACGAGGGAGCGGTTGTCGAGGCCGCGCACGTAGTCGACGGTCCGTGCGTGGACGGCCTCGTGGTAGCCCAGGAGGAGGTCGGCGGTGGCGATGACCTTCGCGACCTGTGCGGGTCGGTGCCCGTAGCCGGTGGACGCCGCGGCGAACGGCAGCTCGAACCGGCCCGCCCAGCCGTCGGCGGTCCACACCTGTTCGCGGTCGGTCGCGTCGGCGAGGTGGTCGTCCTGCACCCGGGTGAGGTGCCAGACCAGCCAGGCGATCGAGTTGGCCGAGTCCTGCACCCGGAACGCCAGCTGCTCGGGGGTCAGGCCGTCGACCACGTCGGCGACCGTGTCACGGATCCTGTCGAACGCGTCCACGAGTAGATCGGCGCTGGTCACACCGGTCACTGTCGCCTCCTGGTCGAGTACGTCGTCCCACCGGCGGCGTGGCGGGCCACGCGCCGCCCCGACGATTGTGTCCCGCCCGTCGGGCCCCGGCCACCCGGGCCCGGCGGTGTCGGTGCTGGCGCGGGTGCCCCGGCGATCCGATCATGGCCCTGGCGTGGTCGGGACCACCCCGGGTGTGGACTGACGCCTTCGCCCACCAGGGGGTCCGCCGCCCCACCCCGCCGCCCCACCCCGCCGCCCCACCCGTGCCGTCCACACCAGAAGGGCCCCGCCATGGCCGTCTCCCGGACACTCCCCGCCGACCGCCGCCGTTCGGCACTCCGTCGCATGAGCGTGGCCCTCGCGCTCGGCGCCGCCGTCACCCTGACCGGTGCGGGCCCCGCCCCGGTCGGGGCACGGGCGGGCGACGGACCGTTCCCGGTGCCGGTGACGACCGGCCCGGCCGACCAGGTGATCACGGTCAAGGCGGACGGCACCCGCGCCACCGTGACCCTATGGGCCCGCCAGGACGGCCTCTGGCGGTCCCTCGACTCCACCGCCGACGCGCGCATCGGCTCCGGCGGCCTGCACGACGGCGCCACCCGCGTCCAGGGGACCGGCACCACACCGACCGGCACGTACACCCTCACCCAGGCCTTCGGCATCGCCCCGGACCCGGGCACGAGGATGCCCTACCACCACGTCACCCCGCACGACTGGTGGGTCCAGGACCCGTCCTCCGCCTACTACAACCGCATGCGCACCGACACCGAGGGCGGCTTCCACCTCACCGAACAGGGGCCTCTCGGCAGCGAACACCTCGTCAACTACCCCGTCCAGTACGACAACGCCCTGGTCATCGACTTCAACACCGCCCCGGTGGTGAAGGGCCGCGGTGCCGGCATCTTCCTCCACGACCTCGGCCCGCAGGCCGGCGCCACGGCCGGCTGCGTCGCCGTCCCCGCCGCCTTCATGGCCCGGACGATGCAGTGGATCGATCCCGCCGACCACCCCGTCATCGCGATCGGCTAGGCACCCCCGGGGCCGGTTCCCGGAGCGCCGCCGGTACCGCCCCTGCAGGGCCGTGCGCGTCGGCGGGGCCGTGTGCTGTGGCGGCGGGGCCGTGCGAGCCGGTCAGTGCTCTCGGCGGGTCATGTGCATGTGCCAGTTGCTGATCCAGGTCCGGCCGTCGTCCACGGAGAACGCCTGCTCCCAGTGGGCGGCGGTGGCGGTGATCCCGGACCAGATGAAGCGGACCTTCACCTTCCGGCCGTCGTACTCGTCGTCGCCGTGGAAGAGGCCGGTGCCGTCCGGACCGAACCGGCCGGTGACGGGCGGGAGGAGGACGCCGGTGCGCTTGTTCGCCCAGTACAGGGACCACGCGTCGGCGGCCGGGTCGTAGAGCCGCAGGGTCAGGCCCGCGAAGCCCTTGGTCGGGAAGTCGATCTCGTCGAAGCTGGCCCGCCCGTCGAAGTGGGCCGAGGCGCGGCTGAGGCCCGGGAACTCCTCCCAGCGGTCGTCGCCCTCGGCAGGGTCGAGGAAGTCCTTGCGCCAACGATTGACGACGTCGTAGGTGCCGGTGAAAAAGCCGAAGCCGGTGCTGTTGTCCATGCGCCGCAGGCTAGGGGCGCTCCACTGACATCTCCTGTCAGTGGAGTTCTACGGGTTTCCCGCGGGCGCGGAGCGTCCTCAGCCTCGGAGCGTCCTCACCCTTCCCGCAGGTCGCGGACCAGGCGGCTGACGGACTGGTGGAGGGCGAGGCCGTCGTCGCAGAAGTCCGGGATGTAGTACTCGCGGATGGTGCGGGCCACGTCGTAGCCGGCGTCGGCGTCGAAGAGTTCCCAGCGCAGCACCCGCTCGTGGGGAACGATGCGGATCGGGAAGAGCTTGCGGGTCCCGCTCTCGCGCTCGGCCCGTACGGCCCGGCCGATCTCGGTGGCCACCCAGTTGCTGGCCATGCTGGCCTCGGACAGCACGAGGATCATCCGACCGCGCCGCTGGATCTCCTCGGTGACCTGCTCCAGGATCGTGCGGCCGCCGCGGATGTCGTGCGGGGCGAACCAGGTGTCCACACCGTTGGCCTCCAGCTGGTCGCGCAGCTCGGTGGCGAAGGACTCGTCGGCCGCGCTGTAGCTGATGAAGACGCTGGGGCGGGCCGGCTCGCGGGCGCCGCGGGCGGTGTCGCGGTAGGCGCGCACGGTGTCCGGGTCGGCCCCGGCCCGGACGAAGAACCGTTCCAGCCCGGCGAGGTCGCGCGTCAGCTCCCGGGCCGCCCGGTCGTCGTGAAGTTGCTCGCGGGCCACGTCCAGGGCCCGGCTGTTGAGGATGAAGGAGGTGGAGATGGTGCGCTCGTCGATCCGGCAGAGCCCGTCGACGACCACCGGGTCCAGGGTGGTGGCGACGAGTTTGGCGTCGGAGAAGACGTTGAACCCGAAGTGGGCGTCGTCGAAACGGGCGCCGAGGAAGGTGACCTCGTCGAAGACGGCCTGGACGAAGAAGGCCTCGCGGTAGTTGCCGCCGAAGCTCCCGCCGCGGAAGGTGGCCTTGAAGAAGTCGGCGGTGCGGAAGGCCGCCTCTTCGAGGTCGCAGTGCAGGAACCGGGCCTCGATGAAGGAGGCCTGGATGGCGTTGATGCGGCGCAGGCGGCAGCCCCGGAACTCGCAGCGGTCGAAGGCACCCAGGGCGAGGATGCAGTCGTCGAACTCGCAGTCGACGAAGACGGCGTCGCTGAGGTTCTCCTGGCCGAGGCGCAGCCCGGTGAACGTCCGGCCGGTGAACTCGCGGGCTCCGGCGGCGTATTCGGCGAGCAGGGCTCGGGTGGCCTGCTCGCGGGCGCGGTCGGCAGCGTCGCGGTCGGTGTCGGCATCGCGGTCGGCGCCGGCGTCGGTCATGGGTGGCCCCCGAGGTTCCTGCGGACTGCGAGCCGGACAGCTTGAACATAGCACCGGGGCAAGGCAGTTCGGCACGGATCGGGTCGACCGGGAGCGGGCCCTCGACCGTTCCCGCGGAACCGGGCCCCGGGCGCGGGCGTCCGTCCGTCACGACGGCGGCCGGTAGTCCGCCCCCAGGCCCATCCGGTCCATCAGGTCCCGCATCAGCATCTCGAACATCGGCTCCTGGTCGACGATCAGCGGCGCGAAGTGCGCGAAGACCTCCAGCGCCACCTGGCCGTAGATCGAACGCCAGCAGGAGAGCATCACGACCAGCGCGCCGAGCGGCATGTCCACTCCGGTCGCCGCGCGGTACGCCGCCATCTGCTGCCGCAGCAGCGGCTCCAGTTCGTCGTCGGCCAGGACCGGATAGGGGCGGGCGTTCCAGAGCTGCACGAACACCGGGCCCCAGACATCGGAGAGCCGACGGACCCAGTCGCTGCTCATCTCCGTCTGCGCGTCCGCCGCCGCGGCCGTCGGCGTCCCGAACAGCAGGTTGAACTCCTGGCGGTGGGCCAGTGCCCAGTGGCGGAAAGCCCGGGTGGGGCCGATCAGCCGGGCCGCGAAGTCGGTCTCGGACTCCGCGTCGACCGCCGCCTGCAGATCGAGCGCGAGGTCGGCGACGATGTCACGGGCCGCGTGCCGGACGACGTCCGCCAGGTTCTCGAAGTGCCGGTAGAGCGCCGCCGGGGTGACGCTCACCCGTCGCGCGATCTCCGCGAGACTGAGGGCGTCCACCCCTCGCGTCGCAATGATGTCCCGGGCAACGGCCCTGACGTCCTCCGACATCTGGAGGCGGAGCCGGTCGCGTCGCGTCAGCGTGTTCATCTTCCCGCTCTTCCCAGGCCCAGACGATTGCACGTTCGAATGCGTCGTATGGTACCGACCCGGGATCGTGTCCACTTCAGCACGGTAGCGGACCCGGGCCCGGGCGCGCCGCCGCCCGGCCCCACCGTCAGGCCAGGTTCACCGCCACGGCACCGGCGGTGACGTAGAAGAGCAGGAACAGCACCGGGATCCACAGCTCCACCAGCGTGAGCGGGAGGTACTGTCGGATCGTCTTCCCGTCCCCGAGCTCCACCCACTCGGCATCGTAGGCGCGGGCCGGAAGCCGCTGCTCCAGTGCACCGATGACCCGGTACTTGGCCCGGTTGAGCTGCCGGTAGGAGGCGATGAGGAGGATCCAGGCCGCACACTGGCCCACTGCCACCAGCCCGGCCACCACCAGCCCCCAGGTCGGCAGCCCGTGCAGGACGTCGGCGCGGACGGTGCCGACCGCAGTCAGCAGGGCCGCGTTGACGGTCAGGAAGAAGGTGTTGGTCAGGCTCCGGCGGGCACTGATCCGGTCCGCCATCTCCACGTACAGTTTGTACTGCTCCAAGACGGCCGCCTGGTACTTCTCGCCCGCCGAAGCGTAGTCCTGCACGCCGACGCGGCTGTTCCACAGCCTCGCGTCCAGCGGGGTCGGGGCGACGGGCGGCGCCTGGCCGGGGATCACCACGCCGACGCCTCCGCCACCGTCCCGCTCTCCGGCGGCAGTTCGCTCTCCACCTCGCGGACCCGGATGTCGGTCCGGCCCGGCTTGGTGCGCGAGGGGCCGACCTCCTCGACGTCGACCACGACCCGACGCCCCTCCGTCACCCGGCCCGCCTCCAGGTCCTCGCGCAGCGACGGCGACATCCGCCGCGCGTGCAGCAGGGCCAGTGTCGGCAGCTCGGGGTGATCGTCCAACGTCACCAGAACGAAGGACTCGTTGACGACGGTGACGGTGGCGCCCTGTCGCTCGCCCGGCCTGGGATAGTCGTCCAGCGACGGGGTCGGTCCCGGAACGGCAGCGGTCGCGGGCTGGTTCGCGGCACCGATCTCGATCCGCTGGCGCACCCGGTCGACCCACCGGATCACCACCGGCACCTCGTCGTTCTCCTTCAGCCCGACCGCTTCGTGCTGTCGCAGCCGGGAGCGGCCGCCGCCGGGCAACTCGACCCAGACGCCCGCGTTGTTCACCAGGTGGACCCGCGCGGTGAACACGGAACCGCGCTGGTAGGTCCGCTCCCAGGTGTCCCAGGGGTCCTCGCCCTCCTGCTGGGTGAAGACCAGCACGTTGTCCCGGTACACGAAGAAGCCGGGGATGTCCCGGCCGACGTGGTAGCGCTGCGACATCTGGTCCGGAATGGTCTCGTGGTAGCCGACGTCCCGCTTGTGCATCTCGGCGATCCGTCGCGGGTTGCGGACGTCGCGGACCCTGATGTGGTCCTCGCCGACCTCCTCGACCTTGGCCCTGGCGCGCTGGCGGTCCTCCGGCATGTACGGCCGCAGGTCCATCTCCGGCTCACGGCGCTGCCGGCGCAGGGCTTCGATCTCCGACTGCAGGCTGGTGCGCAGCTCGAACAGGCCCCGCACGCTCCACTCGTACCACACCACCCGGAACTGCCCCAGTGCGTTGCTGGGGACCAGGGCACCCTTGTGCGCGATCACCACCAACCGCTTGCGCAGGCACAGCGCCCAGGCCAGCTCCATGGCCACGGACGTCGACGGAACGGACAGGTCGGCCACCACGATCCCGGCCCGGTCGATCCCGGACCAGGCGACGTCCATCGCACTCTCGGTGGTCCCGGCGACCTTGTCGGCGCGCTCGGCGCGGAGGTCCCAGTTCCTGATCCAGTCCTCGAAGTGTCCTTCGTACAGGTCGTCGAAGTTCTCCGTGTTGCCGTTGGGCAACTCCTTGTCCCCGTACGGCATCGCGAAGAAGACCATGTCCTCCTCGACAGACCCATGACGTCTCAGGTCCAGCGTCAACGTCCCCTCCTCTTCGGTTTCCTGACGATGAATTACAAAGTAATGGGTATTTACACCCGGCGGCACGGGTCGCGCAATGCGGACGACGGGAGTCCGCTGCACACCGCCCAGCTGCGCGCGGGGGCGCGTGCGCGGGGGCGCGTACGCGGTGGACGAAACCGGGGGACGAAACCGGGGGGCGAGCGCTCCCGGAGTGCGCGGATCCGCCCCTGGCGCCTCGTCAACCTCCCGAACTTGGGCTGTACATGCCGATTGGTGTACGTTCTGGCCAGGCAAGATCCACTGGTTCCGTCCCGGGGGCCCGAAGCCTGGTCGACGGCGGATCTCGACCTTCTTCAGCCCGGCCCCCTCCACCTCCTCCGGCAGTCGGCCGGGGTTGTCGCGTCCGGGTGGAGCTTGCCGACGCCGCCCAGGGCATGCGCCCAAGATCCGCGCATGCCGGCGGTCCTCCCTGTCCGCCTGACACCGAAGGTGATCCTCCGTTTGTCCATGCGCACCCGCACTCTGCCCGTACTCACCGCATCCGCCGTGCTGCTGCTCAGCGCGTGCGACCACACGACACCGGCAGCCCCGCCCGCCGACCCCGCCGCGGCGGCGGCCCCGGCCCTGCTCGCCCCGACCGACGCGGCGGCGCCGCTCTCCCCGTCACCCGCCGATGACCCGAAGGTCACGCTGGTGACCCCGGCCGCCGACCGTGCGTCGGCGGGCCCGTCGGTCGCCCCGGCCACACCCGTCCCGAAGTCGGAACCGAAGTCGGCACCGAAGTCGGCGCCGACGAGCGTCTCGCCACAGAACGGGCCCGCCCCTTCGCCCGCGAGTCCGTCCCCGGCCGGCACGCCGGTCGTGGCCGGTACGGCCGGCGCACCCGTCGTGGCCGGTACGGCCGGCGCGGACGGTGCGCCCGGCCTCAAGCTCGACTCGTACGACAAGGGCACCGGCAAGGCCGTGCTCGCCGTCGCCGACACCGGCAGGAACGCCCCGAGCCCGACCGCCAGTGCCGCCGCCACAGCCGCCGTCCGGGTCGGCCAGGTCATCGACAGCCCGCCGTCGGCCGCCGCGCCGCAGGGTGCGCTGCTGGCGATCACCGAGGTCAAGTCCGTCGGCGCCGGGAAGGTGGCGGTCAGCACCCGCCCGGCCACCATCTCCGAACTCCTCGGCGACACCTGGGCCAACGTCAAGAGCGCCCTCGACCCGCGCAAGATCCAGATCACCCCGCGGGTCAAGGACCTCAAGGCCTCCTACGTCCCGAAGGCCGACGGCGGCCAGGGCTCGGCGTCAGCAGCACTTCAACTGAACGCGAGCGACAGCATCGCGCTGCCCGGTGGGGCCAAGGCCGCCCTGACCGGCTCGATCGAACTCGACCCCAGCGTCGAGTTCTCCTACCAGGGCTCCCGGGGCATCCTCCGCCCCGAGCAGGCCAGGATCGGCTTCGACCTCGGCGCGCACGCGGACTGGCACCTCACGGCGAGCCTCACCGGCTCCACCGGCCCGGTCAGGATGCCGATCGCCACACTCACCGCCGCCCCCACCGTGATGGTCGGCCCGGTCCCGGTCGTGATCACCCTCAATGTCACGGTGTACGCCGCGATCAGCGCCGACGGCAGTGTCACCGTCGACACCACCCAGAGCATCGACGGCGCGTGGGCCGTCCACTCCGACTACACCAGGGCGGGTGGCTGGACCAGCACCACGGAGCCCGTCAGCACCAAGGTCACCCCGGTCAAGGCCACGTTCTCCGGCCGTGCCGACGTCCGCGCCGGCCTGGTCGCCGAGGGCTCGGTCGCCCTCTACGACACGGTGGGCGTGAAGGCCAGCGTCGAACCGTACCTGCGGGCGTCGGTGGACGGTTCGGTCACCGTCGACAGCAGTGGCGCCAAGCCGGTCGTCGAGGGCACGGCCGGCCTCTACGGCGGGCTCGACGTGAACGGAGCCTTGATGGCACGCATCGCCGTCTTCGGCACCCCGCTGCTGGAGAAGGACCTGCCGTTCAAGATCTACCACAACGAATGGCCCATCGCTGCCGGTTCGTACCGCAGCGGCAACCCGATGGGCTGACGTTCGGTCATAGCGCTGGCCCTGGGCGGGGATTGGTCCCCGCCCAGGGTCCGGGCGGAGCGGTCAGGGCGGAGCGGTCAGGGCGGAGCGAGGCCCTTCCGTCGTGGCCCACGGTGCTCACAATGGTGCTCCGTCAGGCCGGGACGTTCTTGATGACGGCATCGGTCAACGGCGAGAGCTGCTGCACCAGTTTGTCGAAGTCCGCGGTCCGGCCGTCGGACCACTGGGCCGAGCCGACGAGCAAGCCGTGCCCGTAGGACGCGAAGTCCTGCACGAAGCCGCTGTCGGCCGGCAGCCGGGGCAGGCCCGAGTCCTTGGGCGGGATGTGGACGCCGACTTCGCGGGCCTCGGGGTGGGCGCCCAGCTGGGTGACCAGGTGCAGGCTGTCGAGCGGGTCCTTCATGGTGAACAGCGCCAGGTTGTACTGGTTGCCCTCGGCGTCCCTGTACAGCACCAGGTTGACGCCGAGACAGCCGTGGCCCTGGGTGATCCACCCGGCGAGGGTCGGCGCCACGGTGTTCGCGCCGGTGCAGGTGGGGTGCGCCACGGCCGCGACCAGCGTGTACCCCTGCACCTGCGCCGGGAAGACGGTCAGCGGGATGGCCGAGGCCGGAGCGTCGGCCGCCGCCGAGGCCGCCGCCAAGGGGGTGACGGTCGGCGGCGGCGTCGCCGACGGTGCCGAGGGCGCGGACGACACCGGGGCGGGCGCAGGCGCGGGTGCGGCCGCGGCCGGCGCCGGGTCCGACGGCCGGAGCAGGTACGCCGCGGTGCCTGCGGCTGCCAGCAGGACGGCGGCCACCGGAAGCAGCAGCCGACGCCGCGAGCGTCGACGCTCCGGCTGCGGGGCCCGTTCGGCGGCGCTCGGCTCCCGCGCGGCCTTGTTCTTCTCGAAGTCCTTGACGAACTCGTCCCACAGATCGTCACCGGATTCACGCATGCTCACAGCTTCCACACCTTAGTGATCATCACCACCGCTGGAAAGGTGAGCCCCTGTGCCGGGGATCACTCGGGGGACCGACGGCCGGAGTGCCGAACGGAGCGGTCGTGGAAGAGGGGACGGACGGCCGGCCCACGATAGGAGTCGGTGCCGGCCGTCCTGTGCCTTCCCGGCCCCGGGCCCTTCAACAAGCCCATATGAGGAAGGCGCTGCACGCCATGCTAGACGAGGGGACCGACACGCTCCCGTTGCCGACGGTCCGAGGGCGGTCCGACGGCGGTCCGACGGCGGTCCGGCCGAGTGCGGCGAGGGCGGCGAGGGCGCCCGGGGCTACGGCTCGCCGGGGGCGCCGTCGTCCCCGGGGCGGACTGCGGTGCCGAACCGCCACGACTCGATGTCGCGGTAGTGGATCGGCCCCGGCCCGCGGCCGATGTTGCTGCCGACCAGGTGGAGGCGCTCGCTGAGCCACGGTCGGCCCACGAAGTCGGTGAGCCCGGCGGCGACCTCGGGCACGCTGGTGGGATCGTCGCGGCGGGCCCGTGCGAGCGTCAGATGGGGCCGCAGCGGTCGCCCGCCGAACTCGATCCCGCAGGACCGGACCAGCTCCCGGACGTCGGCGGCGAGCAGGTGCAGTCCCTCCAGGTCCCCGCCGATGCCGCTCCACAGCAGTCGGTCGTCGAACTGGCCGCCCCCGCGCAGGCTCAGCTGCAGGGCAGGGTGCGAGGCGGCCCGGCCCGCCAGTACCGAACGCAGCAACGGCACTGCGGTGGACGGGAGTTCGCCGAGGAAGGCCAGGGTGATGTGCCAGTCCTCGATCCGGTTCCACCGCAGCCGCGGGTACCTCTCGTACGCGGGCTGCAGGACGCGGGCCAACTCGTCCTTGGCGTCGTCGGGCGGAGCCAGCGCCACGAAGACGCGCAGGGTCGAGGGCTCGGGGTGATCGTCCACCAGGGATTTCTAGCACCCCGTACGCAGCCCGGTGCAGGCGGATCCGTGAGGAACCGCTCCGACCGGGGTTCCGTGAACGGACCGGACCGGACCGGGCTCGACGACGCAGCGACCGGCGCCGGGCGACGGGCGGCCGGCTGCTGGTTGACTGTCCGACGTGACCGAACTGATCGACATACCGGACGCCGAGGACGGCTGGGAGCCCGCGTCATCGACCCGGCCGGACCGACGCAATCCGGCGTGGCAGTCCTCGATGTTCCAGAACGCCACCTGGCCGTTGAATGCGCTGGCCTTGCTCTGGGTGGACCTGGACGCGGTGGCCCGGCGGCTCAGGCTGACCCTCGAAACCTCGTGGGACGGGCACGGGCAGCTGCGGGCGGCGTTCTTCGTGCTGGACGGAACGGACTTCGTCGTCACCCACCACGAGGGCGATGCGCCCGGAACGCACGTCTGGACCAGGAAGGGCGGGCCGACAGGTTCGGCCGAGCGCGTGGCCCGTCTCCTCGCGGCGCTCGGGGTGGGACCGGAGGCGGTCTCGTACTCCACCTGGGGCGCAGGCACCGACCTCTCCCGGCTGCCGGACGCCTGGTGGCGGGGCCGGACGAAGCCGGTGTCCTCGCGACAGGAGTTCTGGGACAGTTTCAAGAAGCGTCCGGGCATGTACGTCGGCCGCGTCTCCTTCGGGACGGTGACCGCGTTCCTCACCGGCTACGACTTCGCCGCCGGAGGAGTCCTGTTGGACGGGTTCCGGGACTGGCTCGCCGGCCGGCTGGGATCGGGGTGGAACGTGGTCTACCCGGCCCTGGTCGTGGACGTGGCCTTTCCCGACGGCCGCCCGGCGGAGCCGTGGTCGGAGGAGGAGGACCAGCACGCCGTGCGTGAACTCTTCCGCCTGCTCGACGAGTTCTTCGAGCACCTCGCCGGAACCCCGCTCGCCGGCCCCGGGCCGGCCGGGTGACCGCGTGGTCGCGTCAGGGCTTCGCCCGGGCGATCGCCTGGATGGTGATCTCGCGCATCCGGTCGAAGGCCTGCTGCGGATCGTCGTAGGAGCGCCAGGGGCCGGCCACCTCGGGGCCCATCAGCCGGAACAGCTCCAGCGCCTGCGCCACCCGGAGGTTCATGGTCAGCGACCAGGCTGCCCAGCCGCGGGCGGACTGGAGCTGCGGGTGCGCCGGGTCGGCCTGCGCCAGGTCGGCCAGCAGGGCGTCCACGGCCGCGGTGAACTCCGGGGTCCGGTAGGCGGCCGCCCCCGTCTTGTCGCGGGTGATCTGTTCGAAGCACGCCCGCACCTTCAGCACGGTGAGCAGGCTGCCGGCCGGTGCGTCGGCGAGCGCGGTGTCGACGAAGGCGTGCATCAGCTCGTCGCTGCCGTGCCACTTGGCGCACCAGTACTGCAGCGCTCCCTCGTGCGCCCGCAGGTGGTGCGGGTCACGGGCCACCACCTCGGCCCAGAGCGCGCGGAAGTCCTCGTGCGACCAGCCCAGCCCCATGGCGACGGCGATCTGCGCCACCCAGGGGTTGGGGTCCCCGGCCGGCGCCAGCTCGACGGCCTCCAGCGCGACCTGCTCGGCCTCGCGCAGGACCCGGTGGAACCCGCGCGCCTGCTCCTGCGACACCTCGGAGGCGTACAGGTCGGAGCGGATCTCCCAGGCGAGCTGCACCAGCGCGTCGGTCTGCACCAGGACGGCCGTCGCGTTGCGCGGCTCCTCCTCGCGCCACGCCCGCAGCCAGTGGTCCTCCTTCGCCGCCGCCGCGCTCAGCGGCGCCATCCGCATCCAGCGCCGGTACGCGTCGCCGTCACCGTCGGCCTCGGCCAGGTACGCGGCCACCGGGCGCCAGTCACCGGCCCCGGCCGCGTCGAGCACGGCCGCCAACTCGGCGGACGGCTGATCGCCGTACAGCACCAGCTGGTCGCGGGGGACGAGGCTGCGCCGCAGCTCGGCCTCCCGGCGGGTCCGCCGGGCCCGGGAGATCCGCGAGGTGACGACCTTGCCCGCGACGAGCGCGAGCACGGCGAGGAGCACGTAGAGCATGAACTGCTTTCCTGGCGTGGGGGGTGAGGGGAGCTCGGGCGAGGCCGGAGGGCCCCACCCCCGGGAAACGGCCTGGTCGGGGGGTGGGGTTCCGGACGACGTGCGGGCTGCAGCCGTACGCGGTGCAGCCGTGCGGGTTGCGGCTAGCCGAGGCCGCGGGCGTCCTGCTTCAACGCGGTGTCGACGGTCAGCGCGGTCGCCACGACGAGGCTGAGCAGCGGGTCGGCGAGCGGGCGGTGGATCTGGAGCACGTAGTTGTCGGCCGTGGTGAACATCGTCTTCGCCAGGCCCTCCCACGTCTTGGTGATCCGGGCGATCTCGGTGTCCGTCTCGTCGACGATGGAGAAGTTCCAGGCCCGCCAGTTCTCCGCCTTGATGGCGCCGACCTTCCGGCCGCCGACCTCCAGCGCGAAGTTGATCTTCCCGATGACGTTCTGCTGGATGATCTGGCCGACCTCCTGGCCGTCCGGACGCTGCACGATCACCCGCGACTTGATGAGCTTCGCCGGGCGGGTGAGCAGCAGCACCGGGGTGCCCTGCGCGTCACGGATCTCCAGCTTGTGGGTCAGGTACTGGTCGAGGGAGGTGAGCAGCCGTATCAGCTTGCGCAGACCGCTCTGACCGACCTGGACCACCGAGCCCAGCGTGCCGCCGTTCTGGTCGAGGACCGCGTACTCGTTGGTCAGCTCGATCAGCTTGGCCTTCTGGTTCACCACCAGGACCGGCTCGGAGAAGAGGGTGCCGCCGCCACCGTGGACCGGTCCGACGCCGGCCTGCTGCTGCACCTGACGCTGGATCCGGGCGGAGTCGCCGGCCGGAGCGCCCGGCTGCCCGGGGAAGCCGGGAGTGTTCGTGTTCTGGGACATGGCGGGCAGGCTAGGGCCAATCCTCGGTTGGTAGCCAGATCGTTTCGGACGGCGCCGGGGCCCGCCCGGGACCTCGCGTTGTGAATGTGGCCTGCAGGTATGGGTTTTGCAAAGAAAAACTGATGGACACTCAATGTGGCGAGTGTGACTGATGTCACAGCTGATGATCGTGCGTAACCGGACATGTCTGACCGCCGCGCATCCGATGCGGCCTCAGGCCGTGGGCGCGCCGGGGGGGGCGGGCGGGGTTTCGGCAGATGGCGGGCGGCGGTTGTGGCGGCCGACCGGGCGGCCGGGTGGGGCGCCGCCCGGTCGGTGCGTCAGTCGTCGAGGTCCTCCTCCGTCAGGTCGTGGTCGGCCAGGAAGGCGGCGAGTTCGTCGCCGGCGCCGCGGGCTCGCAGGGCCTTGGCGATGACGAACAGCTCCTCCCAGGCGTCGTCGGGATCGTCCAGCAGGGCGAGGGCGGCGCGGGCGGCCTCCTCGGCCGCGACCGGGTCACCGAGGTCCAGGTGGACGGCGCCGAGTTCGGTGAGCACGGCGCCCCGCCGGATCCCCGCGTCCGTGCCCGTGTAGGCGTCCCCGTCCGTGCCCGTGCCCGTGTCCGCGTCGTTTTCGGTGTCGACGGCTGCATCCGAGCCGACGCCCGGCGCCGCGAGCGCGTCGAGCAGGGCGCATGCCGTGCGCAGCCGGTCGGCCGCCTCCGCCGGGCGGCCGGTGACGCGCAGTCGGCGGGCGTAGGCGAACAGCAGGCCGACGGTCGCGGTGGCAGGAGCCGCGGAGTCGGCCGGGCCCTCGCCGGGCACACGGCCGAGGGCGGCTTCGGTCTCCTTGAGGATCTCGGCGAGCAGGCCGTCGGCGGCCTCCTGCCCGGCCCACGGAAGCCGGTTCAGGGCCGACGCGAGCGCGGTCAGCGCGTCCTCCTGCCGGGCGGCGGCCTCGAAGCCGCGGGCCGCGGCGAGGAACCGAGCGGCGGCCGCGGGCCCGTAGCCGAGCCAGTCGCCGAGGGTGGATTCGAGCTCCGGGCGCGGCGGCAACGACGCCGGGCCCTCGGTCGACTGCACCAGCGGGCCCTCGGCGGGCCGCCCCCACTCCCCCGAGTCCAGGAGTTCGCCCAGCACCCGGCCGGCCTCCTCCCCCTGACCGTCCGCCCGGTAGGCGCGGGCCAGCAGCCACCGGCACGCGGCGAGGTCCGCCGTCAGGTCGAGCCGGTCGAGTTCGCGGACGGCCTCCTCGGCCGCCTCCACCGCTTCGGCGTGCCGCTCCTCGGCCAACAGCGCCTCCGCGACGGCGGCCCTGGCCCGGGCGGCGGAGGTCAGATCGCCCGCCGCGGTCCGGGCCGCGACCTGCTCGGCCAGGCGGTGGATGCGTTCGCCGCTGCGCGAGCGCAGGTCCCGCTCGAAGACCGACAGCGGCGTGGGCTCGCCGATCGGGCCGGCGGCCATCCACTCCTCCATCCGCGAGCTCTGGAAGGTGTTGCCGTTGCGCGCGTCGAACCGTTCGGCGACGGCCAGGGCGCGCTCGCGCAGCTCCACGGCGAGGTCGGCCACCCGCGCGTCCGGGCGGCGCCTGCCCTCCACGGTGGGGAAGCGCAGGACCGTCCCGGCCTCCTGCTCCCGGGCCCGCGACAGGACGGCGACGGCCGCTGCCGCGAACTCCATCTCCGTCAGCGGTGTACGGGCCCGGTCGAGCCAGGACAGGTGGCGCTCGATCAGGTCGAGCCCGCGGCCGACGTTCCCGCTGCGCACGCAGAACAGCAGGTTCAGCGCCAACTCCCCCAGGTGGTGCGGGTTGTCGCGGATCCGGCGGTAGGCGGTACGGTGCGCCTCGACGGCGCGCGCACCCTGGCCGGTGCGCACGAGGGGCAGCAGCAACTCGGAGTTGATCCACTGCGGCTGCTCGGTGCAACCGGAGCGGACGGCCGGCTCCCCGACCCGGATCGCCTCGTCGTCCCGGCCGAGCGCCACCAGCGTCCGCACCTGGCTGCTGGGCACGCAGCCCGAGCAGTCGGAGAGGCCGTCCCGGCGGGTGAGCGCCATCCGCTCGTAGAAGTCCTGCGCCTCGTCGAGTTCGCCGATGCTCTCCGCGACCAGACCGCGGTGCTGGAGGACGGCGTGCATGCTGTGCCCGCCGCGGCGGTAGCGCCGCTCCATGTCGTCCACCAGGTCCCTCGCCCGCTGCAACGGGATCTCCGGGAACTGGTGGACGTTGTAGACCATCCACTTGAAGTGCCACAGCAGGCTGCGCTCGTGCCCGGGGGCGAAGCGCTCGGGCTCCCGGTCGTAGGCCGCGAGGCACCAGGAGAAGGTGAGGAAGGACTTCGCCGGCGCCCAGCTGTGCTGGTACGTCCGCGTCGCCGACATCCTGACGTCGAAGGCGAACTCGACCAGTCCGAGCGCGTCGGCGTGCCGGATCACCTCCTCCAGGGCGGCGAACTTCGCCGCACCGGTGGGCATCCCATGGGTGCCGGCGAAGAGCTGCCGGAGTTCCTGCTCGGTGCGGCTCATCGTGCGCCTCCCGCGACGGCGCGGCCGATCAGGCCGAGGAAGGACTGGTTGAGGGCCGCGGTGTCGGCCGGGCGCAGCGGGTGGTGGCCGAGCAGCAGCGCCTGGGCG
Source organism: Kitasatospora sp. NPDC101447 (assembly GCF_044767225.1). NCBI lineage: Bacteria > Bacillati > Actinomycetota > Actinomycetes > Kitasatosporales > Streptomycetaceae > Kitasatospora > Kitasatospora sp. NPDC101447. The sequence continues at coordinate 307,159 of NZ_JBIWNL010000008.1, forward strand.
TAGAGCCCCTCCAGACACATCGCCTGGAGCTCCGGATCGGCCAGCGCGAGGACCTGACGGGCGAGCGGGTTGCGGTGGTTGAGCACCAGTCGGGGCCGGGGCGCGGTGGCGGACTGGAAGCTGCCGAGGATCGCCGACCAGGTGTCGTCGACCTGCTCCCGGGTGCCCCGGACGTCCAGTTGGAAGGCCGTGTCCTCGTCCAGGAGGTAGAGCGCGGGCAGCCCGGACGGTTCGAAGGAGCGGACCAGCAGGTCGCAGCCGAGCCGGTCGAGCACCCGGTCGGCGACGGCCAGGAACGGGGCGATCGCCTGCTCGTCGGCCGCGTCCAGGCGCTGCAGGTGGGTGGTGAGGTCGGCGGCGCGCAGCTGCTCGACCTCCAGGGTGCGGTCTGCCGAGGCGAGCCGGTCGATGATCTCCGCGTCGTAGACGTAGCCGGCGTTGAGGACGGCCAGGCCCTGCGCGGCGGCCACCGGGGCGAGCTGGCGGAACTCGTCCAGCAGCGGGGTGAAGCGCAGCAGGCCGTAGCGCTCGCCGAACTCGGCGAGGGTCAGCGGGCCGACGTTGGTCTCCATCGGCCAGAACTCGGCGACCAGGCGCAGCATGTCGTCGTCGTGCAGGGCGAGGGCCTTGACGCCCAGGTGGTGGACGCGCAGGAAGGCGCGCAGCCGGGCCGGCTCCTGCCGGCTCAACCGTACGAGCCAGCCGCGCAGTCGGTCGCCGAGGGTGTCGCGGGTCGCCTCCAGGAGGGAGTCCTCGTAGAGCGCCTCGCGGCTGGCGGTGGGCCGCAGCTCGGTGGTGTCGACGACGCAGCGCACGAAGAAGGCCCACTCGGGCAGCAGGCGTTCGGCTCCTTCGGAGAGCAGCATCTGCTTGAGGTAGACCCGGTGCGCGGCCGGGACGGCGGGGTTGGCGGGCATCGGCAGGACGAAGGCGACGCCGCGCAGGCCCGCCTCGGCGGTGGCCACGTCGATCACGTCGAAGGGCGCGAAGCCGAAGACCTCCTCGCAGTACGCCTCCAGACGGGCGCGTCGGGCGGCCTCGGTCTCGTCCTCGGGGCGGTCCCAGGGGGCGGGGCCGCCGGTGGCCGGCTCGCCGTCCACCGTGATCGGGTACGGCAGCCGGGCGCCGTAGTGCTCGACCAGGCCGGTCACGGCGCGGCGGGTCAGCAGGTGCTCGCACCCGGGCCGAGGGCGCAGGGTGACGGTGGTTCCGGTCTCCTCGCGCTGCCGGTCGGCGGGCGCGAGTTCCACCGCGTAGGCGCCGTCCGAGAAGCCGTGCCACAGCACGGTGGGCTCGCCGGCCCTGCGGGTGGTGACCTCGATCGCGTCGGACACCATGAAGCAGGACAGCAGCCCGATGCCGAACTGGCCCATGAACTCGTGCCGGGCGAAGCCCAGGTCGTCCCGCTTCGAGCTGCGGCCGATCGTCGCCAGCAGCTCGTGCACCTGTGCCTCGCTAAGGCCGATGCCGTTGTCGCTGATGGTCAGGGAGCCGTCGCCGGTCGTGTCACTGGAGGCGATCACGATCCGCGGGGCGGCGTCGGCCGTATCGCCCGCGTGCGTGGTGTGCGCATGCGTGGCGTCCGCGTGCGTGTCGCCGGTCCGGCGCGCCGTGATGGCGTCCACGGCGTTCTGCAGCAGCTCGCGGGCGTAGACCTGCGGGCTGGTGTAGAGGTGATGGCTCAGAAGGTCGACGATCCCGCGCAGGTCGACGCGAAAGGTTTGGCTCAACGGGTTCTCCCAGGTCGTGTCGGGAGCACCTTAGAACGGGAGTACGACAGCGGGCAGTCGAATATCCGCGCCGGCCTCGGGCGGGGTCCCGGCGCGCCCCCGGACCTCTTTGGCGCAACCAAAGGTTGCTCATTTCGGCGGAGCGGCCTATCGGGCGTCCCCTCCGCCCTCGCCGCATCTCACTCGAACCGGCTCCGGAGCCATCCGACGGGCGGCTCGGCACGGATCCCGGCCGCCGCGAAGGAGACGTGTTTGCCCCGCCCGGAGAGCACGACTCTCCTGCCCGTGAGCGTGGCGCGGGTCGTGGGCCAGCCCGACCACGCGTCCACCGCGAAGTCCGTCACGCCGGTGCAGACCAGCACGAACTCGACCGCATTGTGGCCGCGCTCCCGCCACAGCTCCGCGGGCCCCGCCGGGACGACGAAGGCGGAGAACCTCAAGGTGACGGACGCTTCGCGTTCGTCGACGAGGACGGAGTCCAGGTCGTAGTCGCTCAGCGGGGGCGGCGGTGCGCCCAGCACCTCGCGGACCGTCCCGGGGTTCACCACCTCCGCGGACCAGTCGCGGTCACCCTGCCGGTCGCGGTCACTCATAGAACATCTTCGCGGTCGTGGGCGGCAGCGCGCTGCCGTACAGGCGCCGGTCGAGCGGGCTCACGAACCACCGCTCGGCCGCGTACGGTCCGGCGTCGCGGGAACAGTAGACGTTGAGGTGTCCCACCTTGAGCGCGGCGTGCGCCGTGAAGTCCAGCGAGAACCCGCGACCGCTCACCCCGACCGCGATCCGCCGCTCCCACTCCCGCAGGAACGGGCTCAACCCGATGTCGACCACGGTGCCGTCGGGAACGCCCCGCATCCGCAGGTCCTCCTCGACGCCCATGAACTCGACCTGCGCCTCGAACCGGTCGCACCCCGCGTCCGTCCAGGCCTGCGGGGCGAGATCGGGAAAGCGGGGGAACTCGACCCGCAAGGTGACGCCGGCCCCGCGCGGGTCGAGCTGCACCGAACGGAGGACCAGGCCCTCCAGGGGCGGCAGTTCGGTGTACAGCGCGGTCAACTGCCCGGAGTGCGTCAGGAGCTCCGACCACGCGCCGCCCGCCATGCGCCCGCCCTTCCCTTCCGGATGCCTCACACACCGTCCTGACCTGGGATGGTACTGCGCGGTCACCGCTCGTCCCGGCCGCGGCTCCCACGATTCCGCACGGAGGCGTCAGGCGCGTCAGGCGCGTCAGGGGCGTCAGGGGCGTCAGGAGCGTCAGGAGCGTCAGGAGCGTCAGGGGCGGAACGTGCGGCGGTGGGTGTTCAGGCCCGCAAGGGAGGCTGTCAGCTGACGGCGATCGTGAAGTACCTGACGGTGAGCACGCTCGGTTCGTGCGTCACGTTGTCGAGCACGATCTTCTCCACGAACGCGCCACCGAAGTTGTACCGCTTGACGATGTTGCCGGCGTAGTCGCAGATGCCGATGGTCATGGTCTTGAGGCGGCCCTCGCGCCCGGCGATCGCGTCGTCGATCCAGCGCTGGACGATGGGGCTGTGGAACGAGCCGCGGGACAGGGTCACCGCATGGTTGGCGGGGTCGAGACTGCTGACCTCCGAGATGAACTCGACTGATTGGCCGTCGAGTTGCATGATGAAGTTGTGGGCCGTGAGGATGTCGCCCGGGTTGATTCCACCGTCGTCCGGGAGCGCGGCGCGCACCGCCACGGCGGGGGCGGCCGTGGCGGGGACGGCCGTTCCCACTGCGGCGCCGGTCATGGCGAGGAGGGCGGTGCCGACGACACCGGCCGCGCGAACCGCCCTGCGTCCACCGAGAAGCCTGCTCATGTCGATCCCTTCCTGGGGAAGATGTGCAATGGCATGCCCACACCAACACGGATGGGTCAAGCCGTCCACGGGGGTCCGAAAGATTGGCCGGACCCTGCCGTATGCGATCCGCCGCTCCCGCACGGGCACCACGGCCCGACGGGTGTTACTGGCTGGTAATTTGGCTGATCATCATCTCCTCTGAGTGTTCATCAGATCGCTACGCTCCGGCAGTCGAGCAGTTCGAGCACAGATGGAGCACGTGATGGAACGACCCACCCCCAGCCGTGGACGCCGGACGGCGAGTGCCGTCCTCGCGGCGGCGCTCACCGTCGGCGGGGCCGCCGTCGCACAACCCGCCGTCGCACAACCCGCCGTGGCACGACCCGCGGTCGCACAGGCGCCGTCCTCGGCCGCAACGGGTACGGGATCGTTCCGCCTGGCCGACGTCCCGATGGGCGACGGCGTCGTCCTCAAGGCCGACGTGTTCACCCCCGCTCCCGGCGCGCCGGGAGCAGGTCCGCAGGGGCGCCACCCGCTGCTGGTGCAGCCGGCCAGCTGGGGGCAGAACGACCTGGAGTACGTCGCCCAGGGCCGTGCGCTCGCCGCCGACGGGTACGTCGTCGTCACCTACACGGTGCGGGGCTTCTGGGGCTCCGGCGGGGAGGTCGACGTCGCCGGGCCCAAGGACGTCGCGGACATCTCCACGGTGATCGACTGGGCGCTCGCACACACCCCGGCGGACCCGGACCGGATCGGCATGGTGGGGCTCTCGCTGGGCGGCGGCCTGACCCTGCTCGGCGCCGCCGCCGACCCGCGGATCAAGGCCGTCGCCTCGCTCAGCGGCTGGGCCGACCTCACCGACTCGCTCTACAGCGGACAGACCCGGCACCTGCAGGCCGCGGCCGTGCTCGCCGGCATCCAGGCCCCGACCGGCCGCAAGAGCCCCGAGTTCGCCAAGGTACTGGACGACCTCTTCGCCGACCGCGACCTCCCCGAGGTCATCCGCTGGGCGGACACCCGCTCCCCGGCGCGCTACCTGGACCGGATCAACGCGAACGGCACCGCCGTCCTGATGGCCAACGCCTGGGGCGACAGCTTCTTCAACCCCAGCCAGGTCACCGACTTCTACCAGCGGCTGACCGTCCCCAAGAGCCTCGAACTGCGCCCGGGCGACCACGCCAGCCAGGAGTTCACCGGACTGCTCGGACTGGACAACGCCACCTGGAACAGCGCGCGCTCGTGGCTCGACCGGTACGTCAAGGGAGCCCCGGCCCCGGACACCGCCCCGGACACCACCCCGGGCACGGCCCCGGGCAGCCGGACGCAACCGGTCCACCTCGAAGTGCGCCCCTCCGGCACACCCGAGGACCACGCCGACTGGCAGTCCGTCAGCTCCCGCACCGAACACCTCACGGTCGGCGCCGACACGCTCAACGCCGACACGCTCGGGGCCGACACGGCCGGGGACCAGGTGTCGGCGGACTGGCGGACCACCGTGCTCGGCAACACCCCCTCCGGCGCGAGCGGCGGGGTCGCCCTGCTGTCCGGGATGGTCGAGCAGGCGGTGCACCAGCCGCCGACCGTGGTCGTGCCGCTGCTGGCCCGTCCGGCCGCCGTCGTCCGGCAGTCCCGGCCGTACCCGCAGGGCCTGTCGCTGCGCGGCGTCGCCCGGGTGCACACCACGGTCACCTCGACGGCCCCGCAGGGCACGGTCGTCGCCTACCTCTACGACGTGGACGCGCTCGGCGTCGGCCGGCTGATCTCGCACGCGCCGCAGAGCTGGTCCGGCCGCACGCCCGGGCAGCCGTTCACGATGGACGTCCCGCTCTTCGCCACGGCCTACGACCTGCCGGCCGGCCACCGACTGGCGCTGGTGCTGGGCACCCGGGACGCCCTGTACGGCGGGGAGACCCCGCTCGGCTCCCGCGTGACCTTCGGCTCCACCACGGCCGACCCGGCCACGCTGACGCTGCCGGTGCGCTGAGCCTTCCCCCGGCCCGTTCGTACCGACCCCGACGACCGCGGGACGGCGACCCCGGAACGCGGTGGGGCCCGGAGCCGCCGTGGTGGCGGCTCCGGGCGCGGCGGAGGTACGGCTGTCAGAGGTTCAGAGGTGCGGCCGTCAGGCGCTCGGCGGGGTGACGTAGCCCGCGACGCGCAGGTCGTCGGCGCCACCGCGGGCGGTCCGGGGGTTGAGGTGGGTGCGGAGGGTGACCTTGTCGCTGTAGTTGCCCTCGACGGTGTCGAGGGTGCCGTCGCCGTGCACGGCGACCACGACGCCGACGTGGCCACCCGGGGTCTCCTTGGCCGGCTCGCCGTAGACCACCAGGTCACCGGGCTGCGGGTGGGCCGAGCCGACGGGGTGCCACAGGCCGTGCTGCTTGCCCCAGTAGCCGACACCGCGGCCGGTCAGGTCGCTCGGCACCTCCTTGACGCCCGCCTCGCGCCAGGTCCACTCGACGAACGCCGCGCACCACCCGGTCTTGCAGGTGTGGCTCTTGTTCGGGAAGTACTTGTTGCACTCCGCGGTGCCCTCCCGCACCCCGATCTCACCCCGGGCGACCGAGACGATCCGGTCGCGGAGCGCGGCGGCGGTCCGCGTGGCGGGGGCGTCGGCGACGGTCCGTTCGCTGCGCTGGCCGGCGGACGGGAGGGTCGCCGCACCGGCCGCGCCGGCGCCGAGAGCACCGGTGACGACGAGGGCGGCGGTGAGCGCGGCGCCGGTGCGGGCGGCCGCGTGGGACCAGGAGGTGCGGGCAGTGCGGGACTTGGCGGCGACGGGCAGGGCGCGGCGGTGGCTCGGGTTCACGGGAGCTCACTCCTTCGGATGATGCGCCGATCCGGGCATGACGAGGAAACCCCGGACGGGGCTGGGAACTTGGCGACTGTCGGCGAGTGCCGACGGCAATCACGATCTCATCGGTCCGGGCCCGTCGGTAGCCTGGGCCCGTCCCAGTTGTCCCATTGCCCGACGGGCTGTCCCACACGCCCATGACCTGCGGAAACGCAGGGATTGTGGGACAGCCCGGGCCGCCGAGGAGGAGGCAGATGACCGGCCCCAGGCCCACGCGCGGGCGAGCCATCCCGGTGCCGCACCCGCCGGACGTCCAGGACTGGACGCAGCTGATGACCACCCTGACGACGGAGCTGGACCTCCAGGGCCGCGCCCTGCAGAACAGGTCCGCCAAGGCCGGTACTCCGATCGGGAAGAGCACCTGGCACCGCGTGCTGTCCGGCCACACCCTGCCCTCGGCGTCCGTCCTCGATCTGATGGTCGGCAGCGGCAGGTTCACACCGGAGCAGCGCCGCGAACTGGTGGCGGCCTGGGAGAAGGCCGCCGACTACCTGGACCGGATCGACGCCACCCGACGGTCCGGCACGACGGCGCCTCGCGGCCCGGAAGGAGGAGAGGCGGACCGGCCCTCCGGGCCGCCGGAGGACGAACCGGATCCGGCCCCTGCGGAGCTGCCGGCGCCGACCCCGGGGCGCGCCCGACGCTCGGCCGGCCGGATCACGGGGCTGGCCTCGATCGCGGTGGCCTGTGCCGCCCTCACCGTCTACCTGGCCGGCAACGGCATCGACCCCACCACCGCGAAGGACTCCGCCGACGCCGCCAGTACGACGACTACGGCGAGCCCGCCGGCCGTGCGGGGCGCAGCCGGCGGATCAACCGCAGTCGGCGCGACGGCCTCCGCGAGCGCGATCGCGTCCGCGAGCGCCCCGCCCTTGCCGAGCACACCGGCCGTAGCAGGCACGCCCGTTGCCGCCGGCCCACCCGCCGACCCGGCCTCGCAGCCGCCGCTGAGCCAACCCGCGCCGCCGACCGAGCGCCCCGGCATCGAGAAGGGCTCGCTGGGCGCGGACAGCCGCTGCAGCGCCCCGTTCCCGGGGCCCGAGGTCGTCACCTGGCGGGTCTGCGTGCGGGTGGAGGCCGACCGCGTCTCCATCGCCCTCAAGGTGACGAACCGGGCGAGCCTGCCCACCAGGGCCAAGGTGCGGCTGGAGTTCGCCCGCGCCGGGAAGGTCTACCCCTGCCCCGGAGTGCCCGGCGCCCATGTCATCGACCTCGACGCCGGGACGACCGTGATCACCCCGCCGGCCGACTGCGCCACCGTCCGCGAGCCCATCCCCCTCGCGTACCAGGGCCTCGGCCGGGTGGTCGCGGCCGACGCCACCGACGCCGCCTACAACGTCTCCCCCACCGCGAACGTGTACCCGGACCGGCCCACCATCTGGCGGCCCGACCTCATCGAATAGCGGGACGGCCGGTGAGCGCCCGCGGAGGCTCGTTGTCAGTGGCCGAGGGGACACTGGCGTCGTGATGACGTTCTCCTCCTCCGACGCCACCGCCACCGCCACCGCCACCAACGACGCGGCCGGCAACGACGCGGCCGCGGCCGCCGGCTCACCCGGACCGCTCCTCTGGGTCGAGTCGATGGGCGGCCCGCTGATAGCCGTTCCGGTGTCCGCACTGGCCCGGTGGCACGGTTGCACGGAGTCGGGCATGGTCATCGGCGACGGGGACGACCCCGACGACTACGACCGTGCCTGCGAGGTGGCGGGTCTGGCCGGGGTGATCGCCGTCGGTGGGGAGGACGTCCGCGGGCTCGTCCTCGCGGACGAGCCCGCCACCAGCTGCTACCTGCCGGAACACCACGCCTTCGTCCGCTGGCTGGGTGCCGGCAGCGAGGCGGATCTGATCGCCGCGGCCCGGGCGGTGCTCGCCGACCCGACCACCGCGTGGGAGGAGTGCGGCGTCTGGGAGACCGACGGCCCGGCGGTGCTCATGGACTCGGTGACGGCCGGGGCCGAGCTGGGTGTCGAGTTCCCGGGCGGCGGAGGAAGGCCCGAGCAGGCCCCCGTCCCGCTCCGGCCCGGCAGTTGGACGGTCCGCGCCGTCCACGCCTCACCGAACGAGGACACGTCGGTGGGCGTGGTCCGGCTCCTGCCCCGGTCGACGTCGACGGACTGACCGGGCTGCCCCCGCCTGCGTGCAGGTCGGGCGCCGGGCCGGGTGGCCGCCCGTCGGCCTGGTCAACGCCGGTGCCAGACCGCCCAGTTCTGTCCGGTGTCGGCGCGCTCGACGTACCAGTCGGCGGGGTGGCCGGGCCAGTACTCCTCGGGTTGCTGCCCCGGCGCCGGCAGCGGGGTGACCACGACGGTCGCCGCCGCGGGGACGGGCTGCCACCGCGGGTCGAGGTACCAGACCCGGCCGCGGTAGACCTCGAAGGCCTGGGTGGCGCGCAGCGACCAGTCGAGGTCCCAGGCGAACACCACGTTGTCGTCCGGCTTCAGTCCGGCGGCGCGGGTGAACCCGGTGGCCTGGGCCTTGCGCCACTTCGCGTGCGGCTGGGTGACCTGGGCGGTGATCGTCGAGGTGGCGAAGGCGGCGAACAGGGCCAGCGAGAGGCCGACCGCCCAGAGCACCGGGCGGCCCCCGGTGGCCCGGATCAGCACGACCGCGCCGAGGATGACGAGGGCGGCGGCGCTGGACCGGAACAGGGCGAGCCGGCCCCAGTCGGTGGACAGGAACGACACGTCCGGCATGCCCCAGAGCACGAAGACCTGGGTCCGCAGCTTGCTGCCGGCCGACAGGACCACCAGCTCGGCGAGGACCAGCGTGAGGCCGGCCGTCGCCGCCGCCGTCCGGCCGAGGGCGCGGCGGCCGAACCTGACGAGGACCGCGGAGCCGGTGACGAAGGCCGCCGGGACGAGGTAGGAGGTGTAGCGGGCGTAGACCCAGTTGTCGATCCGGCCGTCGTCCGGCAGGGCGGCCGCCGCCGCCAGCGCCGTCCCGACCAGCAGCGCCACCAGCACGCCGCCGGTGATCCGCAGCGCCCGCGGGAAGCGGCGGCTGAACACCGCGAACAGGCAGACGGTGACGGCCAGTCCGCCGATGCCCCAGGTGGAGACGATGAAGCACCAGATCTGGCCGGCGGTCCGGGTGAGGGTCCGCTGGGCGGCCTCCGGGTCGGTGAGGCCCCGCCAGAGGAACCCGCCGACGTCGCTGTTCTGGACGGTGAACTGGGCGTGCAGCCAGGCGGACAGCAGTTCGGCGCCCAGTACGCCGAGGCCGAGCGCCCCGAGGCCGGCCGCGGTCGCGCGCCACGGGGCCCAGCGCAGCAGGAGGACCCCGACGAACACCACGGCGGTCAGGGCGACCACCACGCCGCCGCGGTCGTGCGTGGCCATCGCGTAACCGGCGGCCGCGCCCGCCCCGACGGCGTGCCAGGCGCGGCGCCGCAGCGGGCCGTCGGCGAGCCAGCCGTGCAGGCAGAGCAGCCAGGCGAGGATCAGCGCGGGCAGGACGGCGTCGGTCAGCACGAACTGCGAGTAGAAGACCACCGGCGGCAGCAGCGCGGTCACCGCGCCGAAGACGTAGGAGAGTTGCCGGCGCAGGCCGAGGCGGCGGAGGGCGACGTAGGCGAGCGGGAAGACCAGTGAGCTGATCAGGGCGTTGATCCCCATGATCAGGTGGTACGCGGTCACCGGGTCGTCGGCCAGGCGCAGTGCGGGTGAGATCAGCAGCGGGTAGCCGCCGGGGATGACCACGCCGACCGGGATCTCGGTCGTCGACCGGCCGGCGAGGACGCGGGCCAGGACGAGGTAGGAGTCCTCGTCGGGGTGGACGGACGGGTAGCTCAGGTGCCGGGCGAGGACGAGCCGGAAGAGCAGCTCGGCGACGTACCCGGCGGTCAGGGCGGCGGGCCAGAACCAGGGGCGCAGGCGCAGCTCCCCGAAGTGCCGTACCGCCCGGGCGGCGAGCCGGTCGGTGAGGCCGCCGGTGGGACGGCCGTTGGGGCTGTCGACGGGACGGCCGGCGGGTCGGTCGGCGCGGGTGGTCGGTGGTGAGACGGCGGTGGCGGCCGGAGCTCCGCTCGGCTGTTCGGTCGTGCTGGGTGCGCTGTGTTGCTGCATCGAACTCTGTTTCCTCCCCTGATGGTTCGGCTCCGCCGGGATGCCCGGGCACCCGGGCGTCCCGGCGCCCGGGGCGTCGGAAGGCGTGCCGAACCGCGGCGCGGCCCGTGCCGGGACGCACCCTCGTGTCGTGTGACTATATATACAGGTGATCTACATATGCAGCTGATCTGAGTCAGCTGGGAAGGATCTGGTGAGATCGGACATGGTTCCCCCCGGAACACGGCTGCGGGCATGCCGCAGCCACCTCTGGCGATGACTGTGGAAGAGAAGCGCGCCCCGGCGGCCCCGGCCGTCCGGGCACCGTCGTCAGGGCGGCTGCACTGCGACGCGAACGGGGGAAACCGGCTGTCGGCCCCGCCGCTCACTAACGAAGACGTGCGGCGGGCCACGAGGTTGCAGGGGCGGCGCAAAAGATTTTCCGGACGCCCCGATCAGCGGCCGCCCGCTCGCGCGGTGCCGCATCACGGACCGGGAAGGGCGGTTCCACCGATCCCGGTGTGATCGGCATACTTCCGCGCATGGACATCGTGGAGAACGACCCCCGGCCGCACCACTACCAGTTCGCGCACCGGGTGCTCGCGGGCCTCGCCCGGGACCTCGGGCCGAAGATGCTGGCCCACGAACCCGACCACGGCTTCAGCGCCGGGTTCGCCTCCCTCTGGAACGACGTCGGCGGGCGGCTGCCCGACGGACAGCAGCTGCCCAGTGACGGCCTGAAGGCGGAGCTGATCACGCTGGGCCCGCACCGGCTGCTGGTGGTCGTGATGCCGCGGCCCATCGCACCCGCGGAGGCGTACTACACCGCCGTGGTCCAGCCGGGCGGCGCGGACCACTGCCGCTACTTCACCCTGGAACACGCCATGAACCCGTTCACCGGGGAGCCCTACACCGTGCTCGGCGAGTGGGCGAACGGCAGCCACCTCAACCTCGGTTCGGGCCCGGCACCGGACCTGTCCGCCTTCCTGAGTGCGGTGGTGACGCTGCTGACCGAAGCGGAGCCCGTCCACGCGGCCTCCCACCCGGCCCCGAGCGGCCCCGGGCAGGACAAGCCCGAACGCCGCGGCCTGCGACGGCTGTTCGGCCGCTGACCCGAGGCCGGAACCGGAGTCGGCACCGGCGCCGGAGCCCGAGGCGACTCCGGTTCCGGCTCCGGCCCAGACCCCGGAACCGGTGACCCCCGGCGCGAAGGAGGCAGACCCCCGTTCCTCAACCGTCCTGGGAGCGCGGCCCGGTGGCGGTCATGGTGAGCCGGTCGCCGAGCGTGCTCCTCCGTCTCCCCCGGCGCGGGGGCGGCGCGGTGGGGCTGGCCGCCCTGACGCTCGGCACGCTGCTCCTCGACACCGCGATGCAGTCCGGCATGGTCGCCAACCAGGTCCGCGTCTACGCCGTGCGCGGCGACGCCCGCAGCAGGCTCAACACCGCCTACATGACCTGCGCCTACCTGGGTGGCAGCACGGGTTCCTGGCTCGGGGTACGCGTCTGGGGCCGGGCGGGCTGGTGGGGCGTCTGCGGGCTCGTCGCCGTACTCGCCGCGCTCGCGCTGGCCCGCCACCTCCTGGCGCTGTACACGTCCGCGGAAGGAGCACCGCGCCGGGCGGCTTGACCGGCCGGGGCCGACCGGTCAGGCGCGACCGGCCAGGCGCGACGGGTCACGCGTGACGCAGGTCCAGCATGGCGAACACCTTGTCGTACCGGCGCTCCCCGACCGCGACGTAGTCCGGCAACCGCCCGTACTCGGTGAAGCCGAGGGAGAAGTAGAGGTGCAGCGCGTCGGCGTTGTCGCCGCGGGCGTCCAGGGTGAGCACCTCGATGCCCGCCGCCCGCGCGTCCGCGATCAGCGCCGCGGTGAGCGCCCGCCCGATGCCGCGGCCCTGGGCGGCGGCGGAGACCGCCAGCTTCTCCAGGTCCGCGTGCGGGCGGTGGGTCGGGCGCCGGTGGCGCAGCCAGTAGCCGAAGCCGGCCAACTGCCCGTCCACGTAAGCCGCCCGCAGTGCTCCGTCCCCGGCCCGCGACCGCGCCAGCACCTGATCGACCAGGCCCGCGACCTCCTGCGCCGACGGCGGCTCCAACCACCCCAGCGCGGCACCCGCCGCCACCAGCTCCGCCAGGATCCGGTGCGCAGCGGCCGCGAACTCCCCGTCCGCGCCCGCCCGTTCGGCCACCGCCGCGGAGTCGAGGAGGACCAGTTCTCCTGAGGTCGGTGCAGCAGTCGCGTTCCGGATCATGCCCGGCAGCCTATCCTTCGCGGCAACTCGCCGAGCTCCGCGGACGTTCGCGGACGTTCGTGAACGTTCGTGGACGTTCGCGCACGACGGCGCTGACTCGCCGTCGTCCGACCCGGTGCCCACTCCGCACCACGGTGCCGCTCGGCGCGCCCGGCCGGCGCGGTGGCAGACTCGGTCCATGACCTCCTCGCTGCCCGAGCCCGACAAGCAACTGTCCGACCCGACCACGCTGTTGCTGGACTACCTGGACTACTACCGGTCCGTGATCAGCGCCAAGGTCGAGGGCATGTCCGACCCGGAGCTGCGGACCAGCCGGCTCCCCTCCAGGTGGACCCTGCTCGAACTGCTGAAGCACCTCGTCCACATGGAGCAGCGCTGGCTGCGCTGGGGCTTCCGGGGCGAGCAGGTCGAGGCGCCCTGGGGCGACTGGGGCCCGGCGGACCGCTGGCACGTCGGCCCCGAGGAGACGGCCGCCGACTTGCTCGCCGCGCTGCACACGGGTGGCGAGCACACCCGGGACATCGTGTCGGGGACGCCGCTGTCGACCGTCGCCGCGGCCGGCGGCCGTTTCCCGGACGACGGCACCCCCCGGCCCACCCTGGGCTGGATCCTCTTCCACGTCCTCCAGGAGTACGCCCGTCACGCGGGACACCTGGACATCGTCCGTGAGCTCACCGACGGCGCCACCGGCTGAGAAAGTGTTGGGTAATTGATCAACTTCATGGCGTGATCCACTGGTGGTGATCTTTGCGTTGCCCTGTTCGCGAAGATCACCGCCATGTGTGTCTGTGCGTGCAAGCCGTCCTATGACTCGTCGTTGACGGATGCTCAGTGGGCGGTGATCGAGCCGCTGCTGC